>NZ_NJGF01000005.1:0-238183 GCF_002209985.1 Bacillus sp. K2I17
TTCGTTCAGTTTTCAAAGAACTACTTGGTCGCTCATTTGCGACTTCCTTATGTTAACATCTTCGTTTTTCGATGTCAACTAAGTTTTTCAATTTCTTTTTTGTCGTTTTCTGCGTTTCCGCATCAGCGACGGTTATTAATATATCATGGTGAAAATCGAAATGCAACACCTTTTATAAACTTTTTTTTAGATCACCCTAATTTCTTTGTTAATATCATATACTTAAACGAAATATCTCTTTCATGTATAAATAATTCCTACATATATTCTATATAAAGTCACTCTATCAAAAGCGTTTCTTTCTATAATAAATGTTTTATTCATATACCATATCATACAAGGAGGAATATATATGGACTATGCCGATTTATTAATCAAACTAGGTCTCTCGGCTATTTTAGGGTTCGCTATCGGTTTAGAGCGCGAATTAAAACGAAAACCACTTGGTTTAAAAACTTGTTTAGTTATTTCTATCATTAGTTGCCTCCTGACGATTGTTTCTATTAAAGCGGCTTACAATTTACCACATACCGATCATATGAATATGGATCCACTTCGACTTGCCGCTCAAATTGTATCAGGAATCGGTTTTTTAGGTGCCGGTGTTATTTTACGAAGAGGAAACGATAGCATTGCAGGACTAACGACTGCTGCTATGATTTGGGGTGCTTCTGGTATTGGTATTGCTGTTGGGGCTGGATTCTATATCGAAGCGATTTTCGGAATGTGTTTCCTTATGATTAGCGTTGAACTTATACCATTAGCAATGAAATTTGTAGGACCGAGATCATTTCGTCAACGTGATATCGCAGTAAAACTTGTCGTGCGAAATATGGACAATATCCCAATTGTAATTGAAGAAATAAAAGAAATGGATATAAAAGTTAAGAATATGAAGCTCAAAACATTGGAGAATGGCTCTCACTATTTACATTTGAAATTATCTATCGATCAAAAAAGGCATACCGCTGATGTTTACTACGCCCTCCAGCATCTTGAAAGTGTCCAACAAACTGAATTAGAAAGTATGTAATGTAAAACAAACTCTCTTTTAAATTAGAGAGTTTTTCTTTTTTCTATAATGGTAACAATGAATGTAGTCCTGCAAAGTAAGGAGGAATAAGAGTTTGAAATCCCGTCCAAATTTAGTAGATACATTTCGTGATTCCATTATTTTTCGTTTAGTTTGCTTTATTGTTTTACTTACTGCTTTTTCTGGCTTCCTTATACATAGATTAGAGCCATCGCACTTCACCACATGGTTTGATGGAGTTTGGTGGTCAATCGTTACCATTTTCACCGTTGGCTATGGTGACTTTGCCCCGCATACACTAATAGGCAAACTTATCGGTATGGGTATTATTTTATTTGGAACCGGTTTTTGTTCTTATTATATGGTTCTGTTCGCCACTGATATGATTAATAAACAATATATGAAAATTAAAGGAGAAGAAGCCGCTACCTCTAACGGTCATATGATTATCGTGGGTTGGAATGAACGGGCAAAACATGTTGTAAAACAAATGCACATCTTACAACCGAACCTTGATATCGTTTTAATTGATGAAACACTTTCTTTACTTCCAAAACCATTTCATCATTTAGAATTTATAAAGGGTTGCCCGCATCACGATCAAACTTTATTAAAAGCTAACATTACAACGGCTCACACTATATTAATAACAGCTGATAAAGAAAAAAATGAAAGCTTAGCAGATACACAGTCCATTTTAAATATTTTAACTGCGAAAGGTCTCAATCCAAACATTCACTGCATCGCCGAACTTCTTACTTCTGAACAAATACAAAATGCAACTAGAGCTGGTGTATCAGAAATTATAGAAGGAAATAAATTAACGAGCTACGTATTTACCGCTTCTCTTTTATTCCCTTCCATTTCAGGCGTACTATTCTCACTTTACGATGAAATCTCTGATAACAAATTACAACTGATGGAGCTTTATCCTTCCTGCACTGGACAAACTTTTGCAAATTGTAGCTATACTCTTTTAAAGCAAAATATTCTCTTACTAGGTATAAAACGCGACGAACAATATATGATTAATCCAGTCCATTCCTTTGTTCTCATTGAAAGCGACATACTCATTGTTATTCACCATTAAGAAAATGTTTTTCTAGTTCCTGCATGAGCACTTTCCCAATATTGATATATTTTCTTTTCACATCTCCATCTGGATCTTTCGGCTCAGCAAATTGATCCATTCCACTCGTTCCAGCCGTTAAAGTATTTACGTGATCATCTAGTTCGTCTTGATATACGTGCGAAAGAATATACGGCGTTTCCAGACGGACTATTACACCAGGCACATCTAATTCGCCATTCACTGCTGTAAATGGCACTCGTAAAAATTGATAGCCATCTTCTTCATCGATTTTGTAATCAAAGCATCCTTTATCGTAATCCCAATTGCCACCAATGTTATACCCAAGTGGCTTCATTATCTCTTCCAACTTATATAACGCATATGTACGTCCTTCTAAATTTGATTGAATCGGAATCAAGCCCATCCCTCCTAGACTTTTTCTTTAGCATACCCACTCTAGTTTGAATATACCGATGGACTTTTCGATAAAATAATAAAAAGCGACCGGATTCCGGTCGCTTTTTATTATTTTAAACGCTCTTCTAATTCTGCTTTTAACTTTTCAAATCCTGGTTTACCAAGTAAAGCAAACATGTTTTTCTTGTATGCTTCTACTCCTGGTTGGTCGAATGGATTTACGCCTAATAAGTAGCCGCTCATCGCACATGCTTTTTCGAAGAAGTATACAAGGTAACCGAATGTGTACTCATTTAATTCAGGGATATTTACGATTAAGTTTGGTACGCCACCATCGCTATGTGCAAGTAATGTACCTTCGTATGCTTTCGTGTTTACGAAGTCTACAGTTTCACCAGCAAGGTAGTTTAATCCATCTAAATCGTTTTCTTCTGATTCAATTGTTAGTTCATGTGTAGATTTACCTACTTTCAGAACTGTTTCGAATAAGTCACGACGACCTTCTTGAACGTATTGACCTAATGAGTGTAAGTCAGTTGAGAAGTTTGCTGAAGATGGGAAAATACCTTTTTGATCTTTCCCTTCACTTTCACCAAATAACTGTTTCCACCATTCAGAGAAGTATTGAAGTGCCGGCTCATAGTTAACAAGCATTTCAATTGTTTTTCCTTTATTGTATAAAGCGTTACGAACTACTGCGTATTGGTAAGCTGGGTTTTCTTCTAGTTCTGATGCACCGAAGTCATCATGACCAGCAGCTGCACCTTTCATCATCTCTTCAATATTTAAGCCACTTACTGCGATTGGTAATAAACCAACTGGCGTTAATACAGAGAAACGTCCTCCAACATCATCTGGAATAACGAATGTTTCGTAACCTTCGTTATCAGCTAATGTTTTTAATGCACCACGTGCTTTATCTGTCGTTGCATAAATACGTTTGCGAGCTTCTGCTTTTCCATACTTTTCTTCTAATAACTTACGGAAAATACGGAATGCTAGTGCCGGCTCTGTTGTTGTACCTGATTTGGAAATAACGTTAATAGAGAAGTCTTTACCTTCTAATACGTCCATTAAATCTTTCATGTAAGTGGAGCTAATGTTTTGTCCAACAAATAGCACTTGTGGAGTTTTACGTTGTTCTTTAGATAGCGTGTTGTAGAAAGAATGGTTTAACATTTCGATTGCTGCACGTGCTCCTAGGTAAGAACCACCGATACCTACAACAAGTAAAATGTCAGAGTCATTTTTAATTTTTTCTGCGCATTTTTGAATGCGAGCAAATTCTTCTTTGTCATATTGAAGCGGAAGGTCTACCCACCCAAGGAAATCGTTCCCAGCTCCAGTTTTTTCGTGGATTGCATGATGTGTTACTTTCACTGCATCACGTAAATAAGTGATTTCATGTTCACCGATGAAGGATAACGCTTTAGAATAGTCGAACGTTACATGTGTACTCATCTTTTTCCCTCCAATAATGTATATGTATTTCTGTATTCACTTTAGCGAAACTGAAGTTGTAAATCAAGCGATTCAACCATTGTAAACGTAACCAATATATATTTTTTAGAAAAAGTTCATTTTTTGCATAAAAATTCGCATTTTTCGGTATAGATGTATATACATCCTTTTTCTTATATTTTTTATGTATAAAAACAACATAACTACACCATTCTATAAAGGAGTTAATTAACTCATCGCTTGTTCACGCTTCACAATTAAGGGGGGCTTTTTCATGAGTACTCTGCAACGTATCGCATTAGTCTTTACTGTAATTGGCGCCGTGAACTGGGGACTAATCGGGTTCTTCCAGTTTGACTTAGTGGCAGCCATTTTCGGTGGACAAAATTCAGCTCTTTCCCGTATTATTTACGGCATCGTCGGTATTTCTGGGCTTATCAATCTTGGTTTACTCTTTAAACCATCAGAAAATCTTGGCACTCACCCAGAAACGAACGAAATCCACTAGTCAGTATGTCTTTATTTCACCTCCGACATACGAATATGATTGCATGCAATCATATTTGCAAATATATATCATAAGACAAAGTAAAAGAGGAACGCTCATATGCGCTCCTCTTTTACTTTGTTAACTCGGACTCTTCAATCCATTCGGTTAGCTTTTCTCGCAGCGTATTAAATCCGTTCTCAGATGGATTCGGTATAAGGATCCGCCCTTGTTTTCTTCTCGCCGCTTTTAACGATAAACTCATTTTTCTGTGTTCTTCATCAATTGAAAGTACTTTTACTTCTACTGTATCGCCGACTTTTAAAAAGTCATGAATATCCTTTACATATCCATTTGTAATTTCAGATATATGCACAAGCCCTTGTGTTTCTGCATCTAACGCTACAAATGCTCCGTAATCTTGAATCCCAGTCACTTTCCCTGTTACAACCACTCCAGTTGTATATTGTTCTGACATATGAAACACTCCCATACGTTACCATTTTCTCTACAATTGTAGATAGTAAAGCAGATGATTTATTGTTAAATATCCGATTAGTTAGTACGTACCCTAAGTAAAGCTACTCAGGATATGCATACCTTATATTAGTAAATTATACCACTATGACAGAACTCATTCAAAATTAACGAAAAATTTCCTAGAGTACGTATAATTTTCTAATATTGGGATAGAATACTAACACATGGCTTTCTAGTATTCCCCCCCTTTTATGGACAAAACGTATTATGTTTTGTCCTTTTTTTATTTTCTATAAACCGTTCCATTCTCTTCATTGCTTCCATAAGTTGTTCAAGCGATGTTGCATACGAGCAACGAATAAATCCTTCACCACTTTCGCCAAATACACTTCCAGGTACAACAGCCACCTTTTCTTCTAATAATAACTGTTCTGCAAATTCTGCCGAAGATAGTCCAGTTGAAGAAATAGAAGGAAAGACATAAAATGCTCCGCCCGGCACATGACACGTTAAACCCATTTCATTAAACGATGTCGTCATAAAATTACGGCGTTTCTTATAACTATCTCTCATCCGAATTACTTCATCATTCCCCGCGCGTAACGCTTCGAGTGCTGCGAACTGAGACATTGTCGGTGCACACATCATGGAATATTGATGAATTTTAAGCATTAATTCCGAAAATTGAACAGGAGCTGCAATCATACCGAGGCGCCATCCTGTCATCGCAAACCCTTTTGAAAATCCCGAAATTAAAATTGTATGCTCGCGCATATTTTTAATACTCGCGAAACTTGTATATACTTCGTCGTATACAAGCTCTGCATAAATTTCATCAGATAATACGATTAAATTGTACTTCTCAACAATCACTGCTATTTCTTCAAGCTCGGATTTATTTAACATTGCACCTGTTGGGTTATTTGGTGAACAAAGCAAAATTGCCTTTGTTTTCGCTGTAATAGCTGCTTCAATTTGTTCTGGTTGTACTTTAAACTCGTTTTCTAAAGTCGTTGCCACAGGAACCGGAACTCCTCCAGCTAATGTCACAAGCGGTGCATAAGAAACGAAACTTGGTTCAATAATGAGTACTTCATCATCAGGATTTATAATGGCGCGCATCGCTACATCTAACGCCTGACTCGCTCCAACTGTAACAATGATTTCATCGTTCGGATCATAAGATACTGCAAATTGTTTTTTTAGATACTTTGCTATTTCTTGGCGCAGTTCCAATAATCCTGCATTTGCTGTATATGACGTATATCCTTGTTCTAAAGAACGGATGCATGCTTGCCTTACATTCCAAGGTGTAACAAAGTCAGGCTCTCCTACTCCAAGAGAAATAACACCTTTCATATTTGCTGCTAAATCGAAAAACTTTCGAATACCAGATGGTTGTAAAGATTCTGCCGTTCTAGATAGTTCAAATTGCTTCATGGTGTCACCACAATGCGCTTATCATCATCGTTTTTTTCGTAAATAATTCCCTCATGTTTATACTTTTTCAAAATGAAATGCGTTGTTGTAGAAACGACAGATTCAATTGTTGCTAATTTCTCAGAAACAAACATCGCTACTTCTCCCATTGTCTTTCCTTCTAATGTAATAGAAAGATCGTATGTCCCCGACATTAAATACACAGATTTCACTTCTGAATAACGATAAATTTGTTCAGCAACCGCATCGAATCCAACACCGCGCTTTGGCGTAACTTTCACATCGATCATCGCCGTTAAACCTGTATGTTCTTTCACCTTCGTCCAATCGATATGTGTTACATAATCCACAATAATCTTTTCCTCTTCTAATTTTTCAACCATCTTCTTTACTTCTTCTACTTCTATATTTAACAGCTTCGCTAATGTATCTACAGATAATCGACTACTTTTTTCAAGACAAGCTAATAATTCTAATTCTTTTTCTGTCACCATATAAATCATCCTTCCTTTTCGGTTGTGTCTAAATTATACAAATACCCTTTCCAGTTTGAAAAGAAGATTTTTTTAGTGAATTATGTCAAAATAAAGTGAAACTTTAATCAGCGGAATGCTTCACCCCGCTGATTATTAGTTGAACCAATCGGGCTTTTACGAGCAGTTGATCTCCCACCTCACTTCTTTGCCTCAGCCGTCTTTTTAGGTGGGAGTCTTACTGCTCGTTAAAGCGGGGTAAAGTGAAACTTTAATCAGCGGAAAAATGCGTGATAAAGCGAAAGGGGATGGAACCGTGAAACCAAAAATTTATATTGCTGAACCAGTTCCAACATTTGTAGAAAACTACTTATTAGAACACTGTGATTATGAAAAATGGGAGCAAAATGAGAAGGTACCTCGTGATGTCCTATTAGAGAAAATACAAGATAAAGATGGATTATTAAATTTCGGATCTGCTATTAATGAAGAATTATTAAATGTAGCTCCTAACTTAAAAGTAGTGAGCAACATTTCTGTCGGTTACGATAATTTTGATTTACAAGCGATGGAAAAGCGCAATGTCATTGGAACGAATACACCATATGTATTAGATGATACAGTAGCGGACCTTGTTTTCGCTCTTATGTTATCTGCTGGTCGCCGCGTCTGCGAACTCGACTCCTACGTGAAAAATGGTGAATGGAACGCCGAAATCGGAAAAGAGCACTTCGGGCTGGATGTACACCATAGTACAATCGGTATTATCGGAATGGGACGAATTGGAGAAGCCGTTGCAAAACGGGCGAAATTCGGATTTGATATGAATGTTCTGTATTATAACCGTCGCCGTAAAGAAGAAGCTGAACAAAAATTCGATGCTACATATTGTGATTTACAGACGCTACTCAAACAATCTGACTTTATTGTTCTTCTTACTCCATTAACAGATGAAACGTATCATCTTATCGGAGAAAAAGAATTTTCATTAATGAAAGAAACCGCAATCTTTATTAATGCTTCTCGCGGGAAAACAGTAGATGAAGAAGCATTAATACATGCGTTAACAGAAAAGAAAATCTTTGCAGCAGGCATCGATACGTTTACACAAGAGCCGATTCAAAAAGATAATCCGCTCTTATCATTACAAAATGTTGTGACTTTACCGCATATTGGATCTGCAACGTTAAAAACTAGGCAGCAAATGGCTATGACAGCCGCTGAAAATTTAGTTGCAGGGTTACAAGGAAAAACACCGACTAATATTGTTCGTGGGTAATAATAAATAAGCGAAAGGCAAGATGACATCGTCATCTTGCCTTTTTTTGTTAACATATTTTTTTCTTCCTTGGAAATGATATGAACAAAAATCAATGGAGTGACAAAAAATGAATCACGAATATACTTGTCCTTATTTCACTTTTTCCACTCGCGGCACTACTATTCATTACGAATTGTATGAACATGACAACAAAACGGAACGTCCTACTTTCGTACTCGTTCACGGCTTTTTATCTTCCTCATTCAGTTACCGCCGCCTCATTCCTTTATTATCGAAAGCAGGAACAGTACTAGCTCTTGATTTGCCACCGTTCGGAAAAAGTGATAAGTCTCATCTCTTTAAGTATTCTTATCATAATTTAGCAACGGTTATTATCGATTTAATTGAACATTTATCTCTCTCAAATATTGTGTTAGTTGGGCATTCTATGGGTGGACAAATTTCTCTCTATGTAAACCGTATACGCCCTGAATTAATCTCAAAGACAATTTTACTATGCAGCTCTAGCTATTTAGCACGCGCAACCTTACCTTTACTGTACTCTTCTTATTTACCGTTCTTTCATTTATACGTAAAGAACTGGATTATACGGCGCGGGATTGTTCATAACTTAATGAATGTCGTTCATGATCACTCATTAATTGACGATGAAATGAAGGAAGGTTACTCCGCTCCTTTTTATGACAACCGTATATTCCCTGCTTTAACTCGTATGATAAGAGACCGTGAAGGTGATTTATCTTCAACTGAATTACAAAAAATCGAAACACCTACACTACTCATTTGGGGTGAAAAAGATCGTGTCGTCCCTGTACATGTAGGTCATCGGCTACACAAAGATTTACCAAATTCGAAATTTATTTCTTACGAAAACACAGGACATTTACTACCTGAAGAAAAGCCTGAACTTGTTTATGAAGAAATTATCGCTTTTTCTGCACAATAATACAAAAGGCTGTCGGAAATTCCGACAGCCTACAATGAACAACTTCCGCCTTCTTTTATTACAAGTAATTCCACAGCTAACTTCTCACATTTTCCAAGCGCAGGTACTTCCTCAAAAGACATAAAGTATATATGTTGAATCTTTTTTGCGATGTATTTTGGATCGTCGAACACACTTACGACGTTCACAACATCGCTCGCTTCTGTTTCATAAAACTCCGGTCCCATTTGAAACGGATCCCAATTCTTCACAACCTCTATCATCTTTTCATATGTACCCATTCGCTTCCCGCCTTTTCACTTTTTAATGCTTTTCTTTATCCTATCACATCAGCTATTCTATAAGAAGAGAGAGAACTTTCATAACTTAACGGTTTACAGAAGAAGGGGGCAAACTTATGCAACTATTTCATAAAACAGTCAATCGACGTGGAACTCATAGTACGAAATGGGATACGTATAAAAACGAAGAACTTCTCCATGCTTGGATTGCTGATATGGATTTTGAAGTACCACAACCAATTCAGACTGCTTTAAAGAAACGTATCGAGCATCCTATTTTCGGCTATACACTTCCTCCCGAAAATATTGGAGATATTATTTGTAACTGGACAAAAAAACAGTACAACTGGGATATTCAAAAAGATTGGATTGTCTTTAGCGCGGGAATCGTTCCAGCTCTTAGTGCGAGCATACAGGCCTTCACAAAGGAAAACGAATCCGTTCTCGTACAACCACCTATTTATCCCCCATTTTTCGAAATGGTCACAACAAACAACAGACGATTATGCGTGAGTCCTTTACAGAAACAAAATGATACATATACGATAGACTTCGATCATTTAGAAAAGCAATTTCAACAAGGCGTCAAACTCATGCTTCTTTGTAGTCCTCACAATCCAATCGGGCGTGTTTGGTCAAAAGAGGAACTTACACAACTTGGCACGTTATGTACAAAATATAATGTAATCGTTGTCGCGGATGAAATTCATTCCGATATTATTTACGGAGATCATACGCATACACCGTTCGCTTCCTTATCTGAAGAATTAGCAGCGCGCACGATTACTTGTATGGCTCCGAGTAAAACATTTAATATCGCTGGATTACAGGCATCGATTATTATCATTCCAAACGAAAAACTCCGTCAAACCTTTATATCTATCCAATATAGACAAGGTTTCCACGGATTAAATACATTTGCCTATACAGCGATGCAAAGTGCCTATACAGAATGTAATGATTGGCTACATGAAATTCGATTATATATAGAAGATAACGCTCAATTCGCTTGTAAATATATTAAAAATCACATACCCGCTCTTTCTGTAACGAAACCAGAAGGTAGCTTTTTATTATGGATCGATTGCTCCCGCCTACACCTTTCTCAAAATGAACGCACTGCATTACTTGAGGAAAAAGGGAAAATCATCGTTGAACCTGGTGAGAAATACGGATTAGGCGGCGAAGAACATATTCGAATTAACATCGGCTGTCCAAGATCTGTTTTAGAAGAAATTTTAAATAGACTGCGCCATACGTTTTCAGAATAAGAAAGGAGGTAATTCGGGAAAACCTCCTTTATCAATATCTTTTCAAATACGTTTCACAAAAAAAGCTACCATGCACGGTAGCTTTTACTTTTTCTTCATATCCGACGCTTTTTTTACAATGACACCACAAGCAATTCGATCACCTGATTTACCTGTTGGTTGTGTCATACCATCATCAGCGTTTTCTGTAATAATAATAGACGCTCCATCTTTTCTATGAATCGTTGTTTTCCCTTCTTCAAGCGTTATGTGCGGCGCATCGATTTCTGCCTTGATCTTTCCAGAACCGTCTGCAATTACGTTCGGTAAATCACCGTTTTCTGCACCCTTCGGATTAAGAAGTCCATGCTTTTTATTATCAGGATTAAAATGATTACCAGATGATTCAAAACGTGGTGCTTTACACTCACCAATTTCGTGTACATGCAGTCCGTGCGCGCCTGGTGCGAAACCTTCCCCTTTAATCGTAATTTTCACTCCGCTTGTTTGCTGCACTACTTTCGCAGTCCCCACTTCATCGCCTGAAGCATTATGTAATTTCACGTCAATTTCTTTCGGCTTCCCTTGGTCACAACCTGCCATCAGAAATAATAAACAACAACTTAAAAAAAGCCGTTTTTTCATTCTATTCCCTCCAAAATATATTCTGCCCTTAGATTGTCCGAGCATAGAGGGAAACATACAAAAATGAGTTACTGTTTCTTTTCCGCTAAAAGTTTTTCTTCAACTTTCTGTAATCGCTCCGCTTCGCGTTTTGATACACGAATGAACATACGCCACGTAGCAACGGCACCAATGATAAATAGAACGCAAACAATCCCTGGAATAATATATTCTGTTTTATCTTCCGGAAAATATAAAGGCATCATACGGAACACTCCTTATTATAGGATTCAAAAAACATCAGAATTTTCTGTTATATAATATAAAATTATAGTGGAACCTATCCATATTCTCAAGGGGGCATTCCGAAAGCGAATGATTTCTTTGACTCCTTCGCACACTTTCCTTACTATAAACTTGAGGTGAAAAATATGAGAGAAACATTTGAAATTGGTGAAATCGTTACTGGTATTTATAAAACTGGCAAATACATCGGCGAAGTTACAAATAGCCGTCCTGGCAGTTACGTCGTAAAAGTGTTAGCTGTTTTAAAACATCCGGTGCAAGGTGACTTACATAACGTAAAACAAGCTGACGTACCATTTTTCCATGAAAGACGTGCTTTAGCTTTCCGTGAACAGACGAACATTCCAGAGCAAATGGTGAAGAAATATGAAGGAGAAATTCCAGAGTATACAGAGTCACTCAAATTAGCATTGGAAACTCAAATGAATTCATTTTCTGAAGATGATTCACCTTTTGCGGTTCGTAGTCTAGAAACATTAGAGCAGTTAAAAAAAGACTACAAACTTTAAAAAAACAAAACGACCAAATTACATACTGTGCAATTTGGTCGTTACTGTGTACTCACTTTCTTTAACACTTTTGAAAAATCAACGAGTTCTCCTAACGTTGGAGGTGCTGGTTTCACTAAATACTCTTTATCTTTTTCTACTAATTTAAAAATATTATACGTCGTCATCGCATCATCTAGCGCACAATGATGCTTACCCGTCCCTGCTTTTCCATATGCCTCAATTGCTTTCCACAATCCTGTTTGATTTCTCTCCCCAAAAAACTTCTTATACTCAAGTGATAAATCACGACACTGGCCTAAGAACGGAAAGTCTACTCTTGCCATTTCACAATTATGCTTCAACACTTTCATATCCATATTTCCCCACGTAACAATGGTTGGTTTACATCTCCTTTCATATTCTGCAAGTTTTTCAACGAGTTCTGGAAACGAAATTCCTTTATCTACGACTTCTTGTTTAATTCCTAAAAATTTCTTACATCGATCCGTTAAAGAAGGAAAAGTTTTCGGCCTAACATGAGCTGAATACGTGTCTTCTACCTTACAGCCAACAACCGAAACGAGTCCTACTTCAATGATTTCCGGGAAAAATCCTTTTGGTTTTTTTCTGTGCTGGGGCATCGTAAACTCAAAATCCAAAAATAAAAATCGTTGTTCATCCATACGATCCCTTCCTTATCATCTTTGTCATTCCTTTCTATTTGACACTCCTACACGAACAAGCTCGAATGCTAATTCCATTTTAAATATTCAGATTGGATGTATCTTATATATATGTCAAATGCCCACAAATATTTTTAAAAATAAGAAAAAATGACCGATGCAGAAAATATGACAAAATAAGCCCTTTCATTTACATCCCCCTTTTTTCTACTTTATAATGACGTTATGTGTGTTTCATCTAGTTAATTTTTTGACACACTAAGAAAAGTGAATGAAAGGAGATGAGAGTTTTGCACGAAACAACGCAAGAGCTCGCAAACTGGCAGTATTATTTTGCTATCGCAGTCTTTTTAATTACATATGCCATTATTATTTCAGAAAAAATTAATCGCGCTGTCATCGCACTTCTTGGTGCAGCACTCATGGTAATTATGGGGGTCGTTGATTTACACAACGCCTTTACGAAACATATTGAATGGGGGACGATTACGCTACTCATCGGTATGATGATTCTGGTGAACATTACAAGTAAATCGGGTGTCTTCCAATACGTTGCCATTAAAGCAGCAAAAGGGGCGCAAGGAAATCCAATTAAAATTTTAATTTCACTTTCCTTACTTACTGCGCTTGGTTCCGCATTTTTAGATAACGTTACAACTGTACTTCTTGTTGTTCCAGTTACTTTATCTATTACGCGCATACTGAAAGTAAATCCTGTTCCTTATTTACTTTCTGAAATTATTTTTTCAAACATTGGAGGAACAGCAACATTAATTGGTGATCCACCTAACATTATGATTGGTTCTGCAAATAAGCATTTAGATTTCAATGCGTTCTTATTCAACTTAGCACCTATCGTAATCATTATTATTGCTGTTACAGCGACAATACTTTACTTCATGTATCGTAAACAATTAATTGCTGATCCTGTACAAATTAAAAAATTAATGAGTTTAGATGAAAAACAATACATTAAAGATCCAGTATTAATGAAAAAATCTTTAACCGTACTTGGACTTACAATCGTAGGTTTCATGACTCATTCAATCTTCCATGTTGATGCAGCTATCATCGCTTTAACTGGTGCTACTGTACTTATGCTAATCGGTGTGAAAGAACATGAAATTGAAGAGGTATTCGCAAGTGTAGAGTGGGTAACAATCTTCTTCTTCGCAGGACTATTCGTACTTGTTGGAGGACTTATTGATATCGGCCTTATCAAAATGTTAGCTCAAAAAGTAATTGGAATAACAGGTGGAGATGTTTCTTACGCATCTATCCTTATTTTATGGGTATCTGGTATCGCCTCTGCGACAATTGATAACATTCCATTCGTTGCAACAATGATCCCACTTATTAACGATATGGCAGTTGGGCTAGGTTTATCACCTTCTGACGCACAAATCGACGTATTATGGTGGGCATTAGCATTAGGTGCTTGTCTAGGTGGAAACGGAACATTAATCGGAGCTTCTGCTAACGTAATTGTTGCAGGTATCGCAAGTCGTGAGGGCCATAAATTTAGCTACATGGAATTCCTTAAAGTCGGCTTCCCAATTATGATCGTTTCATTAATCATTTCTCATATTTATATTTATTTACGCTACCTTATGTAGTAGAAAAAGGGTTGTCACATGTGACAGCCCTTTTTCTTGTTCAATACAATTATATGAATGATTTTTCAAATATCCCTACTCGTTATACCTTACCGGCTCATTCCGAATAATGAACAAGTGAATCGGTAAGAAAACCGAAAATGTGATTGTATGAATAATCGTAAACAATATAGAATTCGTTCCGTATCTATCTAAAATTGCGTAGATAAGATAAATAGACAGCACAATCGATACAGCTGTTGCTAATAAATATAGAATTGGTACGAAGTTAAAAATGAAACACGCGACATATATGCCGAATACTTTCCATCCTGCTTCTTCTTTTAAGAAATCCGGTAATTTGTCTTTTGCTAAATCACCCCATATCTTACTATTTAAAAAAGGAATAAACGCAAGAGCACCATCCGTTGCACCATCATTTTTCGCCATCGTATACAGTGCAAAAGCCGTTAATAAATACGCAATAATTGCCCAAATCAATACAACAAGAATAAACGCAAAACTAAGAGCAAAGAAACCTGCTAGTACGCCTTGATCTTCCATCTTATCCTCTCCTCTCTACTCTCAACATATTTCATTACTTTACAAGTTATGTTTTAAAATTTATCCAAACTCTCTGTATAATAATAGGAGCGAGATAATAAGAGAGGAGAACGCACTTATGCATCCATTTGTACAAGCATTACAAGAGCATTTCACAGCCCATAAAAATCCTGAAAAAGCAGAACCGATGGCACGTTATATGAAAAATCACTTCCCATTTCTCGGTATTCAAACACCTGAAAGAAGACAACTATTGAAAGACGTCATCCAAATACATACTCCCCCAGATCAAAAAGATTTCCAAGTTATCGTACGTGAGCTTTGGGATTTACCAGAACGTGAATTTCAAGCGGCCGCACTCGATATTATGCAAAAATATAAAAAGCATATAAACGAAACGCATATCCCGTTTTTAGAAGAACTTATTGTAACAAAATCTTGGTGGGATTCTGTTGATAGCATCGTCCCTACATTTTTAGGAAATATCTTTTTAAAACATCCGGAATTAATTTCTGCCTATATTCCAAAATGGATTGCATCAGACAACATCTGGTTACAACGCGCCGCTATTTTATTCCAGCTAAAATATAAACAAAAGATGGACGAAGAACTTCTTTTCTGGATTATTGGACAACTACATTCTTCAAAAGAATTTTTCATTCAAAAAGCGATTGGCTGGGTCCTTCGCGAGTATGCAAAAACGAAGCCCGATGTCGTTTGGGAATACGTGCAAAATAACGAGCTTGCTCCCCTTAGTAAACGTGAAGCAATTAAGCACATTAAACAAAATTACGGAATAAATAACGAAAAAATAGGCGAGACTCTATCATAGATAGACGCGTTCCTCTATTGAGATTTAAAAAAGAACGTGTTAGAATATGTTCATTATTATTAATATAAGTAGCGATGACGGACTTATAAGTACTTGCACAAAAAGCGATTCAGGGATAGTGAAAGCCTGATGCCGCAAGGAAACGGCAGTCCCGAGCAATACGTGATAAAGTGGATGCACCTGTTGTGTATCAACTAGGGTGGAACCGCGGGCAAACGCTCGTCCCTAGGCAATTAAGCCTTGGGATGAGCGTTTTTTTTATGTTTTTCAAAGCATATACCGCTCGTTTCACAAGTACCAGAGCACGTCATCGCCAATACGTTAACTTTCAAAAGGAGGATTTTATTATGTATTCAATGGAACAAGTTGTAAACTTAGCGAAACATCGCGGTTTTGTTTTCCCTGGTTCTGAAATTTACGGTGGTCTTGCAAACACTTGGGATTACGGTCCACTTGGAATCGAATTAAAAAATAACGTTAAAAAAGCTTGGTGGAAAAAATTCATTCAAGAATCTCCATACAACGTTGGTTTAGACGCAGCTATTTTAATGAACCCAAAAACTTGGATCGCTTCTGGTCACGTTGGTAACTTCAACGATCCAATGATCGACTGTAAAAAATGTAAAGCGCGTCACCGTGCTGACAAATTAATTGAAGATGCATTAGATGCAAAAGGCATCGAAATGGTTGTTGATGGTCTTACTTTCGACCAAATGGCTGACTTAATGAAAGAACATGAAGTAAAATGTCCTGATTGCGGTAGTGAAGAGTTCACTGAAATCCGTCAGTTCAACTTAATGTTCAAAACATTCCAAGGTGTTACAGAGTCTAGCACGAACGAAATCTTCCTTCGTCCTGAAACAGCACAAGGTATTTTCGTAAACTTTAAAAACGTACAACGCTCTATGCGTAAAAAACTTCCATTTGGTATTGGCCAAATCGGTAAGAGCTTCCGTAACGAAATCACGCCTGGTAACTTCACATTCCGTACACGTGAATTCGAACAAATGGAACTTGAATTCTTCTGTAAGCCTGGTGAAGATTTAGAGTGGTTTGCATTTTGGCGTGAAACTTGTAAGAACTGGTTACTTTCACTTGGTATGACTGAAGAAAGCATGCGTCTTCGTGACCACGGTGAAGAGGAATTATCTCATTACAGTAACGCAACAACTGATATTGAATTCAGATTCCCATTCGGTTGGGGCGAACTTTGGGGCGTAGCATCTCGTACAGACTTCGATTTAAAACGTCACATGGAACACTCTAACGAAGACTTTAACTATATCGATCCACAAACGAATGAGCGTTACGTACCGTACTGCATCGAGCCATCTTTAGGTGCTGACCGTGTAACATTAGCATTCTTATGTGATGCATATGAAGAAGAGCAATTGGAAAACGATTCTCGTACAGTTCTTCGTTTCCACCCTGCTTTAGCACCATACAAAGCAGCTATCTTACCATTATCTAAAAAGCTATCTGAAGGTGCTACTGAAGTATTCGCAGAACTAGCTAAAGACTTCATGGTAGACTTTGACGAAACTGGTTCTATCGGTAAACGTTACCGTCGTCAAGACGAAATCGGTACACCATTCTGTATCACTTACGACTTCGACTCAGTTGAAGACAAAGCTGTTACAGTACGTGACCGTGACACAATGGAACAAGTTCGTATGCCAATTAGCGAGCTAAAAGGCTTCTTAGAGAAGAAAATCCAGTTCTAATTATAAAAAAGAGGCGCTCTATTGAGCCGCCTCTTTTTACTTTTCACGTTTTTCTTTAATTGCTACTGTACATCTTGATATACATAGTAAATCATCATTCTCATCAATAATACGTACATCCCAAACCATCGTTGAATGTCCTCTATGTATCGGTGTTCCGATCGCTGTTACAATCCCATCTTTCTTTGAGCGAATGTGATTTGCATTAATTTCTAGACCGAAACAAATACATTTCTCTTGATCAATTAAATTGTATGAACCAACACTTGCTACTGTCTCCGCTAATGCAAGAGATGCACCGCCGTGTAAAAAACCAAACGGCTGATGCGTACGCTCATCAACAGGCATCGTAGCAACCACCTTATCTTCTGTCATCTCTAACAACTCAATTCCAAGTGAATCCATTAAAGTTTTTCCCATATCGTTTCCTCCTTCTCTTACTTTAATTGAATGTATAATTTTACCTATTTATTTTCAAACTACTTATAACACTTATATAAGGAGGTTTCACCTAAATGAAACAGAAATTTTGTATATTACTGCTTATGTTCTCCTTGCTGACTATTGTACCAAATTGTGCACTAGCAGCCAAAGCATCCAACCTGACAATCGATGTTCAGACTGTAACACAAAAAGGTAAGAAACCTTATATAGAATATCAAATTAACAGACCTTCGTTTCACAATTTTCCCGATTCTAAATTTCAAAATAAGCTCAATTTCTATTACAAAAAATCTACTGACAAATTTAAAACAAAATTAGAAAAAGACGCAAAAAAATATTATAAAGAAACAGAAGGATCTAGTACACCTTTTCATCCGTACGTGGCGAATGTTGATTATAAAGTCTCCCTAAATAAACCACCGTTGCTCAGCCTATATGTGAATTACTATCAATATACAGGCGGAGCACACGGTCTTTATAAGTGGAAGGCAAACACATTTGATTTAAAAGAAAAAAAGTTACTACACTTAGACGATCTATTTCAACCAGAAGATAAATATAAAGAAATAATCCGTGCTGAGATTGTAAGACAAATTAAACAAAATGAAAGTATTTATTTTCCCGATGCAACTGAAAAGGTCATGAGCACGAAAAAGTTCCACTTCTTTTTAGAACCGGACAATCTCGTCATTTATTTCCCTTTATATGAGATTGCTCCTTATTCAAGCGGAATCCCTCAATTTCGTATTCCGTATACGTTGCTAAGAGAGTATTTGAAGCCTTCTTATCAAAATATTTTGATTGACAACAAGTAAATATTTTCGCTACGATAATGTTAACCTAAAAACAACAGGAGGTTAACATTATGAGGAGATTTCATGTTTTAGATTTAGCATTAGCTGCCATGTTCGTCGCTCTTATGGCCATTGGTGCAAATATTGTATCTTGGGCACCATTCCTGCAAGTAGCGGGTATCCCATTATCTATGCAACCATTTTTCGCAATTTTAGCAGGGCTTCTTCTTGGAAGTAGACTTGGCGCATTATCAATGACTGTGTATATGCTCGTTGGCTTAGCTGGTGCACCAATCTTCGCTAACTTCAAAGCTGGATTCGGAGCGCTTTTAGATCCTACTGGTGGTTTTATTATTGCATTTATTATCGTTGCTTACGTATCCGGAAAACTAGTAGAACAAAAAGAACGACCAACATTCAGTACATTTGCAATTGCCTCTTTCACAGGAATCATTTTAACGTATATTATCGGTACTACTTATATGTACGGGGCAGTCAATTTCTTCATGGGTGGTAATATGAGTTATAAAGCGGCTTGGATGATTATGATGTGGTTCGCAGTAAAAGATATTGCATTTACCATTATCGGTGCTATTATCGCACCTCGCATATACTATGCTGTACGTCGTTCCGCTTATCAGCATTCTCATTCGACGATTTCATAATAAAAAAGAGTTATTTCAGTACACTGAAATAACTCCTTTTTTATATTAAGACTGTTGCTTCGTGTGTTCTTCTAAAATTTTCTGCATCATTGGAACCATGTCATCACGTAATTCTGGGTGTCGCAGAGCCATTTCGATTGTCGTTTGAACGAATCCTAACTTTTCACCTACGTCGTAGCGCTTTCCTTCGAAATCGTAAGCAAATACACGTTGAATTTCGTTTAAGTTTTGGATTGCATCTGTTAACTGAATTTCACCACCAGCACCAACATGTTGCTGTTCTAAGAACATGAAGATTTCAGGTGTTAAAACGTAACGTCCCATAATTGCTAAGTTTGAAGGTGCTGTACCTGCTGCTGGTTTCTCAACGAAATTGCGAACTTGGTAACGACGTCCTTCCTGCTCTAATGGGTCGATAATTCCATAACGGTGTGTTTCATCTTCTGGAACCGTTTGTACACCAATAACAGAAGAAAGCGTTTTATCATATTCTTCAATTAATTGACGTAAACATGGTTTTTCAGCTTGAACGATATCATCACCTAATAAAACAGCGAATGGCTCATCACCAATGAATTTACGTGCACACCAAACAGCGTGTCCTAATCCTTTTGGTTCTTTTTGACGGATATAGTGAATATCTACCATTTTTGAAGAAGCCTGTACTTTTTCAAGTAACTCATACTTTTTCTTTTCTAATAAGTTTTGCTCTAACTCAAATGCATTATCAAAATGATCTTCAATAGAGCGCTTCGTTTTACCAGTAACGATAATAATATCTTCGATTCCTGATTTTATTGCTTCTTCTACAATGTATTGGATAGTTGGTTTATCTACTATCGGTAACATTTCTTTTGGCATTGCTTTTGTAGCTGGTAAAAAACGTGTTCCTAATCCAGCTGCTGGGATTATGGCTTTTCTTACTTTTTTCATCACAAAATACCCTCTCTTCTGTCAGAATCAATAACGATTATTTCCTTACATAAAACAAAAGGGAGGTTTCACTCCCTTTCGTTCCTTACTACTTAAAATTACTTTATATTATAAACGATTCATAATATCTTCTTTAATAGTAAGTAACTTTTGTTCACTATTTTGTAAAGAATTATCTTGAACACCGAAGTAGAACTTAATCTTCGGTTCAGTTCCAGATGGGCGTAGGCAGAACCAAGAACCATCTTCTAATTGATATTTTAACACATTTGATTTCGGTAAGTGAATCTCTTCTTTATGTCCATCTTGTAAAGATGTAACGATGCTCGCTTTATAGTCTTCAACAGCTACAACTGTTAAGCCCGCTACTTCTTTCGGAGGATTTTCACGGAATGTTGCCATCATTTCTTGAATTTGTTCCGCTCCATCTTTTCCTTTTAACGTTAACGATACAAGATCTTCACGGAAGAAACCGTACTTCTCAAATACTTCTAATAAACCATCGTATAACGTTTTACCTTGTGATTTGTAGTATGCAGCTACTTCACATGCAAATAGAACAGATTGTACTGCATCTTTATCACGACAGAATGGACGGATTAAATAACCATAGCTTTCCTCATAACCGAATTGGAATTCGTATTGTCCGCTTTCTTCATACTGTTTAATTTTCTCACCGATAAATTTAAATCCAGTTAACGTATCAACTGTATCTAAACCGTATGCTTTCGCGATTGTACGGCCAATTTCAGACGTTACGATTGTTTTTAATACAACACCGTTCTCTGGAAGCGTTCCGTTTTCTTTCTTTTGAGATAATAAGTAATCAAGCATTAATGCACCTGTTTGGTTACCCGTTAATACTTGGAACTCACCATCGTGATTACGAACTGCAACGCCTAGACGGTCTGCGTCAGGATCCGTTGCGATTAACACATCTGCTCCTACCTTCTCACCGTCACGAATTGCATACTCAAACGCTGCATGCTCTTCTGGGTTCGGTGATTTTACTGTAGAGAAGTTCGGATCTGGTAACTCTTGCTCTTTTACAACTGTTACATCTGTAAATCCAACTTCTTCTAAACCACGGCGCACAGAAATATTTGATGTTCCATGTAATGGTGTAAAGACGATTTTTAAGTCTTTTCCAACATTTTGTACCATTTCTTTATTAATGATGACATTGTTCAATTCTGTTGCATATGCATCATCTACTTCTTGTCCAACAATATGTAATAAACCGTCAGCTTTTAATTGCTCCACATTAGCAACCTCAACTGTTAACTCATCCTCTACTGCATTTACATAGCTAATTAACTCATCAGCTTCTTTTGGAGGCAACTGCCCACCATCTTCACCATATACTTTATAACCGTTATATTCCGGCGGATTATGGCTTGCCGTAAGAACGATTCCACTTACTGTATGTAAATGACGAACTGCGAAAGAAAGCACTGGCGTTGGACGTAAGCTTTCAAACACATATGTTGTGATACCGTGTGCACCAAGTGTAGCAGCTACTTCCATTGCAAATTCAGGTGATTTATGACGAGAATCGTACGCTACAACAACACCGCGTTTTTTCGCTTCTTCACCTAATTTTTCAATAAACTTCGCTAATCCTTGTGTTGCTTTACGAACTGTATATACGTTCAAACGGTTCGTACCAGCACCAAGTTCACCACGCATACCACCTGTGCCGAATTCTAGATTTTTATAAAAGCTGTCCTCAATTTTCTTCTCATCTTGCTTCATGTTTTCTAACTGTTCTTTTAGTTCTGCGTCTAACTCTGCATAGGAAAGCCAGCGACTAAATTCTTGTTTCCAGTTCATATTTCTATCTCCTCTCGCTTGTCATACCTTTATTATATGAAAAAAACAACCTGTATCTCAATATTTTTTACAATCTAACAGGATTTTACTAGGAATATTTGTATACACTATGGTTAAATACTTCACTAAAGGGAATGAGGATTATGCAAGAATGGGGCTTGTCAGAAGAGCTCAAAATACAAACAAAGCAAATGATTGAAATTGCTGAGAAAGAATTATCAATTATGAGACAAGCAATTGATAAAGAAGATGAATGTATTTTGTGCAAAATGGAAGATATTCATCATATGTTAGCAAACGTACAAACATTGGCAGCTACATACTATATTCAAGCGTATTTATCACCTTATACTGAAAGCTCACATTCTATTACAGCAACTGTCCAACATTTAAGCGCCCGAAAACACGGGGCTCTTATTGTTGTGGAAAGAAACGAACCACTTGACTCTCTCATTCAAACTGGAACAACATTACATGCTCATTTAACCTCACCGTTACTTGAATCCATTTTCTATCCAGGTAACCCTCTTCATGACGGAGCCGTTCTCGTTAAAAATGATCATATTGTTTCAGCTGCCAATATTCTTCCGTTAACGAAAAGCACAGAAGTTGATCCTGAACTAGGAACACGTCACAGAGCTGCGATTGGCTTATCAGAAAAAAGCGACGCACTTATTTTAGTTGTCTCTGAAGAAACAGGTCGCACTTCATTCGCTTTAAATGGAACGTTATATACGATTTCTTTATAGGATCCATCTTTTCCTATAGAACAGTACAATAGGAAATGAAATTATATCGACTTAACGAAAAAAAATGACAATAATCATACCAATAAAAAAGGCTGTTCCAAAATATCGGAACAGCCTTCTCTTATGGATCTTACTCTTCTCCGAAACGTTCAACAAGTGTTGCAAGTGTACGTACCATTGCACCTGTTGCTCCAGCTGGCCCTAAATCATGCGCTCCTGACGTTTCAGATGTTCCAGCGATGTCTAAGTGTACCCAAGGTGTATCTTCAGCAAATTCACCTAAGAATGTACCTGCCATAACCGCATGTCCTTCGCGGCCTGGTGAGTTATTTAAATCGGCAAACTTACTGTTTCGAACGCGTTCTTTATCACGATCAAAAATCGGTAATTGCCAAATTGATTCATCTGTTTCCATAGACGCCTCTAGCACTTGCTCAAACAACTCTTCATTGTTTGTCATTGCGCCTGTCGTCTGATTTCCAAGTGCAACAATTACACCACCTGTTAATGTCGCAACATCAATAAGATAGTTTGCACCTAGTTTTTTCGCATACGTAATACCGTCAGCTAACGCTAGGCGACCTTCTGCATCTGTATTTAATACTTCAATTGTTTTTCCGCTCATAGATGTGATTACATCGTCTGGCTTAAATGCTGTACCACTTACAACGTTATCAGTTGATGGAATAACAGCGATCACATTTTGCTCTGGGCGAAGTTCACCGATAATTTCCATCGCACCTAATACGGACGCAGCACCGCCCATATCACCTTTCATACCGACCATGCCTTCACGTGGTTTTAAAGAATAACCACCTGTATCGTATGTAATCCCTTTTCCAACGAATCCAATGACATCTGTCCACTCTTCTTTTCCTTTATAAATAAGAGCAATCATTTTTGGTGGCTCTGTACTACCTTGGTTTACTGCAAGTAACGCACCCATACCAAGATCTTCCATCTCTTCTTTCTCAAGAACTTTATAATCCATATCATACTTTTCCGCTAACTCAACAGCATACTCAGCAAGCTTTGTTGCTGTTAATACGTTTGGCGGCATATTTACAAGTGTACGAGCTGAATTTGTTGCACGTCCATGTACGTAGCCAACTGTTAATGCAGCTTCAATTTCTTGTGCATCTTCTGCTATAATAGCCGTGAACTTCTCTAGTTCCACACGATCCTTTTTATCTGATTTATACGTTTGTAACTCATATGTACCAAGACCTTGTACTTCTGCTGCAATATGAGCTACATCAATTGCATCTAATTTCTCTGTTACGAAAGAATCAAGTAAGATTGCTGCATCTTGTACTTTTGCTGCTTGTAACGTTTTAAATGCCTTACCAAGAGCAGCACGCAACGTTTCTGTCGTGTAAGACTCTTTCTTACCTAAACCAACGAAATAATAACGTTTCACATTTGTTTTTCCTAAACTATGTACTTTTGAAATAACTTTCTTCTTCGTAGAAAGTTCTTTCTCTTCTAATAAAACTTGTAGTTGTCCTTCAAACGCTTTGTCCAGTTCTTGTACAAAACTACTCGTTTTCTCTTCTTCAAATAAGGCAACGATTACCGCTTCATGGCTTGCTAATTCTTTTTGTACTTGAAACATGTTCAGACCCCCTAAATTTCTCTACTCTGCCTTTATTATAACTTTATTTTCGATAAAATGCGACAATTCTAACTTCTGTTACATCCTATATAATCCATATTTCTTCTATTTATAAAATAAAAAAGTCTAGCGTAATTACCACTAGACTATCTTTGTTTTAAATATTGACCACGAAACACTTGCATCGTTTCATCTTGATTTAACATCGTTAACTCTTCTTCTGAAAACTTACCATTTCCAACTTTCACTACATACACATTCACTTTTTTCTTACCCCATTGGCTATAAACATCTTTCACCGTATCATAATACAGATCAAGACGGTTTCCTTTTATTGCACCGCCCTTATCAGCTACTACACCGTACCCATAACCTGGTACGAATAGAATCGTTCCAATTGGGAATACGCGTAAGTCCGCAGCGATTGTGGAATATAAATCCCTTTTCACCTTAACTCCTGAATATGTAATACCATACTCCGGATGTCCCGGTCTCTTACCAGTTGACTCAATTCCCGACGTATAACCTGTTGCAGTCATTTCAATTGAACGATATTTAGACCAGTCGTTTGCCTGCTCTAAAGCATTTATCACTTCTTTACTCGGAGCAACATTTCTCTTAACTTCTGCTGCATGTACTTCTTTTGCACTCGTTCCCTCATATTTCTTTACAATCTCTAATAAAGAAACTCCTGTGAAAGCATTCCATGTTACGCATAATGCGGATACAAGTAAACAAGTCATCATAATGCGAATACAATATCGTTTTAACATTTTTATATTCCACACTCCTTCATCGTTAATCATTCCCTATACGATGAAGGAATATGCAAAAAAATAATCCCCAAATGAATTGGAGATTAAAACATTTGATATCCGCTTTTCCGAAGTTTCTTAATGACAATTCCGGCTAAAGCAGCACCTACTAATCCAGTAGATAGAATAAACACATCTGCCTGCCCTAAATGCGATACACTTGTCCCAAATGAAGAGAATGTTTCTTTCGGCTTTGAAAAATAATCCCACACACTCGCCTTATTAATAATAAGTATACAAACAATCGGATACACAATAACCATTACCCATGTCGCTCGCAATATCATGTTGAGTAAAAATCCAATTCCAAAAAACAAAATAAAAAATAACATCATTGAAATAAGTAGTACTGGTATACTCACTCTTTCTCCCTCTCCTTCGCATGCGCCGTAAATACATGATAGGCTGTATAACCAAATTGCTCTCCTGGATCTAATGTTTTGTTCATCTCAAGATGTAGTTCTGATCTTCCTTCAAACAAATATTTGATAAGTAGAGACGTATTTGGATCGTCCGCAATCGTATCTGGATGTAAAAATGCTACTTCAGACAATTCCTTCTCCTGTACAATAATGTTTTCTCCTTCAGGCTCCAAAAGGAAAATAATCATATTATCACTAATCTCATTGCGAATCACGCCCGATCGAACACCAATGATCCCCTTCACATGAGCGACGATACCTGTCTCTTCTAACACTTCACGTTTCACAGCTTCATCAACCGTCTCACCTTCATTTACAAAACCAGCCGGCAAAGACCATTTCCCCTTTAATCCACTATATTTTTTCTTAACGAACAGCCACCTGCCATCTTTTGTAGCTACTAAGCCACCAACAGCTAGCCATACTTTCCCTCGCTTCTCCATGATGTAATACCCTCCTCTGTCAGAACGGACAGAATATTCTTTCTTTTTTATATATTATACTATATTTTTTAAATGAAAAAAGCAGAAACAGCTCTTAGCCGTTTCTGCTTTTTCTACTATATATTAAAAGAACTTTAATTTACCTTTTTTAAGAACTAATAAAGGTCCACCTAATAAGAATAGGTAACGGTTATCGATAACTTTCTTCATGAAGGAAGCTTTCCAACCTGTTAACTTTTTGCCCATAACAACGCCCATTGCATCGTCATGACCTAAAGAACATACAGATCCTTTATTGTCGAATGCGAATTTTTTCATTTCGCCTTTACCACGAACTAACACAGTTAAGTTGTGTGCAATGTTGTAACCTTCTTGAATTGCGATTTGTGCCGTTGGTGGGTATGGACGATTAATTTCTTCGTTAATGATTAACGCTGCGTCACCAACCATAAATACATCTTCGTATCCTGGAGCGTGCATGTACTCATCAACTTTTACACGTCCGCGCATTGCTTCAAAGCCAGACTCTTCTACAATACCGTTACCACGAACACCCGCAGCCCAAACTACAGTTTCAGACTTAATTAATTCAGTATCATCGCCGTTTGCAACGATAATACCTTCTTCAGTTGCTTCTTTAATTGCTGTACCGATGCGGAATTCTACACCTTTTTTCTCAAGTTGTTTTACAGCGTATTCTACTAATGCCGGATCGAAACCTGGAAGTGCTGTTGGAGCAGCTTCTACACAGATAATACGTGCTTTTTCACGTGGTACATTGTACTCTTTGCAAAGTTCAGGAACACGGTTTGCAAGCTCACCTACGTACTCGATACCAGTAAATCCAGCACCACCAACAACGATTGTTACTAACTCATCGCGCTTTTCAGTTGCATATTTAGCGAAACTAGCTTCCATATGCTCACGAATTTCACGAGTTGCATTAATGTTAGCAATTGAGAATGCATGCTCTTTTAATCCTGTAATTCCGAATGTTTCTGATTCGAAACCAAGACCGATTACTAAGTAGTCATACTCTAGCTCGCCGTCTTTTAAGATGATGCGTTTTTCAGCAGCTTTAATTTCTACTACTGTGTCTTGTACAAAGTTCACTTTATTTGTATCAATAACGTCTTGAATATCTAGACAGATTTTTTCATCTTGTAATGTACCAGCTGCGCTCTCATGTAACCAAGTCGCTTGGTAGTGATAGCTGTTGTTGTTTACTAACGTAATTTCAGCTTCATTTACAGATAATGCTTTTTGCAGACGAACAGTCGTAATCATCCCGCCATAACCTGCACCTAAAACTACGATTTTTGGAGTCTTCACCAAATCACAACCCTTTTCTTTATATAATAGTAATGAAAAATAATACCAAGTACTAAAAACTATATTTGTCAAGAATGTGGAATTTATCACATTCTATATCATAACAAAACGCAGTCAAAAAATCGTACGAATTTTGTCATAGAAATTTAACATAATACTTCCCTATATTAGTCGGTTTTATTCCAGAATTCAAGCGTCTGGAGAATTATCAATATTTTAAAATAACATAGCGTTTTCAAGGGTTTTTCAGCCTTTTTTTCATGTATTTTCCTTTCACCATATTTTATACAATTAAAAAAGCATCTATGCGAAAACTTACACACAATTCAGTCGTTTTCAGAAGTATTATGAACTCAAATATGCTATCATTTATTTGAAAGTGTCATCATTTGCAGGATTTTCGTGTACATATGAACAATATATGAAATCAATATCAAAATTCCATCTATAGGGGGAATGAAAGTGGCAGAAAATCAAAAAGTTTACGACATAACAATTATTGGTGGTGGTCCAACAGGGCTGTTCACAGCATTTTATGGCGGTATGAGACAAGCAAGTGTAAAAATCATTGAAAGCTTACCTCAACTTGGAGGACAATTATCCGCACTCTACCCTGAAAAATACATTTATGATGTAGCTGGATTTCCAAAAGTGCGCGCACAAGAACTAGTTGATAACTTAAAAGAGCAAATGAAAAAATTTGATCCAACCGTTTGCTTAGAAGAAGCTGTTGATACGCTTGAGAAACAAGCTGACGGTATATTTAAACTTGTTACGAATAAGCAAACTCACTATTCTAAATCAGTTATTATTACTGCTGGCAATGGTGCTTTCCAACCACGCCGCTTAGAATTAGAAGATACAGCAAAGTATGAAAAGAAAAACTTACATTATTTCGTTGATGATATGAATAAATTTGCTGGTAAGCGCGTCGTAGTATTTGGCGGCGGCGACTCAGCTGTTGATTGGACAATGATGTTAGAGCCGATCGCTGAAAAAGTTACAATCGTTCATCGCCGTGATAAGTTCCGTGCACATGAACATAGCGTAGAAAACTTAATGAATTCTCATGCAGAAGTAAGCACACCGTACATACCAGTAGAACTCATTGGTGATGATAACATTGAACAAGTCGTTCTTCAGCATGTAAAAACAGAAGAAAAAATTATCATCGATGTGGATGATGTCATCGTAAACTACGGCTTCGTTTCCTCTCTTGGCCCAATTAAAAATTGGGGCTTAGATATACAAAAAAACAGCATTCTCGTGAATTCGAAAATGGAAACAAATATTCCTGGCATTTACGCTGCTGGTGACATTTGTACATATGAAGGAAAAGTAAAACTCATTGCTTGCGGCTTCGGTGAAGCACCAACAGCAGTAAACAATGCAAAAGCTTACTTCGATCCAAACGCAAAACTTCAACCGATGCACAGCTCTAGTATGTTTTAATATAGAAATGAAAAGAGCTCCTTTTATGCGAAGGAGTTCTTTTGTTATTGTGCTACCGTATCCTTCCAAAATATGTTACAATCAATAAGAACAAACGTTCTTATCAATAAGGGGGATATTTTAAAATGAAAGAACCTATTATCGTAAAAAAAGAAGCTTTCCAAGCAATCGGTATTTCGATTACGACGACAAATGAAATAGAGGCATCTACTGAAGGAAAAATTCCAGGGCTTTGGAACCAATACTTCCAAGAACAAATGATGCATCACATCCCAAATCAACAAACGAAAGAAACATTCGCGTTCTACTCAAATTATGAATCAGATGAAACTGGTACATATCAATTTACGATCGGTATGCCCGTTTCTTCATTAGAAGACGCACCTGAAAATATGACAACTTTAACAATACCTGCTGCTACGTATGCGGTATTTACAACGAGAAAGGGGCCAGTTGCTGAAGTCGTTTGTGAGGCTTGGGAATATATTTGGCAATGGTCAAAAGAAAACAAACGTGCTTTTACAACAGACTTTGAGCTTTATGATGAAAAAGCAACAGATCCAACCAACGTACAATTGGATATTTATATTGCATTAGCCTGAACGACAAAAAAGAAGATACCATTTGGTATCTTCTTTTTTGTCGTTAAATAGCCACTGTGCAAACCCAACATTATTGTCTACAATGAGAAAGTGCAGTATAGAAATATTAGAAACTGTATAAAACGATTGTTAATAGGTTTTTCAGTTTAAATTTGTCACATAGAAAGGAAGCAATATGGAGGAACTACAACAAAATAAATCTGCTTTAAAAGAAAATGCGAAACCGTTATTAAAAAATACGAATTTCCTTTTTCTTTGGGCAGCTACTCTTTTTTCAAGTTTTGCTTTAGCCTTTTTTACTTTTTCACAAACGTGGTACATAGCAAAAACATTAAACCTTGAGGCTTCACTCGGTGTTGTTTTCGTAGCTCTTAGTGTTCCAAGGCTTATTTTTATGATTATCGGCGGTGCTGTAGCTGATAAATTCCCGAAAAAAAACATTATGTTTTATTCTAATATTATTCGTGCTATTCTCGTCGCAACCATCCTTACATGGTTCATCGTAGGTGATGTAACACTATATACATTTGCTTTATTCGCTTTATTCTTTGGGCTTGCTGATGCTTTTTTCTGGTCAGCTGATGGATCTATCTTGCCTGAACTTGTAGAAAAAAGCCGTTTAACACAAGCAAACTCACTTACACAAATGTCAAATCAAGCATCGGTCATCTTAGGCCCTGTACTTGGCGGAATTCTTATCAAATTTACGAACTATGAAACGATCTTTTCGATCACGATTTTATTACTAATCGTTGCAGCCATACTCGTTCAAAAAATACAATTTACGATGCCAGAACAGCAAAATACAGACAAAGGCATGTTCACTTCTATTAAAGAAGGAATCTTATATGTAAAGGAATCACCATTCCTTTCAACCTTCCTTATTTGTAGTGCCTTTTTAAACTTATTTTTAATCGGTCCAATGCAAGTCGGTTTCCCGCTTTTCGTTAAAAATGTTCTGCACGGTGACTCGCTTCAGTTTAGTTATTTAGAAGCATCTGTAGGAGGCGGAATGGCGATAGGCGCTGTCATTGTCGGTTTAAAAAATATTAATCGTAGACGCGGTCTATTTTGCATTATCATGATGCTACTATCTGGTGTATTCTTCTTATCCATCAACTTTAGCACCGTACTGTGGCAAGCATTATTAGCTGGCATGTTTTACGGTATTACAATTGCAATGGCTATCGTTCCGCTTATGGCGATGATTCAATCGACAGTAAAAGAAGAAATGATGGGACGCGTAATGAGTTTACTTATGCTCTCATCAATGGGCTTTATCCCGCTTTCTTATGCATTCACATCAATCGCACTTGCAATAGGAATTCCAATCGTAACCGTTATGAAAAGCGGTGCAATCGCCGTTATCGTCTTCGTACTATTTGTAGCGATTCGTGTTCCAGTTGTAAGAAAGTTTGATTAACTACTTGGAGTCATGTGTTATACGCATGGCTCCTTTTTAAACGGATCAAATAACGGTATCCCCTTACTTCTTCTCACAGCTGCTCCCCATTCTAATCCAACCTCTAAAAATAGATTCCGCACTGTACTATATAAAAGCGCCTTAACATTTTTACGGATTTCCCCGTATTTATACGCTCTCACAACACTCTTTACTCGCCAAATGAAATTTCCATACACTTCTTCATCAGCTAATATTTGCTCCAGTAAAACACCTTGCTCTAGTAACCCACTCTTTTTATATGCAAGTTCCACCTTACTCCAAAATATATTAATCTTCTTCGGATTACGCGTCATCGGCACAAGTGCGTATATAAAAGGCTTCGGTATATCGTGACGGCAATACGTCTCATCAAGCTCGTACGTTTCTTTTCTATTCTCTTTTATTTGTGGAATGTTTTTAAAAAGAATTGTTTCCCCTTCACTTTTTTGCTCATTTTTACTACAGCCATCTGCACGATCCTCACTTTCACATGCGGACAGTTTCATACGGTCATCCATGCGGTCAATTGCAGATGTAAGAAATACATATAAGTTCGCACTATATCCGCCGCGCTTATGTCTTTCTTTTGTCGCAACACGCTTTATAATTCCTAGTTCCTCTAACTTTGCAATTGAACGGCGTACTGTACGAACGCTCTTTCCAACTTTCGTAGCAATCGTCTCCATTAACGGACAAGCAACTCCCACTGTTTTTTGTTTCTCATTCACCGCATACTTCCCTAAAAAATGAATGATGGTTGTATCCGTTTTATTTAATTCAAATCGATAGCACTTCAAAACTTGTTTTTGATATGTATTAAACTCTTCTTTACTTCGAAATTCACTATATGGTTTCATTAAATTATATAAGCTTCCCATTTTTATCACCTCATTTATAGGTAAGAGTCAGGAAGAAAAATTGGCGGGATATTTTAAATTTTTTTGGAGGTGACAATATGATCGTAATTAGCGCTTGTTTAGGTGGTATCGCTTGTCGGTATGATGGAAATGACAATCTCGTTTCAAAAATAGAGGAGCTACTGCAACAAGAAGATACAGTCCTCATTTGTCCTGAAGTATTAGGAGGATTACCAACGCCTCGTCCTTCAGCTGAAATTATTGGGGGGAATGGCGATGACGTTTTAGATGGAAAAGCAAAAGTGGTGACAAAAGACGGTGAAGATGTCACAGCAGCTTTCGTGAGCGGTGCTTATAAAGCTCTAGAACAAATGAAAGGTTTACACCCAGAATATATTATTTTGAAAGAACGCAGTCCATCTTGTGGTAGTTCTACGATTTACACTGGAGAATTTAACGGGAATAAACAAACTGGTTACGGGGTAACAACTGCTTTATTCAAAAGACATGGATTTAAAGTCATTTCAGAAGAGGATTTTGAGAATATAAAAAGGAATTGACCCTATTCGTCAATTCCTTTTTTCTGTCTTATTTCACGCCTAGTTTTTCTTTCACTTTCGCAGGAAGCTCATCTTTCTTTACTTCTTCCCAAGCTGTTACACCTTTTTTATCTGAGTGATATACACGTAAGAATGCATCTTTACGTAAGTTTTTTTGTGCAGTAAATTCTAATTCTTTCTCTTTACCTTCTTTATCAAATCCAGTTAACTTATATTCGTAATTTTTATACGGCTCACCATTATCAGATTTACCATTATACTCTTTTCCATCTACTGTAATTTGAACATAATACTCATCTTTACCCATACGATTTAAATCACAACCAACTAATAGGCTTGCAAATACAACTAAAATGCTAAAAAGTGCAATATATCTTTTCATTTCCTTCACCTCATGTGTTTTTCTTATATTGTTATCTTAAAGCCTAAGCTTTAAAGAAGAAATTCAAAAACATGACATGAACATTACACTTTTGTAAGATAATAATTATTTCTTCACTTTAGAAACCGTCATCCCATCACCAATTGGAATGAGTACGGATTCTAAACTTGGATGAGTTGCTATTACTTCATTAAAATTCTTCATACACATAAACCAACCTCTAATTATGCAAAAGACAACAATCGTAAGAAAATAGATGAAAAATAATAATTCCTTACTCAACCAACTAGCAGTTTCGTTTTCAATATGTGAAAAGGGATTTCTAAATGATGAATTGAATATATATTTATTGTTTTCTAGCTTTTGAGGGGAGAAATAATATGAATCCTATTTTATTGGATGTTCCGTTACAAATAGAAACAGACAGACTCATTCTTCGAGCTCCACTTCAAGCTGGTGAAGGGGATATAGTACACGAAGCTATTAAAGATTCCATTAGTGAATTAAAGCAATGGCTGCTTTTATTCCAGTCAATTCCTACTGTTGAAGAAACGGAAATTCTCCTGAGAAATGCGCATTTAGATTTTTTGAAAAGAGAAAGCTTTCGCTATCTTATCTACCATAAGGAGACGAATGATTTTATTGGAACGGCTAGCCTTCACGCAATTGATTGGAAGGTTTCTAAATGTGCAATTGGATACTGGATTAATACGCAATTTGGTGGCAATGGATATATGACAGAAGTAGTAAGTGCGTTAATAAACCTTGGATTTCAGTTATTCAAATTTAGAAGGATTGAAATACGATGCGAACGTAATAACACGAAAAGTCGTACAATCCCTGAAAAACTAGGTTTTGAACTTGAAGGGATATTACGTAATGAAGATCTTTCAGCTGACGGTAAACAACTAATTGATACTTGCATCTATGCAAAGATAAATTAGATTGTAAAATTCGTTGTGCAACATATCTTAAGATCGGTTTCTAAATTGGGAAGGCGACGTTTTTGATTTTTTGCGACAAAAGAAAAGACCTCCTTAACGATTTTCCTCCATCGCTAAAAAGGTCTTTTTCTATTTCTGCTAAAAGCTTAGCACTCTTCTGGCTTACCAGCATTCGTCGCCGTACGGAAAGATGATCCACATCCGCATGATGCGATTGCGTTTGGATTATCAATTGTGAATCCACCGCCAAGCATAGATTGTTTATAATCAATTTTTACTCCTTTAACAATTGGAGCACTTTCTGTATCGATAACAAATTCAACACCGAAAAATTCAAGAACTGTGTCGTCTTCTTTTGGTTCTACTTCAAATCCTAAGCCGTAAGAAAGGCCAGTACATCCGCCGCCATGTACAGCAAGGCGCACGTACTTCTCTCCATCTTCAGCATCTTTTAACATATCTTTAATTTGAAAAGCTGCTTGTTCTGTTACTTCAATCATGAAATACACCATCCTTTCTGTTCTCATTCTATTATACATCTTTACGCTTCTATCTTGTACTCATACACTCCGCGGCAAATTACTTCCGCTGGTCCTTTCATTAACACATTACCTTCTTCTGTCCATGCAATCATTAAATCGCCACCAGCTAAATGAACTATAATTTCCTTACCACGTTCCATTTTCCCATTTAAAATAGAGGCTACAACTGCAGCACACGCCCCTGTTCCGCAAGCTTGTGTTACACCAGATCCACGTTCCCAAACACGGAAGTTCATCTCTGCATCATTCAAAATTTCGACGAATTCAACATTTACTCGCTCTGGGAACATTTCATGTGTCTCCAGGACTGGACCAAGTGTTGTAAGGGGTGCTTGCTCTACATCATCAACAAAAATAACCGCATGCGGATTCCCCATTGAAACAGCTGTAAATGCATAACGATGATTATTGTATAAGAAGTTTTCACGAATAAATGGTGTTTCACCTTCACCAAGCATCGGTATTTCTACACGTGTTAAACGCGGTGCTCCCATATCGATTTTCGCTAATGTAACTTTCCCTTCTTCTACCGTTACTTCCGCTGTTACAATACCAGCTAACGTTTCAATTTTGAAAACTGTTTCTTCTACTAGTTTATGCTCATACGCATATTTCGCTACGCAGCGTAAACCGTTACCACAGCTCTTTCCTTCTGAACCATCATTATTAAACATGCGCATTTTCACCGGAGCTACGTCAGATGGACAAATTAAAATCATTCCATCTGCTCCAATACCAGTATTAATATTTGAAACCTTTTCCGCCACAAGAACTAAATCTTCTTCAGGAATTTGTTCTTCAAACATATTTACATATATATAACTATTGCCAAGACCATGCATTTTTGTAAAAGAAAATTGGCTCATTTGTATTCACTCCAAAAATAGTTTGTTATTTTAAGTATAAAATGCACGCTTTTAGAACACAATATGAATGTCCCCCGTTTCTCATATTTGACAACATTTGGCGATGAGCCATTCTTGCACAAATTGTGTAAGAAAAAAAGCCCTTCTACAAGGGCCTTTTTTTATTTATATACAATATTATCCTCCCCCGCGAAAGAAGATTTTATCTAATAGAAAAAGGTGCTGCTGATTGCAACACCTTAAAACATTGGATTTTCATCCAAATACTCATATACATTATGGACAAGTTCTTCTACTGTAGCACCTTGTACGACTTCACCATTTACAAGTGCAAACGGCCCTTCAAAACAAATACCACAATATCCTAAACAACCATATTCCATTACATCTAAATTCGGATCTTTTTCTAATTTCTCTAAAGCTGCTTGTGAACCACTCGCAAGGTTACCTACACAAAATTCAATTAATGGTTTAATCAAAATTCTCCCCCCTGTACTACAAAACAAATTACCTTCTGACTATCTATAAGAAGAAAACTAAGCTGTCTCTTGTTGTTTTCGTTATACATTCTAAACTATTTAGTTACTTCACTATTTCACTTCAAAGTAGATGGACTTATTTTATATAACATGCTACTCGCAATGAAATAGTAATTAAAAAGGAAAAACAGTTTACTTTACTTTTCTTCTTATTGTACAACAGAGTATTCATTCATGCATTGTTATTTGTTCACAAATTCGATATAATTTGATTGAGTAAAGTCAAAATATTTTATTAATATAAAATTGTATGATTAGGGGATATTTCAACAGAAAAGGGGTAATCCATCATGAAACACCTCGTAATACTAGGTGGCGGCTACGGTGGAATGAGAATTCTGCAGCGGCTACTTCCAAGCAACCAACTTCCAGATGATGTACAAGTGACATTAATCGACAAAGTACCATACCATTGCTTCAAAACTGAATATTATGCATTAGTTGCGGGTACTATTTCAGAAACACATATTCGTATACCGTTTCCCGAGCACCCACGCCTCAATATTCAATACGGCACAATAACAAATATTGATCTCGAAGAAAAAGCTGTTCATCTCGATGGCGGCGAAGCAATCCCATATGATGATTTAATTATCGGTCTTGGCTGTGAGGATAAATATCATAACGTTCCTGGGGCGAAGGAATATACACATAGCCTACAATCGATTGAACAAACACGTAAGACATATGAACAATTAAATAGTCTAGAACCAAACGCAACAGTAGCTGTCGTTGGTGCTGGATTAAGTGGCGTTGAAGTTGCAAGTGAACTTCGCGAAAGCCGTTCTGATTTAAAAATTCACTTATTTGATCGAAAAGATAGAATTCTATTCCCATATCCAGAGAAATTAAGTAGATACGTAGAAGAATGGTTCGTAAAACATAAGGTTACTATTATACGAAACTCTAACATTACAAAAGTAGAACCAAATATTGTGTACAACCACGATGAACCACTTGAATGTGATGCAATCGTCTGGACAGCTGGTATTCAAGCAAATGAAGTTGTTCGAAACCTTCCAGTTGAACAAGATGGTAGCGGACGGGTTGTTTTAACAAAATATCACAATATTCCAAATAACGAGCACGTGTATGTTGTAGGAGATTGCGCAGCACTTCCACACGCTCCATCTGCACAACTTGCTGAAGGTCAAGGAGAACAAATTGTCCAAATATTATTAAAACGTTGGAATAATGAACCACTTCCTGACGAACTACCTGTAATTAAATTAAAAGGTGTTCTCGGCTCTCTTGGTAAGAAGCACGGCTTCGGTTTACTAGCAAACCAACCATTAATGGGACGTGTACCGAGATTATTAAAATCCGGTCTTCTTTGGATGTACAAATATCATAAAGGTTAATACTTTACAGACTGTCTACTAAATAGGCAGTCTCTTTTATGAGTTAAAATATAATTATCAGACACATCTTTCTCAATATGGATGATGATTTATTTTTCATTTTTATATTAAAAACTATTGATAAACAGTGTATGCTATTTATAAGTTGTTTTATTATTTCCTTTAAGACCGAAGTCATTCGGTCTTATTTTTTATGTTGTAAATACTTTTACAGGAGGTATTCCATTTCACTTATGAACTTAACGAAACTAAACGATCGAATAGAAGCGAAGAAGATAGAATTGATCTATCTCGTTGAAAAGTACGGATTCACTCATGATAAAGTGATTTCTTTCAGCCAAGAATTAGATCGTTTACTTAACTTATTAATAGAACTCAAGACGAAGAAAAAACGTTGTTCTTTATAACCGTTATCCTCTCTTTTTTGATACGATAGAACTAGAATCAGAAAGGAGCCATCTATGTTTATATTAAAAGACGTTACATATAAAGATATACTACAAATTCCTTATTTACAGATTCAAAAAGAAAAAATCACATGTATTATCGGTGAGAGTGGGAGCGGAAAAAGTACATTGCTCCGCATGCTAAATGATTTGCAATCTCCAACATCCGGTACAATTGAATATAACGGAAAACAAATTTCCGATTATCCTCCAATTCAATTACGACGTGACGTAGTCATGCTTGGGCAAACGCCACCTATTTTTGATGGAACGATTAAAGACAATCTATTAATGGGACTTCGTTTTTCTGAAAAAACATTTCCAAATGATGATGCCTTGCGAAGCGCATTAACGACTGTTAGCTTAGAAAAAAATTTAGAAGACAACGCTGATTCATTATCAGGCGGAGAAAAACAACGACTTGCTTTTGCACGTATCGTACTTATGGATCCACCTGTTTATTTATTAGATGAACCAACCTCGGCACTAGATAGCGATACAGAACGCCGCGTTATGAAACAATTTACTATGCTAGCAAGAGAAAAGAAAAAAACAGTTATCTTCATTACACACTCACAACAACTTCCAAAAGAAATTGCAGACGATATTATTGAAATTAGTAAAACAAACGGTGCAACTAGAAAGGAAGTGCTCTCAGTTGAAGGGCGTTATTGAACTCCAAATTTGGCAACTTGCCGCTGCATATATTTTTATTCTTATTTTAATTGGACTTGTAAAATTAAAAGGGATTCCTCGTGAAAAACAAATTGCGCTCGCAACATTCCGTATGACGATTCAGCTCGTACTTGTTGCATATGTCCTTACATACGTATTTGAAAATAGTAATCCATTTTATACAATTGCTCTTATTACTTCTATTACTACCTTTGCAATTTTTAATATTTATAAACGAGTCAATATCCCGATGTCTAAAGAATTAAAACGAGTAGCCGCGCTTTCCATGGTTGCCGGATCAATTGGCCCACTTCTACTATTTATCTTTGTTATTATCGGGCACGACCCTTGGTATGCACCGCAATATATCGTTCCGATTACGGGAATGTTAGTTGGGAATGCGATGACAGGTGTTTCCCTTGGTGCAAATACGTTCTTAAATAATATGAAATCGCAAAGAGGTCAAATTGAAGGCGCACTTATGCTCGGCGCAACACCGAAAGAAGCCGCTGCGCCGCTCATACGAGACGCTTTTGACTCTGCTATTTTACCAACGATCAATTCTATGGTCGGAATGGGGATTATAAGCTTACCAGGCATGATGACTGGTCAAATCTTATCTGGTGTATCACCATTTACAGCCATTCAATATCAAATCGCCATTATACTTGGTATTTCAGGAAGCACTGCCTTTGCTGTTATTATCTTCTTACAGCTTGGATATAAAACATTCTTTAATAAGCGGTGTCAGTTGAAAGAGATTGACTATGGTGCACAGTAAATGTTGCACTGTTCATGGTAAATAAAATTATATCGACTTACCGATAAAAAATGACAATAAAAAAGAGGAGGCTAATCGCCTCCTCTTTTTATTTACGCCTTCTTAACGAACTGTGATTTTAATTTCATAGCTCCGAAACCGTCGATTTTGCAATCAATATCGTGATCGCCATCAACTAGACGAATACTCTTTACTTTCGTACCGATCTTCACAACTGAAGAAGTTCCTTTTACTTTTAAATCTTTAATAACAGTAACAGCATCGCCGTCTTGAAGAACGTTTCCGTTCGCATCTTTTACAACTTTTGCACCATCATTATTTTCAGTTTCTGCTTCTTGGCCCCACTCATGAGCACATTCTGGACATACGAAAAGAACGCCATCCTCATACGTATATTCTGAATTACATTTTGGACAATTAGGTAAAGTAGCCATAAATTCATTTCCTCCGTTCATTATTTATACGTAAAAATCAAAATTGATGTTTACATCTCGATAAATAAAATTTGTATAGCATTTCTTTATAGTGCCATAGTCTTACGTTATTGACAAGCCTACCTCAAATTCTCATTTTTTATTGTATTTTACAAATTTTCAATTCGTATGGTGTTTCCAATAAAAAAGAAGAACCTTCACAAGATTCTTCTTCTCAAAATGAACGAGCTCTCACTAGAAACTCCAACTATTTTCTTCAATGTAAAATTGATACTCTTCTAACTCTTCTTCACTTAATTTCTTATTATTCTCATATACTTCTTGCCATTCAAAATAGTCTTCACTGAAATAAACAGCAAATTTAATTTTTATATTTTTCTTCTCTTCGTAATCATACCCAGTAAATTCTACTACGTCATAATCTTTTTCTTTCTCCACAAGCTTCCACGTTGGATTATCCGTCATAATCTCTAAAGTAAATCCTTCATCACTTGCACGAACAACGTTTTTTATATTTGGTTCAGTTGGTAAAAAGGAGAGTCCGAACGTGGCTCCGCCAAATACTAACCCTACTATGATGTGTAAACCAACCATACTAGCAAAACTAGCGCCACCCTTTGATTGTAAATAATACGCCTTCTCATGATCTGGCATATTTTCTTCCTTATGTAAAATACGGACAGCATGCTTATAATATAAACGGTTTCCTTGCCATCCAGTAAATATCATCATTCCTAATTGAAAAACTAGACCAATTGATAAAAAAATCCCATCTGGAATATCTATAAAAGGAGTTACAAATATACTAGGTACCGTCAGTAACGTAAGTATAATAAACAACTTATACATTTTACGATAAGCTAACCAAAAAACTGGGAAGAAAAAGGCTACCCAATTCCACGTATTTCCTTGCGCTGGATTTTCTACTTTTCCCCACTTAAAGTCATAATACGCCGTATTCTTTTGAACGACTGTATGTAACTGTTGCGGAGAAATTGTTTCTTGTAAAACAGTGTCCTTCACGTACATCATCCTTTTCTTATTTCTACATACATGTATCTTATAGAAACAAAAAGAAGGAATCTAACAAAAAGTACATATATTTCATAAAAATGAACGGAAATCGAATATATTCCGACAATTATCCGTTTATTATTTCATTTTACTTTTAAATATATTAGAATACTTATGAATGATACGTTTAATACACTAATTTAATCATTTTGTATATTCATAAAAAAGATGTTTCAAAATTATTTTGAAACACCTTACTAACTTTTTACTATTTCAAACTACCTTTCACTTTCTCAATAACATCTTCTATACGTTCCACTATACAATCCGGCTCCCAATCTCCCTCACCGTGCATAGCTGTATAAACCGGACAATTCTTATCATTACTATCTATAAAGATTGGATCCCCAAGATATGAATCTAGTCCAATTACAATCCATCCTTCTTTCCAATCTCCTTCTTCATTCCCAATTAAACTTTGACCTTCATCATCAACGCTATAACCAAGTTGTCCTTCTTCTATCTCTTCACTATTAAATAGTTCTATTGTCATTGGTTCAAATTCATACTCTAACTCAACTTCATTATCCTCTGCACGATCTACATATTCTAAAAGTTGTTTAATTTTATTGTGATTCATCATAATAGTTTCTCCATTCTCTCTTAAAAAACCTAGCTTTAGTCATACTATAATATATAAAATAAAGTTCATAAAACTACTATTTCAGGTGATTAAATATGAAGTGTATAGTTTGAACAGAAGGGGTTTTTTCACAAAACTTCACTACGTTCCATTATGATAAAAAGTAAATATTGTTCTCATTAGAGGAGGGTGTCATGGAGAAAAATTTCATTACACATTTGCACGCTGCTTTAAAACCACTTGGATTTAAGAAAAAAAGACACACATTTCGCAAAGCTGAAAACGGATTTTATAAGCTCATTAACATACAAAAAAGCCAGTTTGAAGATAGTTTTTATATAAACATCGGGGTTCATCCAATTGGTCTCCCGCAACTTATTACGGGTCAATTACAACTAAAAGAAAGCATTTCAATATTCGATTGCATTCTACAAACGAGAATAGAGCCTATACATATGAACCAGAACCAGTTATTGCATAATGTTTCACATGAAACTATCAACATTCCGAATTACCTTTCTACTATTTTCGACTGGTTTCAAGTGTGGGCGTCTTATGAAAATTTAGCAAAAACAAATATACACGCTATTACTCCGGTGCTAGCTGTCGTTCCAATATTACAAGAAAAAGCATTCTTGCTTCTTACTTGTTTCTCTTTCTACAAATTAAAACAGTACGAACAAGCTAACCGCTACTTACAGCAATATTTGCATTGTGCTGTACATCTTAATACCGAGGAAAAAGAGCAAGTATTCTTTCGTGAAGTTGATATGTATATGAAAAAACTAGTAGAAGGTACAATGTGAAATTACATTGTACCTTCTACTAGTGCTTTATATTCCTCTTGTAACTTTTTAAATTGCTCTTCATACTTTTGTATCTTTACCGTATCCATTTTCGAATTAAGGAGTGGTCTTCTTCTCCCAATCACCATTATATTTTTTCCTTCTATTGCATCGTTCATATATACGCATGGTTTGAAAAATTCACATTCCGTATATGGCAATGCTACAGATAATTTTGCATACTCTTCCACCTTAAATTGATTAGATAAACTTAACTCCCGTAAATTTTTTAATTGTATTAAAGGTTCTAACGAATCATCTTTAACCTTTAAGTTCATAAGAATAAGTTTTTTTAAATGCTGTAATGCAGCGAGTGGTTGTAAAGTTTGTACTTTCATCGCTGTATTTATCCCACCACCCATGTAAAAGGTATTGAGTTGTGGACACTTATTTAAAGCACTTAAATCGTCTAGCTTAGAAAAATCATCAATTAGTAAGGATTTGAGTTTTTTATTATACTCGATATCCCATAACGTCTTCGCTTTTGTATTCCAGCACATATACAACTGTTGTAAATCTGATAACTTCTGAAGGCCACTTAAATCCTCTACCCTCATTTCGTAAACATATAATATATCGGGACGAGCATACAAAAGAATATGTTCAAACTGTTTTTGATTTACTGCGAAAATCCATAATTTCTTAACGTGTAAAGATGCTAATCGTTCTATATTTTTTGTTTTCCCCTCAATCGCTAGTTCTTCTAAATTAGCAGTAACATTTTCCAAGTCCTTTATAATCCTCGGCTGCTCACCAATCGGAAACATTTTATCCTCTCCTACAACTCCCAAGTAACATTCAGCTCTTCAAACGACTCCTTACTCACTTCTAATCCTTCACTATCATCCGTTCCGATCATCGCCACCTCTTCTTTAGACAACATAATTTCCTCATTTGGATTTTTGATTTTTCTCTCATACACGAGTTTTAAAAGCTCTATTTGTTCTTCTGTCAGCTCATACTCTTCTTCTAATCTTTCTATTGCTGATTGCAGATCAAGTAGCGGGATTTCTAATAAGAATCCGCCATGCTCTTCCATCTCTTCAAATGAATCAATTGAATATGCACCGCTCTCCTCAATCCAAAATGCTGTTGTAATGAAAGGAACTGTTTCGCCTTCTACTTCTTCTAATACGTATTGAAGTGCTTCTTCTTTCGCAATGTCTATCACTTCCGAAGGTGCCCCTTCAAAATAATTTGCTGCATCAATCCACTCATCAATTCTTTCACTATTCACATCTTGAAGACATACGATCGTATAATCCGGATGAAACGTAATTGTCCCTCTTCCTCCTTGACTATCTTGCATACTATAGTTAAATTCATCCCATGAACTTTCATGTGAGAAATCAGGAGCATGTGCTACAAAAATTGCATTTGCAATCGACTTTAAGATGCAACCTTTCCATAGTTGTTCTTTATTTATATGTAATTTATATTTACTCATCATCTTCCCCCATACACATATTTTTTCTATTATCTTTCCTCTACATAATACTTGTAAAGCCTTTTCTACCTACTACAAAATACGAAAGACGCCCTTTTCAAAAGGCGTCTTTTTACAGTTGAAAATTTACTAATATAAAAAATGCATTATTTAATAAATGAATCCCCCATGGGACGAGTAAGTTATTTGTTTTCTTATACGTATAAGCTAAACATATACCACCACCAAAAATATATAAAACACTCCCTACTGTAAGGGGATGACCTAAAGTAAAGATAACAGCACTTATAACGGCACTACTAAGTGTAGAAAAGCGCTGAGATAATTTCGTGAAAAACATCCCCCGAAATAAAAGTTCTTCCCAAATCGGTGCAAAAGTGGTGAGTACAACTACGTATAAAATGATTTCACTTTTAGTAGGCTTTATTACTATATTAGATTCATTCACACGAAGCCCATGTGGTAAAACTAAATTTAATACTGCAAGATATATAAGTAGTACAATCATCGTCATTACTATCGTTACATAATGTTTTAAATTATTAAACTGCATTGATTTTACTAACTGCACACAGCAATTTCTTGCTGGTGCATATATTAAAATAATAGTAAGAAATGTTAAAGGTGGAATAAGATGATCTACATACCATGGATATAAGGAAGAGTCATATATAATGTTCAAAAAACCAATTCCATACATTACCCCAAAAATAATTATTATCATGCTAATTACTTCGCGCATACTTATTGCTACATTCTTTTCTTCATAAGTAGTTAATTCTGTATTCATCCTATCCCCTCCAGTATAATTAAACCTTTTAATCCATTATATACCATTCTCAACACAAAAACCGACGATACAATTTACTGTATCGTCGGTTTTTCCCCTACCATTTCTCTCTACATGTTTCAATTAAATGCAATAAGTACTTCCTCGTCATATCTGCCCTTCTCCACCTTGAGAGCATTCGCTTTTCTTTTGGATTCTGCCGTATTCTCGCTACTTCTTTTAATAAAAGCTCCCATTCTTCCCCTGAACGTTCTAACAAGTATTGCAATCCACTATCTTTTGAAACGATTGTTTTATGATCTAGTGTATATAAAATACGGCCCATCGTAACGACAGCTGATTCTACCCACTCTTCTATGAAAAATAAATACGGCTGCTTCGCTTTTTCACTCCAGTACTGTTCTACGTTGTATTTCATCGTATTGACTACATCGTCCCACCTTATTTGAAACGGAAGATCTTCCGCTTCTTTCCCGGTAACTGTAATACCTTGATTTTTCAATGTCCACCATGTGACCGCATTAATATCCCAATGACCTACATTCGCTTTACCATCTGCATAATACACGTACTCATTCATTTCATCATTGTATTTCCCTAAATCAGCAAGCGGAATATACATACCATCCATTCTCTTACCTAACGTACTACCACTAATTTTCTTATGAAGTTCGACAAGTTGCTGTTTTTCAGCTTCATTCACGGAATCACTTATTACTGTAATAAAATCAACATCGCTCGTTTCTGCATGAAATGCACCGAGTGCGATGGAGCCGTAAATATATACCCCGACTATTTTTTCATCTAAAAAAATTTCTTTTAATTCTACTGTGTACCGCTCCATTAACTGTCGTACTTCTGTTGGTAACGCATGCTTCACTCCATTTTTCACATCTATCCCTCCATAAAAAAAGCCTTCGCAAATTCGCAAAGGCTTCCTGTTTTATAAATATTTCTCGATTTCTTCGTAAACATCCTTCAAACGAGGATTTCCTTCTCCAACAATTTCTCCATTTACAAGAACGACCGGATAAAATAGATCTTCTTCCACTACGCGCTCTGCGAATGCTTTTTTATCTTCATCTTCTTGTTCTTCTTGAAAATCAATATACTCGAAATTAAATTTATTTTTTTGTCCTTCATATTTACGACCAATCGCCGCTTGTAGCCACTCAAATGTTTCTGTTGAAGATGGCATTCCAACGCAGCTCGCACAAATTACTTTCGTCCCATACACTTGCACATTAACCATTTCTTTTCCCCCACTTCTTGTTTCAACAGTATATTCAGATGTCTTAGTACATAAGCACATCATTTTACAAACTTATTCCATACCCCTATACTGAAAAAACACGTTGTAAACATGATAAAAAATTTCGACATTAAAACAAGAACAGAAAAAATAGATTTTCCCCTCTATCTTGATTATAATAAAACTGATGAAAGGAGTCGATAAAAATGGAAAACCCACATATGGAAGAACAAGTACTAGAAGTATTAGATAAATTACGTCCATTCTTACTTCGCGATGGCGGAGACGTTGAATTAGTAGACATTGAAGAAGGTATCGTAAAATTACGCCTTATGGGTGCTTGCGGAAGCTGCCCAAGTTCTACAATCACACTAAAAGCTGGTATCGAACGCGCATTACTTGAAGAAGTACCAGGCGTTATTGAAGTAGAACAAGTATTTTAATCTAAAAGCGGAAGCGGCTCGTTCAGAACAGGAGGTCATTGGAGCTCCTGACGAAGAGGCGCTTTTTGCCTCACAGGAAGACGCGAAATGGCCGACTGTTCTAGCCGCTGGAGCTAGATATTAATCTAAAAGCAGAAGCGGCTCGTTCAGAATCGCTTCCTAGAAAGAGACCCATTTGGGTCTCTTTTTTTATTCAAAAAACACTTCTCCTTTAACATCATAAAACAAAATTGGAAATCCTTCTCAAAAAGTGAGATAATTAATACTATAGAATCGTTCACACATATAAAAGTAAAAAACATAGGGGGACGACACATGCCAAAAATGGGGAACACTTTCTTAACAATTCAAGAACTAGAAAAGAAAAAAGAGTATTTATTAGACCTTTCATCCGTTATACCAACATGGAATGCGAGCTATCAATTTTTATTTAAAGAAATTCAGCAAGAATTATTGAGTAAAGTAAATGAAAAAATCGAAAGACATCAATTCATTTTAAATATATGTGCAGATCAACAGGTAGGGGCATAATGTATTACATACAATTGTGATATATAAAAAAGAGACCTCAATCGGTCTCTTTTTTATATTTTAAGATAGCCAATCTAATTTCCTAATCCCTAACTTATCGACTGGTAAACGAAGTGAGCCATAAAAGTGCTTCATAAATTGCTCAGAGCGGTTCACATCGTGTAAAATGGCTTCTAAGCGATCTCTATATATGCTTTTTTGTTCTTCATTTCCCGTTTGGTAATATCGTTCGACTGTTTCAAAGTAGTGAAGCGGAAACAGGAGCCTTGCAAATAATAGGCGCCAACCAAATGAGGATAGCGAATAATTCCGTTCATAATCTGTAACAAATTGAACGATTGTTTGCTCCCAGTCTTTCTTTTTTTCTATCATCATATAGCGGATTAATTCTGCCATATCTCGAGTTGGGTGATCATACACCCAATCGAAAGGAAGTTTGAGGCGCTTCGTTTGATGCCATAATAAGGGTGTGAATCGTTCTTGGCAAATTGTTGCTGCATCAGTCATTTGCGGCGTATCATCCATCTCTGTATCGACAACATACTGAATTGCATTTTCTGCAACTCCTAAGTAATACGGGAAGGATTCAATAAACAATTGATCGAATACGTCTGTAGGGTGGTTCATCACTTGTGATTGCCAAAACTTTTCTAATTGATCGAGCCTTTTTTCCCATAACGCTTTCCATTCGCCTATGCGGCTTAATTGCTCGATTTCTTCTGGAAAGAATGCACCTCGTTTATGGAATATAGAAAGCTCACTTCCTAATGATGTAGCATGTCGTTCTAACGCACGCATACCTTTTAATAAGCAGTAATTTTGTTCTTCTATCTCACTTACATAGTAGCCGTGTATAGTCGGAACGAAAGTCGCTACAGTTATATCCCCTTGCTGGTTCATATAATCACTGAGCTTTTTCATCTCTACAAGTACTTCTTCCTCCATTTCTCCAATTGGAACAAGTACATAAATTTTGTTGCGAATCCAAAAGCTTTTATAGGGGCCAAGGGGGATTAATTCTTTAACATGCATATGATAATGCTCATAAATATGATGAATCATCGCAGTCGCCACCTATGGTTTTTCTTTATATATATGAGCTTGTGCTCGCCTTTCATTCCTATGCACATGATAAAGCAACGAAACGTATACAAATACTAAAAAGAAAAAAAGGTGATAAACATGAAAGAATCAAATCAACTACAAGAAAGAGCATTACAACTATTACAAGAACGTGGTGTAACAATTGACGATATTGCTGAGCTTGTTCATTTTCTTCAAAAAAAATATCATCCAAATTTAGAGATGTCAGAATGCCGTTATAACGTTGAGCGTGTATTATCAAAACGTGAAGTACAAAACGCACTGATTACTGGTATCGAACTCGATGTCCTTGCTGAAAAAGGAATGTTAAGTGAGCCGTTACAAGATATCGTAAAACGTGATGAAGGCTTATACGGAATTGATGAAGTGATCGCACTTTCTATCGTTAATGTGTACGGCTCTATCGGTTTCACGAACTTTGGATATATCGATAAATTAAAACCTGGTATTTTAGAATTCTTAAATGATAAATCATCTGGAAAGGTGCATACATTCCTTGATGATATCGTTGGCGGGATCGCTGCCGCTGCTTCAAGCCGTTTAGCACACAGAGCTGAGCATTCGGAATAATAAAACATGAAAGACCGTCAGTTTCATACTGACGGTCTTTCATATTTCATGAGCATAAATTCTCTTCCGCGACTCAAAAAAATAGGACCTTGCTGAAAACCTATGTTTTTATATAGCGTAATCGCTCTTGTATTAAATGTCGCTACACTAAGTCGGAACGTTTTTGGCTTATATTCTTTCGCAGCAAATGCTATCCCCGCTTGAAAAAACATTTTTCCCAGCCCTTTCCCTGTTAACGCTGGCTTCATGCCAAGTCCGATATCAATTACATCTTCTCCATCATATAAATGAGCATCTCTTCCCCCTGGCACTTGTGCATTTTCCCCAAAACAAAAATAGCCGATAAACTCCCCCTTATCGTCACAACAACCGTAATACGTCCCATCTAATAATTCTTCTATCGCTTCTTCCTCTCCTGAAAAACTATACAAATCATAAGGTTCTTCATACGCCCACGTATTTATCTCATTTGCTTCTTCTACCGTTAACTTATGTATATTCATCCTTCTCTCCCCTAATCGAATATTCTATATATACTCATTCATTTTTCGTGCCTCATTTCCCTCTAATAGGAATATGCACAATTGCATACGCACACCTATAAATCAAATGGTACAATTTATTTGAATCGCTGTTGCTACACTTCTTGATCAAAGAAAAGGCGTTAAAACGGATATTAGCGCCTTATCAAACTCAAGCAATTGGCACATTTTGTCATCATGAAAGACACTCAAAAGAGTGTCTTTTTTTTATATCTTACAAGGACTTACTCATTTAAAAGTATAAATACATAAAATAACGTAACTCTTTACACACATGAATCTTTTTCTAAAAGTTGTGAAGTAGACTCAAAATAAAAAAAGCACTCTTGGCTAGAGTGCTTTTTACTTTCAAACAAGGAGGTTACATAATATGGATAGTACTCTCGTATTTAACTTCGGCATTGGTATTGTTATTATTTTATTTGTTTTCTTTGTTCTTTGTATGAGTGGGGTATAGCAATCTTTTATGCTGATAACTCCTTTAAAGTATCACTTAATTTAAACTTTCTTAATTGTAATGACGCAATCAATGCTGCCCCCGCTCCAAGCATCACGCTAGCTAGAGCCAGTATGACAACTTGATTATACGGAATAATAATAACCGTTAACTCTAAGCTTGATAACACGATATAGCTAAACATAATCCCACCAAAAATTCCGATACAACCAGCTATCGCTCCAAGTAAAGTTCCCTCTAATAAAACGATCCTTCTCATTTGCTTCGGAATAGCTCCTACCGCACGAATCATACTAATTTCAGCACGTCTTTCATGCAAACTTGCGACAATTGCATTCATTAATCCTATGCCAGAAATAATGAAAACAATTACAACTAACAAGCGAATTAACATCATCATTTGCGATAATAACTGCTCTTGTTCTTTCAATAAATCATAACTGTTTATAACTTCTACATTCTCTTTATTCTTTGTAATTTCTTTTACTTGCTTCTTAATCCCTTCAAATGATTGATTAGAATTAATCATAATTTGAATTGCTTCATATCCTTGTACGTGAAACTTATCGCGAGCCCATTGTTCATTCACAAAAATATCCAAACTCCTTAACCTTAATCCTTGCTCAATAATCGAAACGACTTTAATTCTTTGTTTTTCTTTCCCTTTTCCTTGTACGTCAACCGTATCATGCAACTGAAGCCCTAAGTTTTTAGCCACTTCTTTCGTAATGACTCCCTCACCATCTTGTAATGGCTTATTTAAAGGTTGTCCTGCAATCACTTTCGCCTTTGTTACTTTCTGGTACGCTACAATATCGTTACCTACAACTTCCATTGAATCATAGTTCAAATTGTTTTTTTTCATAAATTCATACCACTCTTGATTCGCTTTTTTAAAGTCATAATTCACAAGCTTTGCTGTAAAGTCAGTAGCATTCCCAACACTCGATTCCACACCATCAATTTTTCTAACCTTCTCCATCCAACTAAACGGTAATGTTTCTATTCCTTGCGACTCTACTGGAATTCTTACTACTAAGTCCGCTGGTAAATGTTTTTGTAACCCTTTTTTCATACCTTCATACATAGAATTTACATACATCGTTCCAACAAGTGCTAACATAAAACCAAATGCTAGTATAGCAACCGACACAGCTGCCTTATTCCGATAACGAATTACATTCCGGCTACTAATCGTCGTTTCAATTCGTAATATCATTTGGAACGGTTTTGCAATCACTGGTGCTATTACGCGAATAAATAACGGAATCGCCAATAACAAACCAACTGCAAATAACAGCGCTCCTATCGCACTTGGATTAAAACCGATATACTGCTCTAATACGTTACCTGCTAGTCCAATAACAGTACCAATGAGTAAAATGCTAAGGCTAAAAGCACTCCATCTCTTTTCTTTTTTCTCATTACTAGGAAGACCTGGGCGAAGTGCTTGAACTGGTGGAATCTTTCTAACCATGAAAGCTGGTATAATAGCTCCTATGACAGACATAACAATCCCTAGTAAAAACGTAATGAGTAGAACCTCACCTGAGATTGAGAATGATGCTTTCCCTGCCCCCTCAATATTCACCCATTTGTTAATAAAAGATGCGGCGATTGTTTGCGTACCTGCCCCCAGAATAACTCCTGCTAGCGATCCAATTGCTCCGATGCATAAAGCCTCTAATAAAACGACTAATATAATTTGATTTGGGTTACTACCGAGCGCACGTAATAATGCCCACTGCTTAAATCGACTTCTAACAGATAAGAAGAAACTTCCCATTATTAAAAGAGCTACAACAAATAAGGCAATACCACCTAAACTAAAAATTAACGGTTTCATTACATTTAGTCTTTCAAATGCCTTATCAACATAAGTACGTTGATCTACCTTTATATTTTCTATCTTCTTATTTACATCAAGAGCAATTGCTCTTTTCACATTTACATCAGCTGTTTTCACTTGAACGAGATTGAATTGATTTGATAGATTTAATTCTTTTTGAAGCCAATGGATTGGAAAATAAGCACTATGCCCCATCGCTGCCATTAACGGCGGATTTAAAATGCCGACGACTTTCACATTCTTTTCTCCATGCTGCGGGAATGGCAATTTGATCGTATCTCCTACCCTTATATTTTCACGATCTGTATACCCTTTTGTCAGTGCTACTTCAGCCCCTTCTTTCGGATATCGACCTTCTACTATTTTATAAGAATGCATTTCTGGAGAATCTTGCTCAACACCCCAATAAGACGGTTTTCCAGATAACTCTTTATAATTTGGAAAAGGATATGGTATAAGTACTTTTGATATTTTTTCAGCATTTTCTAAGCCATCTATTCCTTTTAAACTTTCATTATTTAAATACATATCATTTTTTATATAACCAAATTGCAAATTATAATCTCCATACCGACTTACTACTTGTTCCTTTACGCTTTTCTCTACTGATTGATTGCCTAGCAATAACATCGTCGCTAACATAACACCTAAAGCTGCACCGAGAGCAATCAACATATTTCGCAGCCAATTTTGTTTCATCGATTTTACTGCATACTTAATTACCCATCGCATCACCTTTACCCCCTACTTTAAAGTGGTGATTCATAATCTCTTGAATGTGAGTAACTTGTTGCGGGATATTTCGAAACTTCCACCCTTTACTTTCAGCATGTTCATGAATCACTTCACCATCTAATAAGAAAACAACTTTATCCGCATGAGCGGCTACGAACGGGTCGTGCGTTACAATGACAGCTGTTTGCCCTAACTCATCACACGCATTGCGAAGTGCCGCAATTATGTTTTTACTATTTTCCGAATCTAATGCCCCTGTTGGTTCATCAGCTAATATAATAGCCGGCTCATTTGCAAAAGCTCTTGCGATCGCAACCCTTTGCTGTTGCCCGCCTGATAACTGTGCTGGTAAATGTTTTTCTTTTCCCTTCAATCCAACAAGTTCTAATAAACGAGTTGCTGTCACCGTTGCCTTCTTTTGCGAGACATTATCTAACAGTAACGGTAACCCTACATTCTCTTCTGCACTAAACACTGGAATCAAATTAAACTGCTGAAAAATAAAACCGATTTTATGCCTTCTAAATAAAGCTAGCTCTTTTTCTTTTAATGTTGATATCTCTGTACCGTCAACTCGAATACTACCTACTGACGGAATATCTAATCCACCTAACAACTGAAGTAAGGTCGTTTTACCCGATCCACTAGCCCCCATAATACAGACGAAATCTCCTTTTTGAATTTGAAGATTAATGCCTTTTAATATTTTTACTTTACTATCCCCAATATCAAACGATTTTTCTAACCTTTCAATTTCAATAATATTCATCCCCATATCCCCTTCTCTCTCTATTTATCAATCTATATATTCTATTCAGAATGCAAAATCCCTACTTTTTTGTATTTTTTTGTCACATACTAACATGTATCCCATATTAGCTAATTACATTTTCGCTTTATTTCTCACGTCAAAAAAGTTGACTCTCACAACAGAAGTAACCATAATAGTTACATAAATAAAAAACTATCCACAAATAGGAGGAAGAGCAATGAAACATGTAATCGTTTATGCACACCCAAATACAGAAAGCTTTAACCATGCGATTTTAGAAACGGTAAAAAGTGAATTAGAAGAAAAAGGTCATGAAGTACGCGTTCGCGATCTATACGAGTTAAACTTCAATCCAGTATTAGACGCTTCCGATTTCATCTCATTTTCTCAAGGAAACACACCAGAAGATATTAAAGAAGAGCAAGAGCATATCTCTTGGGCGGATAGCATTACATTCATTTATCCAGTTTGGTGGGCGGGACTTCCTGCTATTTTAAAAGGATACGTTGACCGTGTATTTAGCCACGGCTTCGCTTATGCTTACGGTGAAAATGGTATTGAAAAGTTATTAAGCGGTAAAAAAGGCTTACTATTATCTACAATGGGAAATACGAAAGAAGCATACACAGCAGGCGGTATGTTTGAAGCAATGAAGAAAACAGCAGATGTTGGTATTTTTGAATTTACAGGTATTGAAACAATTGAGCATACATTCTATACGAGTGTTCCTTCTGTGGATAACAGTGTGCGTAAGCAATATCTTGAAGAAGTTAAAGATGTTGTGAATCGTGCATTCTAATAAAAAACTCCGGTTGTTAAAACCGGAGTTTTTTTATTTCATCATTAATTTCGGAATATATCTTTGAAGAATGCTTTCTAATTCATTCATATCTTCCTGTCTAATAAGTAAATTTACATTGTCATTCATTTTTTCTCGCCCGCGATATAAAAATATATTTTCTTTTGGATTTTCCCATGTTGATGTTTTATAGCCTTTTAATTCTTCGTATGAATAAAAGTTTAATCCGTCTACTACACCTTTTTCATATATTTGTACACTTTTAATAAGATGGATAGCTATTAAAGTCATAAAACAACTTGCTACAGCATGAATACCTAGCTGAATGAGAAACTGTTCAACTGTATCAATATCGCCACTTACGTACTGAGCATATATATACATACATTGCCCAATGAAATATGCTGGTCCAAGTAATGCAATCCAACGTCTTTTCACCCGAGGATACATTGCAATGAGTTTTCCTGAGCTTTTTTTCATTTCATTTATTTTATATATCTTCCATAGAACAAAAAACAAAACACATAATGTAAAAACAAACATAATACATGACATCCAGTACACTCTGATTCCCCCTTGTATCATTACATATAAATTTTACATTTTATATAACAACGGCGAATATGCAATTATGCATAAAAAAACAGGTAACCTATTCCGGTTACCTGCATTTCATTACATCTTCTCAATCCACTCCGTCAAGTTATGCACAACTTGCGTTGGTTGTACTTCATATTCTGTTAACTTCTCCACAGTTGTGACTCCAGTGTGGACAAGAAGGGTATGCATGCCAGCATTTACTCCCGCTAAAATGTCTGTATCGTAGTTATCCCCAACCATTAATGCTTCATCTTTTCCTATACCAAGCACTTTTAACGCTTGTTCCATAATGATTGATTCTGGTTTTCCAATAAAGATTGGATCCACGCCTGTTGATACTGTTACAACTGATGTTAATGAACCGTTACCTGGTAATAATCCGCGCTCAGTCGGAATGGCGATATCTCCATTTGTAGAAATAAACGTTGCGCCGTTACGCACAGCAAGACAAGCTTTTGCTAATTTTTCATATGTGATGTCACGATCTAAACCAACAACAACGAAATCAGGATTTTCATCCACAAGTTCAAATCCTTTTTCCACAAGTGCATCATGTAAGCCTTCTTCACCAATCATATATACAGTTGCGTCTTGTTTACGTTCATAAATGAAGTTCGCTGTCGCCATACTCGTTGTGAATACTTGCTCTGCTTCCGCTGGAATATCGAAACGAACAAGTTTTTCTGCCACTTGTTCTGGTTTACGCGTTGAATTATTCGTAACGAATAAATAAGGAATGCCGCGCTCTCCTAATGCTTTTACGAAGTCGCTCGCTTCTTCAATTTGTTCTTCTCCGCGATACATCGTACCGTCTAAGTCAATTAAGTAACCTTTATACATCATTATGTCTCTCCTTCTATGCTAACGTTCTCACCTTATCATACCACTCTTATATTACCCGCTTTTTCCAAAGAAAAAAACGCTTTACCTAAAAGCGCCCCATAACGTTCATTTTTTCTCTTTTACTTGGTAAGAACAACTACAATCGCCCTCACACATGTTTGCTAACGTCTTTACATCTGCTCCTGCAAATAAACGATTATACATCTCTTTTTCATCTTCGCATACTTGCGGGAATCTCTCTGCAATTTCTTTTAACGGACAGTTTTGTTTTTCAATTACGAAAGAGTTCTCCCCATCTCTCTTTATTTGAACCATATAACCATTTTTCTCTTGCATAGCCGCTATCTCTTGCACTTTAAATGCTAAATTCTTTTGATTACTCACTCGTTTTTGCAACTGTTCTTCCATTCGCTTCGTTCTCTCTGTTAAAACGTAACGAAGTATTTTTTCATCACCCATTCGAGCTAAATCTTCTAGCATATCAATCGCAAATTGCTTATACTCCTTCGGGAATGTATCTTCTCCCTTTTCACTTAATCCATATAAATAAGTTGGTCTTCCGACATGTTGTCTTACCATCTTAGAATAAATGAAACCATCTTTCTCAAGATTACTTAAATGTCTTCGGATCGCCATTTCTGTAATCTCTAAAACGTCAGCTAGTTCCGCTACTGTGTGCTCTCCCTTAACTTTCAACAATTGTACAATTTCATCTTTCGTCGTACGTGCTTCCCCCATGCTTAACCCTTCTCCCTTTTCCCTTTACTTTCTCACATACAATATAAGATCCCCAAAAGGCAGTCCCGGGGATCTTATAAGCATAATTATTCTGGTACAAATGCAGATACAGGTCCTAATTCCTTCTCTAAATAACTGCGAATATTTGCTGGGTATTTCTCTACCACTGCAATATGTTTTTGAATCGTCTTATATAATTCATCATGATTCATTTGAATATAATCTTGCGTAAGCATTTTTCGAAGAAGGATAATTTCTTTCATTCCTCGTCCTTCTTCTGCACTTATCACTCGCTCGTCCATCAAAATATCGATAATATCTTCATAACTTCCTGGATCGCGCATAATAAATCCATCAATCATCGCATTCCCTACATCTAATACACAATCAATAATTAGATGAGCTATACGTTCTAATGCGTAAAATTCAAACTCGGTTTCATATATCTTTTTCTCTTGAAATGTACTTGTTGCTCGTTCTAAACATACTAGCATTTGTTCTATTTTCTTTCTGTCTACAAAATACATGAATGTCACCTACCTGGAAATTAAAGCATTTACATTTTAATTGTAACGCTTTCTTCTGAAAAAATCGACAATTTTTCGAATTCACCTTTTCTCCGTTATTTGTTATAGTTATATTTGTATGATTTTTGAAATTGGAGGAATGGAATCTTGGAACGTGAACTCGCACTAGAAATTGTCCGTGTAACAGAAGCAGCAGCATTAGCATCCGCACAGTGGATGGGCCGCGGAAAGAAAAACGAAGCAGATGATGCAGCAACTACAGCAATGCGTGATATGTTTGATTCAGTAAACATGGCAGGTACAGTTGTAATTGGTGAAGGAGAACTTGATGAAGCACCGATGTTGTATATTGGTGAAGAACTAGGAACAGGTAACGGTCCAGAAGTAGACATTGCCGTTGATCCATTAGAAGGTACAAACATCGTTGCAAAAGGTCTTGCAAATGCAATGGCAGTTATCGCAATCGCAGATAAAGGAAACCTTCTTCATGCTCCTGATATGTACATGGAAAAAATCGCGGTTGGTCCAAAAGCAGCTGGTAAAATTAGCTTAGATGATCCAATTGAAAAAACAATTGAAATTGTAGCAGAAGCTAACAATAAAAAGATTCGCGATCTAACAGTTATCGTGCAAGAACGTGAACGTCATCAAGATATTATTGACCGTGTTCGTGCAAAAGGTGCACGCGTAAAATTATTTGGTGATGGTGATGTTGGTGCGTCAATCGCAACAGCACTACCTGGAACGGGTATTGATTTATTCGTAGGTATTGGCGGAGCTCCAGAAGGTGTTATTTCTGCAGCAGCATTAAAATGCCTTGAAGGTGAAATGCAAGCTCGCTTAGTTCCAATGAACGAAGAAGAAGAAGCTCGTTGTCGTGAAATGGGATTAGAAGATCCTCGTCAACTTCTTATGTTAGATGACTTAGTATCTGGGGATGATGCAATCTTCTCAGCAACTGGTGTATCTGCTGGTGAGTTATTAGACGGTGTTAAATTCCTTGGCGGAGATCTAGCTGAAACATATTCTATCGTTATGCGTTACAAAACAAGAACGGTACGATTCATTAAAACGCATCACCATTTAGATCATAAACCACACTTAAACTTAGATATTTAATAAAGGAGCCATGTGTATGGAAGAACGTTTCTTTCTGTACGACGATACAGTCGCTACAAGAACTCGTTTCGTTAGCTTTATGGGAGAAAATGAGCGTCATGATTTAGCGCTTTTATACTCCGATCGTCATTACGGTAAAACAATTGTCCTTGATATACAGCGCAATAGATTTGCAATCATCGGTCCTGACGATTTAAACGAACCAGGCTACTTAGAGCATGCATTTTCTATGACTGAAGAAATTGCAGAAGAATTACGCTCATTTTTATTTGAACTTATATAATTTATCTTAGGCACCAGCTATTTTAGCTGGTGTTTTTTCGCTTCGAGTATTTTGAATTTTCAATCTTATATGTTATAATTAAGAATAAATCTATTTGGATAGAAAGGACGTTATCTACGTATGCCAACATTTACTTTGTAATGGACCAGCAATTGGATAGCATTACTCTCAAAAAAGCACCGTGCTTTTTCAAGGGAGTAGTCTGCCCATTCCCATTACAAAGGAACGTAACGCATCTGTAGTATGATGTTTACGGAGGTTCCTAAGGGAATCTCCTTTTATTTTTGTCTTTTTATCATGTCTTCATACTACAAGACATCCAAATAGCTGTATTACGTTCCTTTACCACTACTATAAGAGGTGAAGGAAAATGCAGAAAGTACAACTTTCTTGGAGTTTATATGAAAATGAGCAAAACACAATCGAAAAGTATTGTAAAAATTGCAGACGCACTACCTTATTTACTGACACGAATATTCGTAGGCATAACGCCAACGGAAAAAATATATACCGCTTTGCCATTTATAAATGTCCGAAAGATCATACGTGGAATCAAAAGCTTCGTATTTATAAAGCATTCACTGATCACGTTGAAACATTCGACATGACGCAGCAAGATCAAATAGAAACAACTACTACCATTTCCATTACGCAACATAAAGAAAACGGCATAGCCGAAATCACGATCGTATTAGATATCGTTTTCGGTTCCCACCGAATGGATAAAGCCTTATCCACATATATTTCCGACTGGAGCCGTACACGCATTGTGGATAAAATTAAAAATGGGGATATTCAATTGAACGGACAACAAATGAAACCAAATACAATACTTTCTGAAGGCGATCATATCTCGATTTGTTTATAAGCGAAAATATGCAAAAAATCCTCTTACAATCGTAAGAGGATTTTTTTATTTCTTCACTTTTCGTAATACGAAGTGTGCACAACCGAAATTACAGTACTCGTATAAATACTCCGTTAACGTACTAATTTTCGTATCATATGTCGAACGTTGATTACTATCATCAAAGAAACCGCGCAATCTAAGTTGCTCATAACCCCAATCCCCTACGATGTAATCATATTTATTTAAGATTTCTGCATAACGCTCTTTAAATGCTTCTTCATTAAAACCGTCACGAAAGTTTTTAATTACTTCGTACTGAACATTATTAATGCTCACCGTAGCATGCATCTCTTGCTCTTGCTTTTGCTCCATCATTAACTTCCTCTCTAAGCATTCTTCTTTTTATCGTATCACAAAGCATACCAACCAACAATTTCAAATACAAAAAATTGAAAATTAGTGCATGCTATGGAGAAGGAGGTGATACATCGTGAAAAAACAAATTATACTCTCTCTCCTCACTCTTTCCTTATTCGCAGGCTGTCAATCAACGAATAAAGCCGAAATGGAACGTGAGGAAGGAAGTCGTGTTCTTGTTTCCAATAAAAACGACATGTATCATACGGAAAATACAAATACACGATTAACGAGAGTCGGTTATTCATCTAAACAAAAACATGAAGTATCTAACAAACAAGTAGGAGCCATTAACCGTGAGAAAGTCGCTGAAATGATTACAAGCATGACAGTCAAACTTCCTGACGTTACAAACGCTGCTACGCTCGTTACCGATGATGAAGTATTTGTTGTATACCGTGCAAACACAACGGATCCAAAACTCGTAGCAGATCAAGTATATAAAGCTGCTTTGTCCATCGTCCCTCGCTATTATAAAGCATATGTATCAACAGACCAAAAGTTGATTTCTCAAATTCAAGGCCTTCAATCAGGTAGCTTAAATGATACAGAATATACACAGAGCCTCGACATGCTAAAGCGAGAAATGAGCAAAAATCCTCATTTAAACAATACGGGGGATCAGACTTTGAATGATACGATTAAAAAATAAAGAAGGTGGAGAAAACCTCCACCTTTTTTACTATTTCTTACGATCCGCATAAACCTCCATCGCATCACACATAAACTGTGCTAAACCTTCACCAAACTTATCGATATTTTTCGTGAAGCGCTCATCAGCGACGTATATTTGACCGAGTCCTTTAAAAGCATCTAATGAATATTCTCCGAAGTTTTGCAAGTAATCGTACCATACTCCAATTGCTTCTTGTGCCTCTTTAGAATCTGGTGCGCCGTGTCTAAGCGCCGCTAAATTTCTGTAAATAGTATTAAACTCTTCTTGATTATCTTTTGACATACCTTTCGCGTATTCATTAGCCTTATCTACAGCTGCGTCTCCCCATCGTTCACGCGCTTCTTCTTCGTACGGATTATGGCTGAAATCGAACCCTTCAAATTTCTCTTTATTCGTCATTTCAATCTCTCCTTTTGTATGCTGAATTGTTTTATCAATTGTCGCAATCACCTTATCTAATCTGGCACGTTTTTCAAGAAGCATTTTCTTATGAAGCTGTAGTGCTTCTTCGTGGTCAAATGATGGACTCATGATAATTTCTTTAATTTTCTTCAAAGGGAAGCCTAGCTCTTTAAAAAATAAAATTTGCTGCAATGTCTCTAAATTTTTATTGGAATACAGACGATATCCAGACTCTGTCGTCTCGTCTGGGGTTAACAACCCAATTTCATCGTAATGATGCAGTGTGCGCACACTAATTCCAACTAAATTAGCTACTTCTTTTACCTTCATTGTCATGTGTATCTCCCCCTTAATACATACGATAAAGTATGACGCAACGTTAGAGTCAATAAGTAAATTCATTTTTTGTTAAAAGTTTCATCTCCACTATATTTCATGCATAATAGATATGTACATATATTAGAAAGCGGTGAAAGTATGGTTTCAAGTACGGTAATTGCCAGTATCACAATTCAACTTGTGATTTCGATTCTGGTACCTATTATTGCGTTTGTTTATTTCCGTAAAAAATATAATATTAATTGGAAAGTGGTCGGCGTTGGTGTTCTTATCTTTATTGGATTTACCCAAATTCTCGAAACACCGTTCCACCTATTTATGCGTGGTAATCCAGCAATCGCTCCATTTTTAGAAAATCCGTTTGTCTTTGCAATTTATGGCGGACTAACTGCTGGTATTTTTGAAGAATTAGGACGCTTCGTTGCCTTCTTCTTCCTACTAAAAAAATATCTAGAATATAAAGATGGCTTCGCTTATGGAATTGGTCACGGCGGGATTGAATCCATTTTAGTTGGCGGATTCTCTGCATTGCAGACACTTATATTCGCTAATGCTATTAACAATGGTAGCTTCGCTCAAATGGCAGAAAAACTACCACAATTAAATCTTGTAAAGGATATGTTAATAGAACAACCTGCTTATTTATACTTCCTTGGCAGCTTGGAAAGAATTATGGCTCTTGTATTGCAAATTGCCTTTACAATGCTTGTCTTATACGCAGTAAAACAGAAGAAATATATCTTCCTTGTTTACGCTATATTATTCCACGCATTTGTAGACTTTTTCGCGGCACTTTATCAAACAAAAACAATTAACATCTTTGTTGCAGAAGGAATTACCCTTCTCTTCACAATTGGTGCTGTCATTCTTATTCGTAAAATGAAAGAGAAATTAATGAGTGTACCGGAATAAAAAATAACCCACCAGCTGGTGGGTTATTTTTTACCACGATTTTTGCAATGATGATAACTCTTGCCCTCTTGCAGCTCCCTCTTTGTTTCTGCATCTATAACAATGTACTTATGAAACTCTTCTGCTTCATTTTGAGAAAAGGAAGCAAAAAAATAAACTTGGCGATCAGGGTGAACAAAAAAATCTTGAAGTACCACGCTACTACGACAACCCACGGCTGCTTTTTTTCTGAAAGAAAATTCTTTATCCGGCACTTCTTTAAATAAAATCTTTTTTCGAACGCTATATGCTGCATTGTTGTATTCTTTATAGATTTTCTTATCTAACTGTTCGTAAAACACATCTTCACTCACAAATGATTTATTTCGATTGCTTGGATAATTTAATTTTTGATTGGATTCTGCATATGTTGTGGACAAGTGTATAAAAAAACAAAGACCGAATATAATACATATCATTTTTTTCATCATTACACCTCAAATGTTCATTTATCCACATTACTTTTCCACATATTTAAATCAATATGCCGTTTCCAATAAAAAGGAATTTTTCCCACATTTGTCGAAGTATATAGCGTCAACTTGAAAGATGGGGATGAATTGTGAAGAAATTGATTGTAATACGACATTGTTCAGCAACTGGACAAGAACGTGATGCCGAATTAACGATTGCAGGAAAAAATCAAGCAAACACTCTTGCTACATTCCTCTTAGAAAACCAATCACAAATAGATCATATTATTTCAAGCCCATTTGTGCGAGCTATCGATTCTATTCGGCCCTATGCGCTTCAAGCTAACTTGTCTATCCAAGAAGATGAACGATTAGCTGAACGCATATTAAGCGACGTTCCAATGGATGATTGGTTGCAAAAACTAGAATCTACTTTTACAAATATAGATATCGCCTTTTCAGGCGGAGAGTCAACAAAACAAGCGACGGATCGTGCTATATCACTTATCCAAGACGTTTTAAAGTTAAACCATACTACAACACTACTTGTTACACACGGCAACTTACTGACGCTCATTTTAAAGCACTTTGATCATACGATCGGCTTTATTGAATGGAGAGCTTTAACGAATCCTGATATTTACGAAATTACACTCGATAAACAATGTATCCTAAAACGATTATGGGAAGCACCGTCCAAGTAATATCTCTTTCCAACACATTCAGTTGACGCCACGAGAAGAAACTGTACTAACAATAGAAAGGGGTATCACTCCATATGTACGAAGATGTACTTGCTTTACTACATAAAACAAATGCTTCTTACGAAAAGTTTGAACACGAACCAGTACTCGATTATGAAACAGATCGTATCGTACGTGAAAGGCTTGGCTTACACGGCACTCCAAGTAAAAGCTTATTTTTAAAATCAAAGTCTGGAGATTATTACGTATTTTTTACGTTAGAGGGTACAAGGCTCAACCGAGGAGAGATGAAAGAAATAACAGGAGAAAGCTTATCTCTCTGTTCTCCTGATGAGCTAAGAGAAGAAACAGGCTGTACTCCAGGATGTGTAGCTCCTTTCGGTTATTCACAAAATGTAACGATTATTGTGGATAGTGCTATTTATGCTTACGATAAAATTTTAATTACACCTGGTGTACCTGAATTTACAATTGAATTATCCACAGAGGAATTAAAGAAAATCTTATTAACATGCCCAAATACTGTTTTAGAATATAAACAAAAAGAGAGCTAATGATTAGCTCTCTTTTTTCATTATTTTGCTTCTGCTGTTTTTTCTTTTGCAGAACGAACCTGCTCGTCCGCATGGTAAGAAGAACGCACAAGTGGGCCAGCTTCACAGTGGCTAAAGCCTTTGCTAAGTGCAATTTCTTTAAGCTCTGCAAATTCTGCTGGTGGGTAATATTTAAGAACTGGTAAATGCTTCTTAGATGGCTGTAGGTATTGTCCAAGAGTTAAAATATCCACATTGTTTGCACGTAAGTCATCCATCGCTTCAATTAAATCTTCTCTCGTTTCACCTAAGCCCACCATAATGCTCGATTTAGTTGGAATATCAGGCTGCATTTCTTTTGCTCGACGTAAAAACTCTAATGAACGATCATATTTTGCTCTAGCGCGAACTCGGTCAGATAATCGACGTACTGTTTCAATGTTATGGTTTAAAATATCTGGTTTTGCATCCATTAACATTTTTAAGTTTTCTTCTACTCCACCCATATCAGATGGTAATACTTCGATTGACGTAAATGGATTTTTACGACGTACAGCGCGTACTGTTTCAGCAAAAACAGCTGCTCCCCCGTCCTTTAAATCATCACGTGCAACCGCTGTTATAACAACGTGCTTTAAGCCCATTTGTACTACAGAATCTGCTACGCGTTCTGGCTCTTGTAAATCAAGCTCAGTTGGTAAGCCTGTTTTAACCGCACAAAAACGACAAGCACGTGTACAAACCGCACCTAAAATCATAAATGTTGCTGTTTTTCTTACAGCCCAGCATTCATGAATATTCGGACATTTTGCTTCCTCACAAACTGTATGAAGATTCTTAGAACGCATCATTTTCTTTAAGCCTGTATAGTTTTCATTCGTGTTTAACTTAATTTTCAACCATTCGGGCTTGCGCTTATATTCTGTTTGTTTTGTCATGGTTATCAACTCCGCACAATATGAAATAATTTACCGTGTTCGCTTCTTTCAATGTAACATATCTATTCTAACGTATGAAAGCGATTTGCTCAAATGAAGATTCTAAGATTTTTTCCAATCGTTCCCTATAATGAAATACTCCGTATATCCCACACTAAAAAGAGTGATGTTGTGAAAGGAGTCTATTTCATGCTTCGAAAAATTTCTCTTTTGCTTTCGATTTGCTTTCTTCTCCACCAAAATATCGCTTACGGTGAAGATAATCAGCAAAGCATATACGAAAAGCGCATGGCACTATATAAAGAAACCGAGCAATCTTCAGGCATTCCGTGGTATTACTTAGCTGCAATGGATCAATACGAAAGAAATATACGGAGCGTAAGAAAAGATATTCCGAAAAAACCAGATGCCATTATCTCCCTTTATTTCAAACCAGAAATATGGGCTGGTCCCGTTAATGGTAACGACACTCTCCCCCATACAATTTCTCTATTTGGCGGATTGGGTTTAGATGGTGACAAAGATGGATTTGCAAACGCAAATAACGACCGTGATCTTCTGCATACAGCAGCGACAATTTTAAAGAAACAAGGAACGTCCGAAGACCGTGTTCACATTATGCTTTGGGAATATTATAGACGTGCGAAAACAGTTGAATTAATTACCGAATACGCCCAAATTTATAAACATTACGGACGTATTAATTTAGAAGGAAATGCTTTCCCTCTTCCGATTCGTAGTGACCATAGCTACCGTAGTACTTTCGGTGCTGGAAGAAGTTTTGGGGGAAGGAGAGTTCATGAAGGAACTGATATTTTTGCAGGCTATGGTGTACCAGTAAGATCTACTTGCTATGGCATTATTGAAACAAAAGGCTGGAACCGTCTTGGCGGATGGCGCATCGGTATTCGCGACCTTCATAATAATTACCATTATTACGCTCATTTAGGCGGATTCTCAAAAGAAATACAGCTTGGACAAATTGTCGAACCAGGAAAAGTAATCGGATTTGTCGGTAGCACCGGTTACGGCCCTCCCGGCACAGCTGGAAAATTCCCGCCCCACCTACATTTCGGTATGTATAAAGACAATGGTTATACAGAATGGGCTTTCGATCCATACATGCATTTAAGTCTTTGGGAGCGAAAAGAACGCACGAATACAAAACGATAACCGTAGCATATTGCTACGGTTATTTTTTTAATTCGGCTAACTATCCGTTTTCTTTTTATCAGGTACAACAACACTCCCACTTCCATAATAAGTAGGCACTTCCCCTTGAACAATACGCGTTGCAATCGGAACATCTTGTTTTACCTTTATTTCTTTCGTATGAAATGGAATAATCACTTGCAACGTGACTTCCATCTCCATAATAATTTGAATCGCTGTCGTATTGATCCCGTGCGGTTCAATTTTTTGTTTAATATCCGTATTCACATGACCAATCGTCGTGAAATCAATTGGAATATCGGGACCTATATTTCCAAGAAGCGCATTATCCGTTACACGACCAAAAGGAACTGCCATCGTTGCTCCATTTTTTTCAGAAATACCTAGCCCCTTCAAATCACCTTGTTCTACTTGCTGTAAATATTTTTCTATGTATGTGGTCGTTGACGTTACGATTTCATTTACTTGCTTTGTATTTAAATTAATTGTGGATACTTTTCCGTTTTTATCATTTTGTACTTTCATTAATGAATCGACATCAAACCCTTCATTAATTCTATCTTTTACCGCCTTCGTCATAACCGCTGTCGCCATTTTATGCGTCTCTACTTCCCCATATTTAAGTAATGTCGGCTGAATGCTTTTATTCACAATCCATAATCCTTGCACGAGTAATATGACAAAAAGAATAAACGACATAAGCAGTATGTGCCGAAAGGAAATTGGTCCCCTTCGAAACCGCGAATTTTTCGAACGAAATATACTCATAAAAAAACCTCCTTCTTATATCATTTCTATGCAAGAAGGAGGGACGATATATGCTTATCTCATTTTTAATAATGCTTCTTTTCCGATTGTGCCTGCCGTAATACCTAATGCTTCGGCCTCAATCGTTACTGATTCTAGCGGCGCTTCAAGAAGTTGTTCAATCGTTCTTACACCAACCGCACGGCCAGCAATAATTCCTCGATCACCTAACTTCTCATTTAAAAGACCTACATCTAATGCACCGCACATAATATATCCTTTATCGCTCATTACAGCTAGCAAATTTGTCTTTGGAAGTTTGACGCTAACCGCAATAAACGTATAATTATCGATTATAATTGGCTCCACATTAACCATAGTTCACACTCCTCTCTTTCTTATCTGTATGACAAGAGAAAAATGAGTGTTACAAGTTAACTAGCCTATAGTTTGACGGAAGATGTATGAGTTATCAACACGTCTGTTAACACATCTCTGAGTAACTCTGGCATATAATATTGTTTGTCAGAAAGTGTGGATAGCTCTGGGTATAAGTATCCGAATGTAAACATATCAATCGTTCCTACCGTATATATACGATCTAATTCCAGCGATTCCCCGTTAATCAATACATCTTCCAGTAAAATTTTATTCCCAGGAATCATATCTGGAATGACTTCGACACCAGCGTAAATCATTTTCCCCATCACTTTTCCACGAAATCCGAATCCTTTTACCTCAAGGTTCTCCATATTCGGGCGACGTGCTTTCAAAATAACTTCTCTTAACGTTTTCCCCGGCACTTTTAATAAACATGGATTAATTGGATGTGGACAAATTCTGTGAATATCTCCGCGCGTCACAACACCTTCATTTAATCCCTCTAATAGCACACCAGCGTTCACCATTCCAATTTCTGCACCGCACCACGTTTTCAGCGCATTTGCTAACATGTGCGAAAATGCCGTCTCATGAAACCAATCGACTGGTAAAGATTCCTTTAAATGAACGACAGGCTCTGCCATAATCTGTTTACTTTCTTCCTGCAGCAATTCAATTGTGGATAACGTTTTGCTATAAGCACCTAAACGTTCTGTCTTAATCGCTCTACCGTCCTTTTTCAACAGCTTCTTCGTCTCTTTATCCACAGTAAGCTGAACGTGCCCAACGTAACGTCCCCACTTTTCACAACAACAAAGTAAAGTATTATTCATAAGAATGCCACGCTCAAATAAATGGTGCGTATGTGCACCTAAAATAACATCTATATCATAATGCTCTGCCATATACTCATCCATGCTTTTTCCAAGATGAGAAAGGACAACCGTAATATGAGCCTCATCTCGCACTTCTTCTAAAATAGACTCTAAATGGATAAGCGGATCTTCAATATGCCAATCGAGCATATGATAAAACTCTGGATACGCTACTGTTAATCCGATAAAAGCAATCGTAATTCCATCTGTCGTTGTATGTAATTTATAAGGCTTTGCCCACGCTGGACGTACCCCTTCTTTTTCAAATAAATTCGCGACGAGCACCTCAAATCCAGCAGCATCATATAGACGATTCAAATGCTCCTTCGCTAACGTAATTCCTTCATTATTTCCGATCGTTACATAATCATATAACGCCTCATTCAAAAGCTTCGTATTGCCAAGTCCATTCGTCGCTTCCGAAATACTATGAAAACGATCCACATGATCGCCGATATCAACCGTCAAAACGGTCTCTCCCGCTTCCTGTCTTCGCTTTTTCTCCCCTTGTACAAACCGAGAAATTTGCGGCCAATTTTCAAAATGACTATGTATATCGTTTGTATGATAAAGGTGGATGATTGTTTCTTTATTTATATTCAGAGAAAAAACCTCCTCTCAGTTCCTTACTGCCATTTACGCTACACGTACGCAATAATCCTGTAAATACTTTTCGTCTTTTCTTGCTATTTTACATTGTACTCGCATTATAAGAAAAAGCAAAAGATTGTCCTTTTTGATAAGAAAACTTTTTCTAGTGTGTGGAAGGGTTTTAGATGATTGAACGGGGGATTTGTTGGGGTTCCGGGGATTTGTCAAAAAGTTTAACAGAGAGTTCGGTAGGTGGGCTTCAATTGCATTTTCCAATAGATTGTCAGTGGATTTGTCAGTATCTTTGCTTTACTTCCAGTCGGTCTCTTTTCCTACAACATGTTGTGGGGTATATACGGAATTTCTTTTGTCTTACTTTGTCGATAAGTCGATATCCCTTGTCGAATCGTCGATATATTGCAATAATCGCTGATATATTACGAGTTGTGGTCGATATATTTGAATAATCGCTAATATATTCAGCTGAATACTAGCCTGGGTATACCAGACTGACCTAAACTGAATCGACCCCAGCACAACATAAGAAAGCGCCCTGCTGTGCAGGGCGCTTTCTTCATACATATATTAACCAATAGAACCTTCCATCTCAAACTTGATTAGGCGGTTCATTTCAACTGCGTATTCCATTGGAAGTTCGCGAGTGAATGGCTCGATGAAGCCCATTACGATCATTTCTGTAGCTTCTTGCTCAGAAATACCGCGGCTCATTAGGTAGAATAATTGTTCTTCTGATACTTTCGATACTTTCGCTTCGTGTTCAAGTGAAACGTAATCGTTTTTGATTTCGTTGTAAGGAATTGTATCAGATGTAGATTGGTTATCCATGATTAACGTGTCACACTCGATGTTAGAGCGAGAGTTTTTCGCTTTTGGTCCGAATTGTACGATACCACGGTAAGTTACTTTACCACCATGCTTCGCAATCGATTTAGAAACGATTGTTGAAGACGTGTTTGGTGCTAAGTGAATCATTTTCGCACCAGCATCTTGATGTTGGCCTTTACCAGCAATCGCGATAGATAATGTTAAACCACGAGCGCCTTCGCCTTTTAAGATAACTGCTGGGTATTTCATCGTTAATTTAGATCCGATGTTACCGTCAATCCATTCCATCGTTGCGTTTTCTTCACAAACCGCACGTTTTGTAACTAGGTTGTATACGTTGTTCGCCCAGTTTTGGATTGTTGTATAACGGCAATATGCATCTTTCTTAATGATGATCTCTACTACCGCACTGTGAAGTGAGTTAGTCGTGTAAACAGGTGCTGTACAACCTTCTACGTAGTGTACGTGTGCGCCTTCGTCTACGATGATAAGCGTACGCTCGAATTGTCCCATATTTTCAGAGTTAATACGGAAGTACGCTTGAAGTGGTGTATCCACTTTAATACCTTTTGGAACGTAGATGAATGATCCACCAGACCAAACTGCAGAGTTTAATGCAGAGAATTTGTTGTCTGTTGGTGGGATTACTTTTCCGAAATGCTCACGGAAAATATCTTCGTTCTCTTTTAATGCGCTATCTGTATCTTTGAAGACGATTCCTAGAGCTTCTAGGTCTTCTTTCATGTTGTGGTATACAACTTCAGATTCGTACTGTGCAGATACACCAGCTAGATATTTTTGCTCAGCTTCAGGAATACCTAATTTATCAAATGTCGCTTTAATTTCCTCAGGTACTTCATCCCAAGACTTCTCAGATTTCTCAGATGGTTTTACGTAGTACGTAATTTCATCGAAATCTAAGTCGTTTAAGTCGCCGCCCCATTGTGGCATTGGCATTTCATAGAACTTATCCAGTGATTTTAAACGGAAGTCTAACATCCACTGTGGTTCTTCTTTCATACGTGAAATCTCTTCAACGATTTCTTTTGTTAAACCGCGTCCAGCACGGAAAATCGAAACGTCTTTGTCTTTGAAACCATATTTATAATCGCCGATATCTGGCAGTTGCTTCGCCATGTTGGTGTGTCCCTCCTTAGATAACCTCGTTTTTAGGAACCTTTAACATTACTTATCTTCGTTTAAGCCCTTTTCTAACGCTTTCCACGCTAATGTTGCACATTTAATACGTGCAGGGAACTTGCATACGCCTTGTAATGCTTCAATATCTCCTAAATCAATGCTGTCATCGTACTCTTTTCCTAGCATCATGTCAGAGAAAATTTTAGAAAGCTGAAGTGCCTCTTCAATTTTCTTACCTTTTACTGCTTGTGTCATCATCGAAGCTGAAGACATTGAGATAGAACACCCTTCTCCTTCAAACTTCGCCTCTTGTACAATACCTTCTTCTACTTTCATCGTAAGTTGAATACGATCGCCGCAAGTTGGATTGTTCAAGTTAACAGTAACACTATCTTCTAACACGCCATTGTTACGAGGATTCTTATAATGATCCATAATAACTTGACGGTATAACGTATCTAAATTATTAAATGACATTTGTGAAATACTCCTTTGTCTTGATTAGTGATTCAACAAATGTATCAATTTCTTCTTTTGTATTATATAAATAGAAGCTCGCACGTGCTGTAGAAGAAGCTTTCAGCCACTTCATAAGCGGTTGTGCACAGTGGTGTCCTGCGCGAACCGCAATGCCTTCTACATCTAATACAGTTGCTACATCATGAGGATGTACGTCTTCAATATTAAATGTAACAAGACCAGCGCGATGCTTTGGACCATAAATTGTAACGCCATCTACTTCTGATAGTCTTTCTAAAGCATATTGCGCTAATTCATGTTCATGCTTTTCAATATTATGAAGACCGATTTCTTCTAGGAAATCAATTGCCGCACCAAGTCCGATTGCATTACCGATAATCGGTGTACCTGCTTCAAACTTCCACGGAAGCTCTTTCCAAGTAGATTCTTGTAAATCTACGAAATCAATCATTTCGCCGCCAAATTCAATTGGCTCCATATTGTTCAGCAATTCTTTTTTACCATATAATACGCCGATACCTGTAGGTCCGCACATCTTATGAGCAGATAATGCGTAGAAATCACAGTTTAAATCTTGTACATCCACTTTCATATGAGGTGCACTTTGTGCTCCATCAACGATCATGATTGCACCGTTTTCATGTGCGATTGCTCCGATTTCTTTTACAGGGTTAATCGTTCCAAGTACGTTTGATACTTGCATAATAGAAACGATTTTTGTATTCGGTGTAACTGTTTGACGAACATCTTCTAAAGAAATTGTACCGTCTGGTTGAAGCGGAAGGTATTTTAAAGTTGCACCAGTTTTCTTCGCAACTTGTTGCCACGGAATGATGTTACTATGGTGCTCCATGTAAGAAATAACGATTTCATCGCCTTCTTTTACATTTTCAAGACCATAGCTAGCCGCTACTGTATTTAATGCAGTTGTCGTTCCGCGCGTGAAAATAATCTCTTCCATTGATTTCGCGTTAATAAACTTGCGAACTTTCTCGCGTGCACCTTCATACGCGTCGGTAGCTTTCGTACCGAGCGTATGAACACCGCGATGCACGTTAGAATTATATTCTTTATAGTAACGTTCTAACGTTTCAATGACTTGAATTGGTTTTTGAGAAGTTGCTGCACTATCGAAATATACAAGTTGTTTGCCGTTCACTTTTTGATCAAGAATTGGAAACTGTTTGCGTATTTCATGAATATTCATTAGCGAACTTTCCTTTCAATTACCTCAACAAGCTGTGCCTTTACTCCTTCAATTGGAAGCTCATTTACTACAGGTGCTAAGAATCCATGGATGACTAAACGTTCTGCTTCGCGTTTTGGAATACCACGGCTCATCAAGTAGTATAATTGGTACGGATCTACGCGGCCTACTGAAGCTGCGTGACCTGCCATTACATCATCTTCGTCGATTAAAAGAATTGGGTTTGCATCACCGCGAGCTTTTTCATCTAACATAAGAACGCGAGAAGATTGTTGTGCATTTGATTTAGATGCACCGTGTTCAATCTTACCAATTCCGTTAAAGATAGATGTTGCACTATCTTTTTGTACACCGTGTTTTAAAATCCAACCTTCAGAGTGTTTACCGAAGTGAACAACTTTAGTTGTAAAGTTTTGTGTTTGGTTACCACGACCAATTGTTACTGTTTTCGTATCAGCATATGATCCGTCGCCCATTAAATTCGTAACGTTCTCTGAAATTGTGTTTCCGTCATTCATAAGGCCTAGAGCCCAATCAATGCGGCCGTCGCGTCCAACAACACCGCGGCGGTTAACGTAAGTTGTTACGTCTTTTGCTAATAGATCAACCGCACCAAATTTCACTTGTGCGCCTTGTTCCACGATTACTTCTGCTACGATATTTGCAATACCTTTAGCATTTTCATTTGCAACGTAGTTTTCTACATAAGTTGCAGTACTGTTCGCATCAGCTACGAATAATACGTGGTTATATACGTTAGCTTCTTCGCCGTCTACTAAGAATACAGCTTGAAGTGGAGTTTCAAGAACAACGTTTTTCGGAACATATACAAATGCACCGCCGTTGATTAATGCAGCATGAAGTGCAGTTAAACGATGCTCGTCTACCTTCACGCCGTCTTTCATTAAATACTTTTGTAATAGTTCAGCATGCTCTGTTGCAGCTGTTAGGATGTCTGTAAAAATAACACCTTTTTCTTTTGCTTCGTCTGCTAAAGAAACGAATGCAGTTGTACCAGTACGTTGTACTAATACGCTGTTATTTTCATCGATTAAGTTTTTCACTGCTTCTGGAAGCTCTGTTAAAGAACTTACAGGCTCTTGCTTAGCAGCGTCGCCTTTTCCGATAAAGTCCCATTTTTCAATTTTCGTTTTATCAGGCGTTGGCATTGGAAGTTCAGTTGCTTGTGCAAGAGCTTGTAAGCGGAACTCAGTCAACCAAGCAGCTTCGTTTACTTCGCTTGCGCGCTGACGGATTGTTTCTTGATCGAAAGGTAATGTACCGATTGTCATGTTTATGCTCCTCTCTTACGCTTCTTGCTCTGCTGTTTCGTCTTCAATACCTAATTCTTTTTTAATCCAGTCGTAACCTTCAGCTTCTAGACGTTGTGCAAGCTCAGGGCCACCAGATTTAACGATACGACCGTTCATCATAACGTGAACGAAGTCTGGAGTGATGTAGTTTAATAAACGTTGGTAATGCGTAATCATTAGGCAACCGAACTCTTCGCCACGCATTTGGTTAATACCTTTAGATACAACTTTTAATGCATCGATATCAAGACCTGAGTCGATTTCATCTAAGATTGCGATTTTTGGCTCAATCATCATTAATTGAAGAATTTCGTTACGTTTTTTCTCTCCACCAGAGAAACCTTCGTTTAAGTAACGTTGTGCCATTTCTGGATCCATTTCTAGGAATTCCATGTTTTTATCTAAAGTACGGATAAATTTCATAAGAGAAATTTCATCGCCTTCTTCACGACGTGCGTTAATTGCAGAACGTAAGAAGTCAGCGTTTGTTACTCCGCTAATTTCACTTGGATATTGCATTGCTAGAAATAGACCTGCTTGTGCGCGCTCATCTACTTCCATTTCTAATACATCTTCACCGTCGATGATGATGCTACCTTCTGTTACTTCATATTTTGGGTGACCCATAATTGCAGAAGATAAAGTTGATTTACCTGTTCCGTTAGGTCCCATAATTGCGTGGATTTCTCCACCTTTTACTTCAAGGTTTACACCTTTTAAAATTTCTTTACCGTCGATTGATACGTGTAAGTCTTTAACCGTTAATGTAGAACCAGCCATCTCAATACCTCCATTAATCCTCTATATACATTTTAAAAATTCCTAAAACGTTCATATTCTCATTTTATTCTCATTCTAATTTTATATCAAATAAAATGATATCGCAAACGACGAAAAAAAGTAACAATTTTTTCACAAATGTATATAAGTATTTCCCTTGCATCTTTATATGATACACCTTTCTTCTTATTTATATAAAGAAAAAAGGACTGGTAATTTTCCAGTCCTTCCCTTATATTTATTCACTTACCGGAAGTACAGCACCTTTATATTCTTTATTAATAAAATCTTGAATTTCTTTTGAATGCAGTACTTCTACTAGTTCTTTAATTTCTTTTTTCTTCTCGTCACCTTTACGAACTGCAATAATATTTGCATACGGAGAGTCTGATCCTTCAATCGCAATTGCATCCTTTGTTGGATTTAATTTCGCATCAATTGCGTAGTTTGAATTAATGAATAAAGCATCACCTTCATTATTTTCATATAGCTTCGGTGAAAGTCCCGGTTCTACATCTGTTTTAAACTTTAAGTTTTTCGGATTTTCTACAACATCTTTTACTGTTGCTTTAACAACATCTACACCGTCTTTTAATTTAATAACGCCACCTTTTTGTAACAATGCGAGCATACGGCCACGCTCCGCTACGTTATTACTCATAATAACTGTTCCGCCATCTGGCAATTCTTTTAAACTTTTATACTTCTTAGAATAAATGCCCATTGGCTCTAAATGGATTTTTCCTGCGTTTACAATTTTATATCCCTTTTCTTGAATTTCTTTATCTAAGTAAGGAATGTGTTGGAAGTAGTTCGCATCAATTTCCTTATCCGCTAACGCTTTATTCGGCAAAACATAATCCTGAAACTTTTTAATCTCTAATTTAATGCCCTTTTTCTCTAGTATCGGCTGTGCCTTTTCTAAAATAACAGCATGCGGCACGTTAGAAGCTCCCACAACAAGCTTATTCTCTTCTTTCCCTCCGCAAGCAGCTAATGTAAATACAGATAGCGCTGTAACAACTGACAATAGAATCTTTTTCATATGATGTCCCCTTCTCCCCTATAGTTATGTAGTTATAAAAAAGGCTGGCATACACCAGCTCTTTTCAGCAATTATTCTTTTACAGGAACAACCGCTCCTTTATATTCTTTATTAATAAAGTCTTCGATTTCTTTAGAATGCAATACTTCTACAAGCTCTTTAATCCCTTTTTTATCTTTATCACCTTTACGAACCACTAATACGTTTGCGTATGGAGAATCATCACCTTCAATTGCAATTGCATCTTTTTCTGGATTTAATTTCGCATCAATTGCATAGTTCGAGTTAATTAAAACAGCGTCGCCTTCTTTATTGTTATACACTTGTGGTAACAAACCAGGCTCGATATCCGTTTTGAACTTTAAGTTTTTCGGATTATCTGCAATATCTTTTGGAGTTGCACTAACTGGATCTACTCCGTCTTTAATTTTTAAAATGCCTTCTTTTTGTAAAATTGCTAAACCACGTCCATGGTCAGTAACGGAATTACTCATAATAATTGTCGCCCCGTCTGGAAGTTCTTTTAAGCTCTTATATTTTTGAGAATATACACCAATTGGTTCCAAGTGAATTTTCCCTGCTATTTCAAAATCATATTTTTTATCTTTCATTTCTTTTTCTAAATACGGAATGTGCTGGAAGTAGTTTGCATCTAAATCCTTATCCGCTAACGATTTATTTGGTAACACGTAATCTTGGAACTTTTTCACTTCTAATTCAATTCCTTTTTTCTCAAGTAACGGTTTTGCCTTTTCTAAAATTTCAGCGTGCGGCACGTTAGAAGCCCCCACAACTAGTTTCTTTTCATCTTTATCTTTCCCGCCACAAGCAGCTAACCCAAAAATAGAAGTTGAAATAAGTGCTGTAAGTAATAATTTTTTCATTTGAAACATCCTCCTGTTTTTTTATTATCGTTTATCTATTCGAGTCGTTACACTATCACCAATCCACTGAATGAAAAATACCACTAGTAATACACAAATTGTCGCAACGATTGTTACATCGTTATTTCCTCGCTGGAATCCTTCTAAATAAGCAAGTGTTCCAAGGCCACCAGCACCAACAACCCCCGCCATTGCTGTATAGCCTACTAAAGCGATTGTTGTAACCGTAATACCCGATACTAATGCTGGTAACGATTCTGGAATTAATACTTTCAAAATAATAGTGCTTGTTTTTGCTCCCATTGCTTTTGAAGCTTCAATTACACCTTTATCAATTTCACGAAGTGCAATTTCAACCATTCTCGCGTAAAACGGTGCCGCTCCAATAATTAAAGCTGGCAGTGCTGCACTCGCTCCAAGAATTGTTCCAAGCAGAATCTTTGTGAATGGGATTAATAAAATGATTAAAATGATGAACGGTATCGAGCGGAAGATGTTTACGAACGCTCCAATCGCCGTGTTAACCGATTTGTTTTCCCATAAATTATCTTTCGCTGTCATAAAGAGTAACAATCCTAAAATTAGTCCTAAAACAAATGTGGCAAGAGCTGCGATTGCCGTCATATATAACGTTTCACCAGTTGCTTCTAACATTTGATTCCAATCAATATTTGTGAGTAACTTATCCATGTGCAATCACCTCCAGCTCTACTTGATCTTGATGTATTCCCTCTATTGCTTGCTGAATCGCTGTTTCCTCACCATTTAAATGAACAACTAAACTACCGTAAGAGCCGTTATTTGTTTGGGCGATGTTTCCTTGCAAAATGCTAACTTCTATATCACTGCGTTGCATTAATCTTTGAAGTACTGGTCTTTCTACAGCTTCACCGATAAATTGTAAACGAACTACTTTACCATCTGGATACTTTTCAATTAAACTTTCAATCGTTTCATTTGTATCTTCAGAATCCGTTAACTGCTGTACAAATCGCTTTGTAATGTCTTTCTGCGGATTGCGGAATACATCAAGTACTGGACCCGTTTCTACAATCTTCCCTTTCTCCATTACCGCCACTCGATTACAAATCTTTCGAATCACGTGCATCTCGTGTGTAATGAGTACAATTGTTAAACCGAGACGCTTATTAATATCTAATAATAAATCTAAAATTTGATCTGTCGTTTCTGGATCAAGAGCTGATGTCGCTTCATCACATAAAAGCACTTGTGGATTGTTAGCTAATGCTCTTGCAATACCAACGCGTTGCTTTTGTCCTCCGCTCAGCTGAGATGGATACGCGTCCCCTCTTCCTTCTAATCCAACAAGATGAATTAACTCATCCACTCGTTTTCTTCTCTTCGCCTTATCAACACCTGCAATTTCAAGTGGGAACTCGATATTTTCGCGTACAGTTCGTGACCAAAGTAAGTTGAAGTGCTGAAAAATCATTCCGATTTCTTGCCTTGCCTTACGAAGTTCACTCCCTGTAATTGCTGAAATCACACGATTTGCAATTGTAATTTGGCCAGAAGTTGGTTTCTCTAACTGATTGAATAATCTGATTAAAGAACTTTTCCCAGCGCCACTATATCCGATCACACCAAATATTTCACCTTTGTCTATTTTTAAATTGGCATTATCTACAGCAGTGACATCACCGCTTTTTGCTTTATATATTTTCTTTACATTTTCTAACAAGATCATGATGTTCACCCCTTTTTTTGTTTAAAAAGCGTAAGCGGCTCGTTTAGAACAAGAGGACGCCCGAATCCCTGACGTAGAGGTGCTTTTTGCCTCATAGGAAGGGATGAAACGACCGACTGTTCTAGCCGCTGAAGCTAGATTTTTGGTCGACTCCGCAATTTTTTATTTTTAATGCGTGTAGTCCACCATTATCACTACTTTTATTGTTTGAATGTCCTCCACATTCAAACAATAAAAAAACCTTTCCGCTTTAGAGAAGCAGAAAGGTTTATATGCGTATATAACAACATTATCCCTCTCTCTCATCTCTCAAAGCATTTGCTTTGCAGGAATTGGCACCATTTCAACATAAGTTGACGGTTGCCGGGCTTCACAGGGCACAGTCCCTCCACCTCTCTTGATAAGAGAAATCAGATTACATTTTCGTCTGATTTGTAATTTATGAAATTGTCTATATTTTATGAATTGAATTGTATCAATATCCACACACCATGTCAACAGAAATTTTCGCAAAAAATGAAACTTCAGAATTTTAAGCGCCTACTGACATCGGTTTACATATATGGAACATCGATTCAACTAATAGCATCGTTCGATACGTTCCCGAATATTGTACACGTCCATCGTTCATTAGCATTTGCAATCGTACATTTCCATTCACCAATTGTTTTACATCTTCCTCATCTACACAAACGATTTGCTCCGTTCCTCTTTCCTCATGTAGCAGCTCTATATAATCTCTTGAAATTTGTAACGAACAACTTTCATCTCCAAAGCGGAAATTAACAGTTTTTTCTCCTTGTCTTAAAAGCGGCTCTAAATGATATTGACCATTAGCGTAATTTACAAATGATTGCAGCAAAGAATATAATTTCACCCTAAATCACATCCTTCATATCACTTTCTATTACACATACCATTCCCTCTCACTAAAGAGCAATCCTGTTACTTTCGCTCGACAAATACTGTAACCACCCTGCATCTCGACATATTTCCCGAGAAATATGTCGAGGCGGCAAAAACTTTGCCGCCTACTTTAATTCCTTATATAAATATTCAACCGAATGAAATGCATATATCTTCTTCATGAGTGTCCCATTTTCAAAAACAAGTAAACACGGTACACTTTCGATTCCATACTCTTTCGCTAAATGCGGAGCATAATTTAAATCTAACATTCCAATTTGGAGGTCTTCAATTGTCATCTCAACAACTGTTAACATCTTTTTTGCTAATTGGCATGTTCCACACATTGGAGTATATACATATAACACTGTTTTTTCTTCGTTCTCTATTAGGGCTGTAGCTTCGGCTCCTGTCCAATCAATCACTTCTATCATTCCTTACCGTAAATATTCTGTATAAACGTCAATGTCAGCTCCCCATAATACATTTGCTAAGTGTGAAGATGGCGCAGTTGCCACTTCTCGGTACGAGCGATCAATGTAAATATGCTCTGCTTGCGGAAATTCTTTTCGAAATTGCTTCCTTAACTTTTCTCCAGCATCATCAGCATCCACTAGTACATACACTTCCTTATCAAAAAACTGATCAATGAGCTCATCCATTTTCGATAAACCAATTGTACCATTTGTACAAACAATTTCCACCGGTTCACGAATAATAGATTCAATCTTTCTTCTATCTGATTTACCTTCTACAATAATGACTTTTTCTACATAAATCATATGTCATCACCCGATCACCATATACTATACAACCTTTAACTTAGTATATAGTATATTCGTTATTTTCATGTTGTTTCCTGTTTATTTTTGCAAAAGAAAAGCGGAAGCGGCTTGCTCAGAACAAGAGGACATTGGAACTCCTGAACTAGAGGCGCTTTTTGCCTCAAGTGAAGGAGTGAAATGACCGACTGTTCTAGCCGCTGGAGCTGGATCACAAAGAAAAGCGGAAGCGGCTCGTTCAGATTGTGAGGGGGATGGAGCTTCTGACGTAAAGGCGCTTTTTGCCTTGTAGGAAGAAGCGAAGCCACCGAACAATCTAGCCGCTGGAGCTGGACAATAAAAAATTAAACGAAATAGTTTTTTCAAAAAACGTTCTCCTACACGATAATTAGTATATGATTCTACGTTCATTATTTTACACAAAATAAAAAAGGACAGCACAAAGGCTGTCCTTTAGTCGACTATAATTAGTCTTGGTTTGTCATTTCTGCATATTTTTCTGCAGTTAATAACTTCTCAACTTGGCTTGCATCAGAAAGTTCAACTTTAACCATCCATGCACCCTCGTATGGAGATTCGTTAACAAGTTCTGGTTGGTCACTTAATTCTTCGTTTACTGCTACAACTTTACCACTTACAGGTGCGTATAACTCAGAAACTGTTTTAACAGATTCTACGCTTCCGAATGGCTCGTCAGCTTCGATTGTTGCACCTACTTCAGGAAGTTCAACGAATACGATATCGCCTAGCTCACCTTGTGCAAAGTGAGTAATACCGATAACAACTTCATTACCTTCAGTTTTTACCCATTCGTGTTCTTCAGAGTAACGTAAATTATTTGGAATGCTCATGACTGTACCTCCAGTGAATGTATTAATTATGTAAAAATACCTTATTGGTACTTTTTCCACACACTTTCAAACTGCTCTTCGTTAAAACCAAGTGTTACATTCGTTCCATTTGTTACGATTGGACGTTTAATCAACATGCCATCAGATGCTAAAAGTTCGTACATTTCGTCTTCACTTGCATCCTTTAACTTATCTTTCAGACCAAGTTCGCGGTAACGCATTCCACTTGTATTAAAGAATTTTTTTAATGGTAATTCACTTTTTTCATGTAAATTACGTAAATCTTCTTTTGATGGTGGATTTTCAACAATATGAATCATCTCATATGCTACATCGTTTGCCTCAAACCATTTCTTTGCTTTTTGACATGTGCCACACTTTGGATATGAATAAAATGTTACTGTCATAAATTCACCTACTTTTTTACTAACCTTTACCTTTATCATATAGAAAACGTTTTATTATTTCAAACGATTATTCGCTAAACTTTTACTTATTTCGTGATAAATTTTAATAATCCTGCGAATTTTCCTTATTTTCCCGCCATTTGTTAAGAAAAAATAAATATATATTTTTTTAGATTCTTCTCTCATCACTCGCCGAACATATATCTTAAACAAACGTTTGATTAACTCCCTATTTTTCTTTGCTAACTCTTGGGCTACATCGGTTTCTTCCTACCGAACATACATCTTAAACAAACGTTTGATTAATTCCACATTTTTCTTTGTTAACCGTTGAATTGCATCGGTTTCTTCCTACCGAACATACATCTTAAACAAACGTTTGATTAGCTCCCTATTTTTCTTTTCTAACCCTTGGGCTGCATCGGTTTCTTCCTACCGAACATACATCTCAAACCAACATTTATTTAACCATTTCATCCTATAGTCACAAAACCTGGAAACACTTTACATGACAAAGATGTACAGATAAAAGGAACTAACGATTTTGACCGTAATAGTGAGAGTATGCCATGATGTTGAAGAAATTACTGCAAAGAAAAAAGACGTATCTAAATGGATGCGTCTTTTTGCGATGTTTCTTTTGTGAAATCATATAAAGCAATTGCGCCTAAAATAACCAATATACTTTCAGGGGCATCTAACAAAATAGTTTTCCAAGTGTCTGATATTAACCATTTAATACCTGCCGTTGATTCAAGATATGCTTGAAAATAACCGATTGTAAACTCAATTACAAATAAACATACAAGTAATGTTAGACCCATTCGAATTAATTTCTTATTTGTAAACATGTAACACCTCTCAAAATTAATTGGGTATTTCTGATTTCAGTTCGTTACATACAAAAATCCTTATATTTAATTTTAACATACGAAAATATCCAAATAAATACAATATGCATACTTGCATATTTCTTGCATATTGAGGAATTACTGTTAATAAAAAGGCCCTACTAGTGTAGGAGAAAATAGCTTTAGCAATCCCAACAAGTAATCGCATAAATAACGAAATCATTTGAACCACTATATAACCGCTTCCTGGATGCGCTTCATTAAAACTTTATAATTAAATCTGCAATAGCTGATATAAAATTATAAATCGGTATCATTACAGCAGCGAATGCATCTGGCATACATTGTAAAGCTTTCGTGAGCTTCTCAATCACATTGTTATATGCTTCTACATAAAAAAATAAGAAGCCTCGTTTACAGGCTCCTTCATCATCTATTCAAATAATCTGCAATTGTTTGAAATACGACGATATACATATTATGAATACTTTCTTCAGTATTTCCACCATTGGACAAACCGACTGCCCATTGTTGTCCTTCACCACTTCCGATATTTGCAAAGCCTTGCGTATACATAGCATTTACATCTTTTCGTGCACTGTTATACTCTATCCCCTTTGTAATAAACGTTGAATATGATTTATCTTGCAAACCGATAAAAAATACTGGTTTCTTTAGCGATGAAAATACATTTTTATACTGCTCTTTTGAGGCTTCTTGAAAGTGATCTTTCATTATAAAAAAACCATCCACTTCCTTAGATTTCTTTTCCAGTTCCTCTAACTTCATTTCCTCAAACTTTATATTCCTAAACGTATCTTTCGGCTTTTCTCCAATAACTCCAATTACGAGTGCTCTTCCGTTATATTCTAATTTCTCTCCTTCTTTATCCTTTGCACACCCCGCACTGACTAGGCATATCAATATAAAAAATAAGAAATACGATAAACGCTTCATTCAGCACCCTCCCCTTCTTTTAAGTCAAGTGACAAAAACGTAAGGTGAATTCAAGAAAATGTAAGTAAAATCGATAGCTCAAATGACGTTTCTATATTATAATCAATTGAATTTATTTACATTACTAAACATAGGAGATTATCATGAAGAAATTTAAACTTTCATCTTTTCTTCCGTTAAGTTATATACTTCTACTCGTACTCGTAAGTCCCCTTTACGATGTATTAAATAAATCTACTGTACACGCAGTAGATGTCACAACTGTAGTAGATGATTGGATTCCATTTGTGAAAGCATTTATTATTCCTTATTTACTTTGGTTTCCTTACTTATACGGCGCACTTATTTATTATTGCTTTGCGAATCGAAAACAATATTATGTCACTTTAAGTAGTATAATTCTTGGAAAACTTGCTTGTTTTTCTATTTATTATTTTTGGCAGACAACTGTACCACGTCCAACAGTCGTTGGATCCGACGTATTTTCCGAACTAGTCCGCTATATTTATAGTATCGACCAACCGGTAAACTGTTTCCCTAGCATTCACGTTCTTACTACCTTTGTGATTATGCTAGCTGCCTTTAAACGTAGAGAACAACATGCTTTTGAATATTATATTCTTACCTTCTTCGGTACGCTTATTATTTTATCAACGCTATTTACGAAGCAACACGCATTTGTAGACGCCATTTCTGGAATGACGCTTGCAAGCATACTTTACTTCGGCGTTCAGCTTTTATTAGCAAAAGAAACTGTACGTGTTCCAGTAAAACAAAATCACAAAATGTAAAAAGCAGACTGTAGCTTCCAGTCTGCTTTTCTCTATATAAAAGGAGATTTTCAATTTAAGATTGCGGTACAGTCATATCACCAGAGTGAATACGACCTGCTTTTTTAAGAGCAATGTAAAGTATATAAGAAACAGCTACTGGAATGATGATATAAGTGATTACCATCGCTGGGACAACTTCCCATCCTTCGCTAGAAATTAAATTAATTGGTGCGATAAGAGAACTTAATCCAAGACCTGCAATTTCTTTTCCTGCTTCTAGTTGGAAAATTAATGCGGATACTGGACCAACTATAGCACTGGCGACGACAGTTGGGACGAGAATCATTGGATTTTTAGTGATATTTGGCAACTGTACTTTCGGAGTACAAAGCGCTTGAGCTAATATGCCGCCTAAATTATTTTCTTTCGCTGAGATTACAGAGAATCCGATAAACTGAGCAACGCAGCCTGCAAGAGCAGCACCACCTGCAACACCGTCTAAGCTAAGTGCGATCGCTAACGCAGCTGATGAAGCTGGAGAGATAAGTAATAGTCCCCAAACGACTGCAATAACAATAGAAGCGATGAACGGGCTACCAGCTGAGCTATCTTTAATGAATGCTCCAATTGTATTTAAAACAGGAGTAATATTATGAGATAACCAAATACCAACTAAACCAGAACCTAATATTGCTGCAAATGGAACGAGCATCATATCTAACGCAGTTTTTCCACTTAAACGTTTACCAATATATACAGCTAAAGTCGCTGTTAATAATGCACCGATTGGCTCACCTGTTTTAATAATTAGACCTGCTTCAGTAATTGAAATGGATCCAGCACCAATCGCTCCAGCTACCATAGCCGAGAAGATTACAAGACCATTTGCACCGAGCATAAAGGCAATTCCGGCACCAATGGCTGGTGCCATAAGCGATTTTGCAACAACTCCGATTGTAATAAGCAACGGAATATCAACAATTCTTCCTATATTTTCGATTAGTAAACCAATTCCAAGGGATACGAAAATACCTTGTGCGATTCCAGCAGATGCTTTAAATACACGAGACATTATATATTCCTTCATTTGTTTCACCTTCTCCTATAAGTTAGTAACCAATTGTTTTCATATAATCACGTAAAATATCGTTTGATTTTGCGAATCGAGACTCTTCATCCTCTGTTAAGTTTAGTTCTACAATTTCTTTTATACCATCTCTAGTAATAATAGCTGGCACTCCTGTACAAATATCATACTCACCGTACTCCCCATCTAAAATAGCTGATACAGCAATGACACGGTAATCATCGTTAAAGATTGAGCTCGCAATATATGCTAGAGAATTTCCGATTCCGTAATAAGTAGTACCTTTTCGTTTATAAATTTCCCATCCAGCTTTTGCAGTCTTCTCAACAATTTCATCTAAATCTATTTCACCAAATCGGTCTTTTTTCTCTTCTAAAATTTGTAGAATCGGCTTTCCGCCAACAGTTACGTGAGACCAAGCAACCATTTGAGAATCACCATGTTCTCCTAGAGAATACCCATGAATACTACGAGGATCTACATGCAACATTTCAGATAAAATTGTTCTTAAGCGAGAAGAATCTAGTGATGTACCAGTACCGATCACACGATTTCTAGGTAATCCAGATAATTTCCACACTTGATATGTAATAATATCAACTGGGTTCGATGCAAGTAAGAAAATACCATCAAATCCACTTTCCATTACGCCGCCAACAATGCTTTCCATAATCTTCGCACTCGCTCCTAAAGTATCTAAGCGACTTTGTCCAGGTTTTGGTGCTGGTCCTGCTGTAATAATAACGATGTCCATATCTTTGCAGTCTTCATAGCTTCCTGCATATACTTTTGTTCTTGTATTTGTAAAGTTAATGCAGTGTGATAAATCCATTGCTTCCCCAACTGCACGTTCATGATTTATATCAATTAATAATAGTTCTTCGCAAATGCCTTGATTTACAATGGAATATGCACAACTTGATCCAACTAATCCAGTACCGATAATTGCAATTTTTCTTGTATTTCTTTTCATAGCAATCTCTCCTAATTGATCATATAATCTATTTCTTTTGTTCTTTACACTCCTAATTATAGAGATTCCCACGATATAAACCATGGATGCTTTGTGAAATATTGAGCAAACTTTTGTCCTTTTTGTGAATTGTTATATTCCATTTTCGTCATATTTGTTACAACTTAAAAAATATTTATTATATATTTATTGACATGCCCAAAACAAAAAAACGAGCGACTTCATTCGCTCGTTTCTTCATCCCATTATTCCGCACTTAATTGACCTTTTAATTGCTGTACAACCATTGGGTTAGCAGGTGCAGCTGGCTTATAATAACTCTTTTGCTTTGCGTACTCATACATATTACGTTGACGCATCTCATCCTGATTACGAATTTGGATTAACGTTTGATGTAACTGTTCATTATCAGACTGAGAAATATAATTTGCATAACTTGTTAAACTTGCATTCAATCCTGCTAAATAATCATTTACCATATCTTTTTCATTCATCTGTCGCTTCCTCCTATCCTAGAAAAGTCATCAATTGCTGTTTCGTATTTCGTGCATCTTGTGCATCCTTTTGTAGCATTTGTTTCAGTTGTGGATCTGTACAAGCCTGTGCGTACTGGTCTAACTTATTAATAATTGTTGCATGTCCACCAATTAAATGGCGTAAGTTTTCTACTTCAAGCTCTGTTAAATTTTGCATAGAATACTCCTACCTTTCTTCATACATTCTCCTTTAGTATTCTGTTCTTTTGAAATCATATACACTAAAAAACCTTAGAATTTCTCCTAAGGTTGCTGACTGTCTCTCTTCTTATTCAATCTTTTATTACATGTAATCCTTTAATAAACGTTTCCAATAATACATGTAAACTTATATCCAAATCTAACGGTAGACCAAATCCCCCTTGCTGTTCAATCGACGCAAACCCGTGACAAATACTTCTGAATCCACGCGTCGCATGAAGTGCATTCTCTCCTTCTAAGCCGTATTGTTGTAAAACATGAAGACAAAGCTTTACAATTCCGTCACCTGCTTTTCTTACTTCTTCATCTCGTAAAAAAGTTGCTTCATACAGTCCAGGATGTTTGCGTACGAATGCTACATACGCTTCTCCCAAAGCATGAATTGCTTCATCCATCCGTTTACCCTCGGCCGCTTCTTCCAGTCTGTTATACAGCTGTTTGATTCCGTAAATGCCAAGATTTTTCCGTACATCTTGTAAACCTTTCACATGATTGTATAGCGAGGGGGAACGTACCCCTAATGTTTGCGCTAATGAAGCTAACGTTACTTCTTGTATTCCATTTGTATCTGCAATTTCTGCTGCTGTTTCTACAATTTTCTGTAATGTAAGTCCGATTCTTGGTGACATAAATTAACCCTCTTTTCTACTTTCTATATTCCGCTTAGCTTCCTTAATAGCATGTTTTATGACAGTACCTGGATTCTTTATCATTTTCCCATGTCCTGCCGCAAGTAAGGAAGGCTCATATTCGCTTAGCTTCTCTGCACTTTGTAATGATATTTCTTTGCTCCACGTTGCCATTGCAGGAAACGGAAACCAAAATTTCATTTGTCCCGAAACAGCCATACCTCCTCTTGTTTGGAAGGCATCCCCGACAATAAGAGCTTTATTTCGTACATCAAGAAGCGACATGGAGCCTGGCGTATGTCCCGGCGTCATAATCGCAAGAAGCGATCCAACTCGGTCGCCATCTTCCAATAAAACATCAGGTACCGTTTTTACCTTTTTAGGTACACCGCCTTTTATCGGTATATTCGGTTCATCCTTTTGTAACGTCGTATCTCCTTCTAAAAGCTTTGCGTCCCGCTTAGAAATATAGACTGGAACATTAGGAAGCACTTCCTTTAATGCGTCTAATGCACCGATGTGATCATCATGCGCATGTGTTAATACAATATTCGTAATTGGTTTCCCTATTTTTTCAGCCGCCTGTAAAATACCTTTTGCGCTATATGGCAAAGCCGCATCAATTAAAGTTAAACCATCTTCTTCCTCGACAAAGTAACAATTCACAGGAAACACTCTTGGCAAAAATGACAATTGATATACCGTTTTTTCATGTATCACTCTCATATTTCCAGCTCCCTTTTCACGAAAACTAATACCATTAGTTTCATTATACTAATGGTATTAGTTTTTTGTCACTAAAATTTTCATTTTTGCAAAAAAAAAAGAAAAGTAGCCGTTTATACGACTACTTTTCTTTACAGCTATTAAACTGTGTAACGCTCATCTTCTAAAATTTTCGCAGCGATTTCACGTTTCTTCGGAATTACGTTAAGTGGTGTGTGGCGAGTTAATTTACGTAATGATGATAACATCATGCGCAGCATGTCGCCGTTTTCAACTGCGATAAGTGTTTCTTTCGCATCTGCTTCGATTTCGTTGAACGCTTCTTGGCAGAATACTTCAGTGTATAACACTTTTTGTTTATTCTTTTCAAGACCAGTTGTTTTAATTGCCTTTTCTGTACGAAGAACAGCTGACTCCATTGCGTATAGGTTGCTTACGATGTCAGCGATATTCACAAGAATTTCTTGCTCTTTATCTAATGCTTTACCGTATTTTTGAGCAGCTAATCCAGCTACCATTAAGCCGATTTTCTTCGCGTTAGTTACTAAATATTTTTGAAGTGCTAATGGCTCATCGCCTACTTCTTCTGGCATCATCATCATTAACTCTTCTTGTAATTTTTGTGCTTTTTGAAGAAGTGGTAATTCACCTTTCATCGCTTTACGTAAGAACGTACCTGGTACGATTAGGCGGTTAATTTCGTTCGTTCCTTCGAAAATACGGTTAATACGAGAATCGCGGTACATTCTTTCAATCTCATACTCTGCCATAAATCCGTAACCACCGTGAATTTGAACACCTTCATCAACTGTATAATCTAGTACTTCAGAACCGAATACTTTATTTAAAGAACACTCGATTGCATATTCAGCGATAGAAGCTGCTACTGCTTTACCGTCCTTTACTTCCTCTTCAGATAATGTGCTCATGCGGCTTTCGAATAAACCTACTGTACGGTATACAGAGCTTTCAGCTGCATATGTTTTCGCTGCCATATTCGCAAGTTTCTCTTGAATTAATGGGAAGCGAGCGATTGGTTGTTTGAACTGTTGACGTTGGTTTGCATATTGTGCTGAAATTTCTACTGCACGTTTCGCAGATCCAACTGTACCAACACCTAATTTATAACGGCCGATATTTAAAATGTTGAACGCGATAATATGACCTTTACCGATTTCACCAAGTAAGTTTTCTTTCGGTACTAATGCATCTTCTAAAATTAACGTACGAGTTGAAGAACATTTAATACCCATTTTCTTTTCTTCTGGGCTTGTAGATACGCCAGCATATTCTTTCTCTACGATAAATGCTGAGAAGTGCTCTCCATCAATTTTTGCATATACGATAAATACGTCAGCGAATGCAGAGTTTGTAATCCATTGTTTTTCACCATTTAATACGTAATGTGTACCTTCTGCATTTAAACGTGCAGTTGTTTTCGCACCTAATGCATCAGACCCTGAACCTGGCTCTGTTAATGCGTATGCCGCTAATTTTTCACCAGTTGCAAGTAATGGTAAATACTTTTTCTTTTGCTCTTCATTACCGAATAACACGATTGGTAATGATCCGATACCTACGTGAGCACCGTGAGTAATTGCAAAACCACCAGCGCGCGAGAATTTCTCTGCGATTAACGCTGAGCTTACTTTATCAAGGCCAATTCCGCCGTACTCTTCTGGTACGTCAGCGCCTAATAAACCAAGTTCCCCAGCTTCTTTTAAAAGACGAACAGAACGATCAAACTCGTGTTGCTCTAAATATTCAAGCTCTGGAAGAACTTCATTTACGATAAAGTCCTCTGTCGTTTTTGCAATCATTTTATGCTCAGATGAAAAATCCTCTGGCGTAAACACTTGATCAATCGTAATCTCATCAACTAAAAAGCTACCGCCTTTAACCGCATTTCCTACTGTTTTTTCCATAAAAATTTCCTCCTTCATATTTTCATAAGCAGCTTCTTTCTTTTTGAAAGAAGCTGGCTCTCAATTTTCTTTTTTATAAACCTTTGTTGCTTCCATTCTTTGTATTGGCGGCGTCTCATTTTGAGCGAGCCGCTTCCACTTTTTTTAATCTAGTTCCAGCGGCTAGAATGTTCGGTGGCTTCGCTTCTTCCTGCGAGGCAAAGAACGCCTCTACGTCTGAAGCTCCATCCCCCTCACATTCTGAGCGAGCCGCTTCCACTTTTTTTCATAATCCAGTTCCAGTGGCTAGAACAATCGGTCGTTTCATCCCTTCCTGTGAGGCAAAAAGCGCCTCTACGTCAGGGCTTCCAACGCCCTCCTGTTCTGAGCAAGCCACTTCCACTTTTTTTATAGTAATTCAAACACTCCTGCTGCTCCCATTCCGCCGCCGATACACATTGTTACGATACCGAATTGTTGGTTGCGGCGTTTCATTTCGTGAATAAGAGATAGTGTTAGTTTTGCTCCTGTACAGCCAAGTGGATGTCCAAGTGCTATTGCACCGCCGTTTACGTTTACTTTTTCTTCATCTAAACCAAGTTCACGAATAACTTGGATCGATTGAGAAGCGAATGCTTCATTTAGTTCGAATAGGCCAATATCAGATAGCTCTAAACCAGCTAATTTTAACGCCTTTGGAATTGCAGCGATTGGGCCAATTCCCATTACTTCTGGTGGTACACCAGCTACTGCAAATGAACGGAATTTCGCAAGTGGTTTCATGCCATCACTCACTGCTTTTTCACGATCCATTAATAGTACAGATGCTGCACCGTCACTCATTTGTGAAGAGTTACCAGCTGTTACAGAACCGCGAACGTTAAATGCTGGACGTAATTTACCTAAAATGTCTAGCGACGTTTCTGCTCTTACACCTTCGTCTTGTGCGAAAATGATTGTTTCTTCTTGCAGTTTATTGTTTGATCCAACAGTACGTAACGTTACATCTACAGATACTGTTTCATCAGCAAAGTTCCCTGCAGCTAATGCTTTCGCAGCACGTTGATGACTTCTTACTGCAAATGCATCTTGTTCTTCACGAGAAATTCCATATTTCACAGCAACTTGCTCTGCTGTATGTCCCATACCCATATAATATTCTGGAGCTGCTTCTACAAGGCGACTATTTGGACGAACAACGTGTCCCATCATCGGAACTAAACTCATTGATTCCGCTCCGCCTGATAATACAGCTTCCGAGTGACCAAGCATAATGCGCTCCGCTCCGTAAGCAATACTTTGTAACCCTGAAGAACAGTAACGGTTAATTGTAATAGCTGGAACATCGTAAGAAAGTCCCGCTAGTCCCCCGATATTACGAGCCATATTTAACCCTTGCTCTGCTTCTGGCATCGCACAACCGAAAATTAAATCATCGATTGGTCCTTCATAATTCGCACGCTTTAATGTTTCCTTTACTACTAACGCCCCTAGATCGTCAGGACGAACTGTTTTTAATGAACCCCTCTTTGCTTTTCCAATTGGTGTTCTTGCTCCCGCAACAATGACAGCTTCTCTCATGAACGATATCTCCCCTCGTTATTAGTTACGTAATGGCTTTCCTTTTACAAGCATGTGCTGCATTCTTGCTTGTGATTTCATCTCACTTACTAAGCTAATAAATGCTTCACGTTCTACATCTAATAAATACTGCTCATCAACTTCTGTTCCGTACGGCACTTTTCCGCCCGCGATGACATATGCAAGTTTCTTCGCAATGTGAAGATCATGTTCAGAAATGTAACCTGATAAGTGCATTGCTTCTGCACCAAGTACAAGAGTTGCATATCCTGTTTCACCAACAACTGGTATCTTTTTACGAATCGGCGCTTTATAGCCAGCTTCATATAAAGAAAGTGCTTTTTGTTTCGCATCATATAGTAAGTGATCACCATTCACACTAATACCGTCTTTATCGCCTAAGAAGTTGTTCGATACAGCTTCTTGTGCTGATGTAGAAACTTTCGCCATCGCTACAGATTCGAATACTTTATTCGCAACTTTTTGCAGATCAAACTCTACACCGTTTGGCATTTTATTTAAGTGTTTAATGTATAGCTCTTTATTACCGCCTCCGCCAGGGATTAAGCCAACACCAACTTCTACTAAGCCCATATACGTTTCACTAGAAGCTTGAATGCTCGCTGCTGGTAAACAAACTTCTGTACCTCCACCAAGCGTCATACCGTATGGTGCTGCTACAACTGGCTTAGAAGAGTATTTAATTTTCGCCATTGCATCTTGGAAGTTTTTCACAACCAACTCAATTTCAAAGTAGTTGTCATCTTGCGCTTCCATTAAAATCATTGCTAGGTTCGCACCAACGCAGAAGTTCTTCGATTGGTTACCGATAACAAGACCTTTATAATTCTTTTCTACTTCATCAACAGCGTAGTTAATCATTTGCGTAATATCCATACCGATTGCATTGCTCTTCGAATGGAATTCTAAGCAAAGGATGCCGTCACCTAAATCAATTAAGCTCGCTCCGCTATTTTTCTTTAATACGCCATTTTTCGCTTTTAATTGCTTAAGAGAAATTGCCTTTTTATTACGTTCGATTAGCTTATATTCACCATTATCGTAATAGTAGCTATCTCCGTTATCATGTTTGTAGAAAGTAGTGAAACCTTTCTCTAACATTTCTTTCACCCAAGTCGGAACAACTACGCCGTTTTCTTCCATCTTTTGAACGGACTTTTCAACGCCGATTGCATCCCAAACTTCAAACGGTCCTTGCTCCCAGCCGAAGCCCCACTTCATCGCTTGGTCAATTGCAACGATATCGTCAGCAATTTCTTTATGAAGTTTTGCAGAGTATAAAAGAGTTGGTGTGATGATGTTCCATAACAACTCTCCTGCGCGGTCTTTCGCGTATACAAGCGCTTTCAATTTATTCAATAAACCTTTTTCTTGTTTACTTAACTCGATAGATGCAGCTTTTAATTTTTTGCGAGCTTCGTATTCCATCGTTTCAGGATTTAGTTCTAAAATTTCTTTTCCTTGTTTTAAGAAGAAGCCTTGACCTGTTTTACTTCCAAGCCATTTTTTATCAAGCATGTCATGCATGAAGGCTGGTACTTTAAATACATCACGCTCTTCTTCTTGTACGTTTTCATATACGTTATTTGCAACGTGTACGAATGTATCTAAACCGACAACATCTAATGTACGGAACGTTGCGCTCTTCGGACGACCAATAAGTGGGCCTGTTACAGAATCAACTTCCCCAATGCTATAGCCGCGTTTTATCATCTCTTGAAGAGTTACTAATAAACCATACGTACCGATGCGGTTTCCAATAAAGTTTGGTGTGTCTTTTGCGATAACAACGCCTTTTCCAAGAACATCTTCGCCAAATAGTTTCATGAAGCTTAATACTTGTGGATCTGTTTCTTTCGTCGGTATTACCTCTAGAAGTTTTAAATATCGTGGTGGGTTAAAAAAGTGTGTGCCTAAGAAGTGCTTCTGGAAGTCGTCTGAACGACCTTCTGCCATTTTTTCTACTGAAATGCCTGACGTATTCGAGCTTACAATAGAACCCGGTTTACGAACAGCATCTACTTTTTCAAATAGTTTCTTTTTAATATCTAAGTTTTCAACTACTACTTCAATAATCCAATCTACATCAGCTAGACGCTCAAGATCATCTTCTAAGTTACCTGCTTCAATCAGTGCTAGATTTCCTTTCACTGTCAGAGGAGCTGGTTTTTGCTTTAATAGTTTTTGCACAGCCGTATTACTAAAACGATTTCTCACACTTTTATGTTCTAATGTAAGTCCCTTCGCTTCCTCTTCTTTTGTTAGCGCAGGTGGTACAATATCAAGCAATAATGTCGGAATACCAATATTAGCTAAGTGTGCCGCAATTCCTGAACCCATTACGCCTGAACCTAGAACAGCAGCCTTTTTAATTTGGAACATCCATTTCTCCCCCTATTCTTGAATGAATGCTCATTCAATTTTTCGACATAAGTCGCAATCAATGAGTGAGCCTCTACTAATAAATATATGATACAGTTTGAATTTTCGCAATATATTTATTGATAAAATTTTCTGAAATAAATATATTTCTTTCATTTGGCTATGCTATACATGTGTATTTTCTTCATTAAAATGCACTTTTCCTTTTTATAATCTGACGAAACTGGAGGAATATATATGGCAAAACTTAAGAAGAACCCTTCAAAGGCTGGAATTAGCGCAGCAAGCGTAACTGGAAATGCAGGTCCTCATAATCACGGTGTGGAAAAGGGCCGTCAAGGTAATAACCAACAATATAAGAAGCATAATATGGGCGAAAAATAACGGTATATTTTTGGGCAGAAAACGTGGCATAATGGGTAATGGCTGCTTTTTCTGCCCAATTTATTTGTACATATGGAAAACAAAAGAGGGAACGATGATGAAACGAACAATAGTTATGATTGTAATGATTGCTACACTATTTACAGGGATGATTTTCTTCTCTTATGCACAAAGGCAACAAGCTGTAAGAGCGGATCAACCTAACATTACTGGGCAATATGGCATTACAATCGATGCAGACACAGGTGAAATTTTGTATGGGAAACGGGAAGATGAACGCTCTTATCCGGCTAGTATAGGGAAAATGATGACTACCTTACTCTTACTAGAGAATGTAAAAGAAAATGAAGAAATTACAGTTACAGAGAACGCAATTAAAACAGAAAGTCAAAGTAAGAAAATTAAACTTCGTGCCGGGGAAAAGTTAAAGCGGGATGAGGCATTAAAGCTTATGCTTATCATTAGTGCAGACCCGATAGCTGAATCCATCGCAGAACATATCGCAGGATCAAAAAATGAATTTGTAAAAATGATGAATGCAAGAGCGAAGGAACTTGGTACAAAGCATGCGACTTTCAAAAACGCAAGTGGTGCTGATGCACTTGGAAATAAAGTATCGCCATATGACATTGCTATGATTACGAAAGAAGCATTAAAGTACCCAGTTGTTTTAGAATATATGAATTCAACACGTACAACTCTACATACTTCAGAACGCTCTCCAAACATCGCAAACTATGGACGAGAAGAACTATATGACGATCCATATGCAATTGGAAGTAAAAGCGGTCTATCAGCACTCGGAAAATATACGGTCGTAACAGTGGATGAAAAAGACGGTAAACGCGTCATTAATGTTGTTTTATCTTCTACTCGCACGCAGCTATATCCTGATACGAAGAAAATGGCACATTACGCATTTCAGCAATTAAAATAACCAAGGAGTATTTTCTCCTTGGTTATTTTTTAACCATACCTTTTAACACGAACGCAACGTTTGCTGGACGCTCTGCTAGACGACGCATGAAGTAGCCATACCAGTCGTTTCCATAAGGCACATAAACACGCATTTTGTAACCTTCTTTTACTAGCTCAAGTTGACGCTCATTACGAATACCATATAACATCTGGAATTCAAATTGGTCTCTTGGAATGTTGTGTTCTTCGGCAAGTTTTTTCGTATATTCAATAATCGCTTCGTCATGTGAAGCAATCGCAGTATAATTTCCATTTAATAAGTGCATTTTAATAATTTTTTTATAGTTATCATCTACATCTTTCTTCTCCGGGAACGCTACCTCTTCAGGTTCTTTATAAGCTCCTTTTACAAGACGTAAATTAGGACTATAAGCATTTAATTCTTCCATATCTTTTTCTGTACGATATAAGTAAGCTTGAATAACTGTACCAATATTATCGTACTCAGATTTTAACTGTTTAAAGATATCAATTGTCTTTCCGCAGCGTGTATAGTCTTCCATATCAATGGTAACAAACACACCATTTTCTTTTGCAGCTTCTAAAATACGGCGCATATTGTTCATTACGATTTCATCAGAGATATCTAATCCCATAGAAGTCATTTTTAAAGAAAGCTGCGAATCAAGACCTTCTCTTCCAATTGCACGGATTGCTTCAATCGATTGGTTAGCCATTTCATTTGCTTCCGCTTCATTATCAACGAATTCCCCTAAATAATCGATTGTTACACAAAGTCCTTGCTTGTTCAATTGTTTAATAGCTGCTGTCGCTAATTCAATTGTCTCCCCTGCGACAAAGCGACCTGCACCAAAGCGTAAACCGTACTTTTTAGCCAGTTTTGTTAGCGCTTTATTTTTTGACAAAAAAAGAAACGAATTTCGCATTAATTGTTCCATGTAATTCACCCCTATGACTGTAATTTATCTGTTTTTTACCCCTCTTCAAAATTATATCATTGTTTAAAATTATTGGATACAAATAATTATTTAGATAATTTATAAAATACTATAAAAACATTTAAAAACCTATATTCTCGCTTATAAATATGCAGGGAATATTTTTCGACATTTAGAAAAAACGACTTTACTAGGCACAAAATAAGCATGTCGAAAATATTCGACATGCTTATAAAACCCTTTATATTCCATGTAAATTATATAAGGATATTAATACAGAAAACTTGAGATTATATTTACCTCAAGTTTTTTATTGCTCATTTCTCTTCTCTTCATTCAACTTTTTAATATCTGTAATTAACTGTACCATCTCTTCTTTCGCATCAGGATATGTCTCATTCCAATGCTTCACTAAAGCCGGCATCGTCTTCGCTATGTAAGAATACAGTGCCCACTTCTGCACCTGTTCTTTTCTCTCTGCATTGCTCTCTCCAAGTAATAGTTCTGTGTATTTTTCTAGTAACCCGTCAAATTGTTCGTTAAACTTTTCACTCATCTTATCTACCTCCTATATGAAAAAAGCAGCGAAGATCGCTGCTTTTCCTTATAATTTTGATCGAACAGAGTTTAATTTCTTTTCCATCGTGCTTACTTTATCACGACGATCATCGATACGAATTGTTGTTGCAACGCGCTGTGCACCTTTCGTATATGGAACTTCATGCATTTGTTGAATTACTTCTAGAATGACAGGAAGATCTCCTTCAATTACTGTATTCATTGGTGTTAATTGATACTTCACGCGATCTGCATTTTTCTCTAGCACCTTTTGTACTTCTGCTACATATTCACTAACACTTGGATTACCAGTTCCTACTGGAATAATCGATACGTCAACAATTGCCATAGTAGTCTTCCTCCTATAATTGCTTCTTATATATCCATTGTCTATTTTACCGAAATACTCATCATTTTACTAATTTGTTATTCCTCTATTTTAAACTGCTCAACCAATCTTTCTAAGTCTCTCATATGCTCCGTCAAACTTTCCATCGTATGAGCTACCTTTTCTAGATGACTCACTTGAGATTCAGTTGCAGCATTTACTTCTTCCGAAACAGCCGCGCTTTCTTGACTTGTACTAGCAATTGTATGCATTACCGTTGTAATTTCTCCTTGCTCGTAACCGATGTTATGTACCTCTTCTACAATTTGTTCGACTGAAGTACTAATTGTATTTACAACTGACATAATTGTGCGGAATTCCGTTTCTGCCTCTGTTGTAACTTTATTTTGTATATCTGCAATATCTTTTAATTTACTTATAACCTCTACAACTCGTTTTACCTCTACTTGTACATCGCCAATCATCGTTGCGATTTCTCCTGTCGCCTCTTTCGATTGTTCCGCTAACTTTCGAACTTCTTCGGCAACAACAGCAAAGCCTTTACCTTGTTCCCCTGCACGCGCCGCCTCAATCGAAGCATTTAAAGCAAGTAAATTCGTTTGATCCGAAATACCTTTTATAAGCTCTACAACATTTTGAATCGATCCAACTCTTTGCTCTAACTTTCCGGATGCTTCCTCTGTATGAACAACAATCGAAGATGATTGGCCCCTTGTACGAACTAAATTACGCATCGTATTTAATCCTTGCTTAGATGCCTCTTCAGCTTTGCCAGCCACACCTTTTATTTCACCAACCGAATTATTCATTTGTTCCACTGACTGCGCCATATTCTCGAGTTGCTCTGAAACTTCATCTACACTATTAGCAAGAGTAGAAGCTCCTCCGCTCACATCATCCATTGCACCTGATACTTCTCTACTAGCTGCTACAGTTTCATTCGTTAAATAATGTAGATTATTCGTTGATTGTTGCACTGTTGATACACTATTTTTAATTTTACTTACCATTTCATTCATTTGCTCAACCATATGATTAAAATGATTCGTCAGCTCTCCAACTTCATCCTTACTTGTCACTTTCATTTGCAACGTTAAGTCACCTTCTGCTACTTTTTGAACGTGATTTGTTAATAGTTGCAATGGTCTTGCTAATCTTCTTGAGAACAAGTATGAAGCTGCGATTCCAACTAATAAACTAATACATGCCATTATAAGGACTGTATTTCTCATACTATTTAATAGCCCATCAATCGTTTCTTTCGGATAAAAAATTCCTATTTTCCATTTCATCAAATCAAATGACTGGCTATAAACAACTACATCTTCACCTTTTAATGTAGTGACAGCATATTTTGTTACCTCTTTATTTAAACTCTTCACAAGTGGCTCTTTCGAAACATCTTTCCCTATTTTCTCTGGGTAAACAAGAGCCATACTTTTATCATTTATAATAAACATTTCTCCGCCATTATTGTATTGAATATTATGAAGTAACTTCTGAATTGTTCCGAGCGATACATCCATCGCAACAACACCTAACACAGATCCATCTTGAGCTGTAATTGCTTTAGAAACTCCCACACTTAACTTACCTGTTGCAATTTCATACATAGGTTGTCCCCAGTGAACCTTTTTCACATCAGCTTCTGATTCTTTATACCATTGTCTTGTCGTTGGATCATATCCTTCTGGCACTTGTCCACCTTCAGCAAGATTGGCACTTAATGTTTTTTTATCTTTCGTACCAATATATAAGTCTAAAATACCAGGATGATTCTTTTTGTACTCTGAAAACTCTTTCGTCAAAAATGCTTCTTCTTCTGGAGTAACTCCGTCTTGAAGTATATTACGAACCATCTCACTGTTCGCATAATATCCCATATCTTCATCCGTTCTTTGAACAAATGTCGTAAGTTGCTCTGTCACAAGATCCATCGTATTTTGAGAATACTGGTCTAAGGAGCGCACTTCCTTCTCTTTCTGTAATTGATACATAGCTGTACCTAATATTACAAACATCATAGAAATAAGCACCGAAAATACTACCGCAATTTTTAAACGTAAACTTCTCAACATCTTCCCCCAAGCATCCCCTTCTCGTTGTATTGTAATCATATTAATCACTATATTAAGTATAATGGATAAAATTAAAAAATTGAAATTAATTCTCATCTCAATCTGAGTAGAAAACCTACTACCACTTGTGCAAAAACAAATAGTTCATTATCCTTAAGCTATATCATCTCATTCGTTCGGAGGGAACTATGTTACAAAAATTCGGTTTCTCACAATATGAAAGCCAAGCTTATGAAGTTGTCGTATCAAGCAATGAACCATTAGATGCTACAACAATTGTGAAGCATTCTGGTGTTCCAAAAGCAAAAATATATGAAGTGCTAGCACGCCTGATTGATAAAGGAATGGTAATGGATTCTGTTTCAGAAAAGAAAAAATTGTATACAGCATTACCACTAAAGCTCGCAATTGAAAAATTAACGACAGAATTTCAATCAAACATTAAAGAATTAGAAACGAATATATCAAAAAAATCATTTACAGATGACCGTGTGTGGAGCTTAAAAATGCAATCTTCTATTCGAGTTCAAAGTAAAGAACTCATCGAAAGTGCAAAAGAATCAATTCGCATTTCAGCTTGGAATGACACTCTTTCAGAATACCTTCCTTCACTAGAAGAAAAAGCAAAACAAGGCGTCAAACTCGAGTCCCTTATAGTTGGAAAAGTAGAAACAGACTTAGAAAACATGCATTTTCTAATCCCAACTGAAGAACCTAACGCATTAGAACGCTACTTGCTACTCATCGTTGACGACCGCGAAATTTTATTTGCTGGTGTAGAGCAAGAGTCATGGCAAGCGATGAAAACAATGTCGCAACCTTTCGTAAAGTTCTTTACAGAATTTTTCTATCACGACGTTGCACTTGCAAAAATTACAGAAAAGCATCTGGATCTCTTCATGCAAGATGAGGAAATTAAGAGTTTGTTGAGGAAGTTAAGATACTAAAAAAACGCCTCTATTACAAGGCGTTTTTTTCTACATTTCTTTTCTATTTTTCATCCTTAACACATAAGCACCAGCAATAATAAAACCAATTCCTAAAACGAATAAAGCCTTAAATTCATTGCCGACGCCGCCAGTAGCTGGTAAACGCACTTCATTATGAGTATTATGTTGTTGCATCGGCTTCACATCAGCGGAAGGTTTCACTTCTCCACTCGGTGTTGGCTTATTTGGCTTAGAAGGAAGTGATGCCTTTTCTTCTTTCTTATTTTTCACAATATGTTTAATAATTTCTCCATTCTCTTTTATTTCAAATGCAAATGTCTCTTCATTTATTACATATCCATTCGGTGCTATTGTTTCTTTATACGTGTACTTTCCGTATAGTAGTTTAAATTTCGCTACACCTTTTTCATCCGTTTTCCCTTTTACTACTTCTTTCCCTTGTTCGTTGTAGATTGTAAACTCTGCATTTGGCAGTTTCGTATTCCCATCCGCTACATCTACTTTCGTTATTTCTAAATCACCTTCTACTTTCTTATCTTGAACGATATGTTTAATAATTTCGCCATTCTCTTTTATTTCAAATGCAAATGTCTCTTCATTTATTACATATCCATTCGGTGCTATCGTTTCTTTATACGTGTACTTTCCGTATGGTAGTTTAAATTTCGCTATACCTTGCTCATTTGTTTTTCCTTTTACTACTTCTTTTCCCTGTTCATTATAAATTGTAAACTCTGCATTTGGCAGTTTCGTATTCCCATCCGCTACATCTACTTTTGTTATTTCTAGTTCACCTTCTACTTTTTTATCTTGAACGATATGTTTAATAATTTCTCCATTCTCTTTTATTTCAAATGCAAACGTCTCTTCACTTATTACATATCCATTCGGTGCTATTGTTTCTTTATACGTGTACTTTCCGTATGGTAGTTTAAATTTCGCTACACCTTTTTCATCCGTTTTCCCTTTTACTACTTCTTTCCCTTGTTCGTTGTAGATTGTAAACTCTGCATTTGGTAATTTTGTATTCCCATCCGCTATATTTACTTTCGTTATTTCTAGTTCACCTTTTATATTTTCATTTTTCAACTCTAATACAGCAGTTTCACCAGTTTTCACTTCAATTTTTTTAATACTTCCGTCTAACACATATCCAGCTGGCGCTTGAATTTCTTTGACGCTATATATACCGATTGGAAGATTCCCTAGCTCCGCAATCCCCTTATCATTAGTCGTGACATTTTGTTTAAAGTTTTCATTAGAAACTTCAAACACCGCTCCTTTTAATAATTCCTTTTTTTCTCCTAATTTCATAATCTTTAAAGAGCCTACTGATTCCCAATTTACCACTAAATCTGTACTGATTTTCTCACTATTTCTTTGTAACAATACCGTTGTATTTTGAACTTTTTCTGATCCTTTAAAAGCTATTGCTTGTAAATTTGTTAAAGTAGACTTCACTTTCATTTTAAAATTACCACTACTCGTATCTTTCGGGATTAATATTTTAAATTTTTCGTTAATTGATAATGTACTTTTTTCTTCTCCATTTTCATTTACAATTCGAAGCCCTTTAGGAGCATTTTCAGGAAGAATTGTATAAGAGCCAGAAACCGCATTTGTTTGCACTGCATAAAATCCTGTTTCTAAATAATTACCTTTTTGTGTAGCAGTTTGTGGATCTACAGGATTAACTTTAAAAAATATATCTTGTGATCCAGTTTCTTTTTTTGAAGCTTCTACTAAACGCTTCATAAGATTATGTACTCGTTCATTTTTTGCAACTAAATCTTCTTCCGTTAATTCATTTGCTGCAATCCATACCGCTAATTGTGTAGCATAATGCGCCTCTTCTACTGTCGCTACCCCTAATTCAGATGGGCTTTTTTGAGGATATCCATTTAATAAAACACGATATACGGCATCAGATGATTTCCCCATCTCAGGCAAATCATCTCCATTTGGAGAACGCAAATCAGGCGTTAAACAATACGCAATACTACCCGAAGCCGTTTTAATTATTTCTGTCTTTATTTCACGCTGTTTCGACTTACTATAACTCCAATCCATTTTATATGTTTCTCTGTTCATTACTTCTGCCTTCACTTGCGGCATTGCAATTCCTAATAAAATAATAAGAGCGCTTAAAAAACTAAACCATTTACCTACCATCTTTCGTTTCATTCTCTCCACCACCATATATAAATTTCTACATGAAGCAATCTTACTGTTTCATTGTACTTATAGTGAAAAAAAGAGAATAGGTGGTTTTTTTGTAGTATCTTGTCGAATTGTTGAGAAAGTTCCAAAGTAATAAGCAACCTTTAAATTATTTGCTCTCATGCTGCTATTGACAAATGGACATTACATATTTTAAATTTTCAAACATGATAAAAAAGCACTTTATAAGTGCCTTCATAACTTACGAGAAACAAATTTTAAACGAATATATATTACTTATCTTTTTCCTTTATCTCCGTCAACAGCTCAATAATTTTCTCATTTTGCTCCACTTGTTTCTCTGAATTTTGATAGATGAAACGGACCCACCTTAATACAACAACAACTATCAATATCGGTAGTAGAGCAATTATCATGCCAAATACCGAGAAATTAGACATCATTCTCCATCACCTCGCTACATACAACCTTCTCCATCCACCTACTAAAACCTGCAATTTTTTACAAATAAAAAAGAATCTATCAAACGATAGATTCTTCTTTTGCAAACTGAGCAGAACGTCCTCTCGTAATCGAGAAAATTGCACAAAGTAGTGCTAATATAATAAAGCCGCCACCTACCCAAGCATTATATATAACAGATGATTTCTCAATAACAACTCCGCCTACTGTTGAACCGAGAGCAATCCCTAAGTGAAGCGCAGAGTTATTTAAACTTTGCTGAATACCAGCTGATTCTGGTGCAATTTCAATTAAATAATTTTGTTGTGCTGGTGAAATAGCCCAGCTAAGCATACTCCAAATTCCCATCATAATAATGAACAGCGGGAATGAGAATGTCATCATTGGCAATATGAAGATCGCACACGCAAATACGATAATAATTGAAATAATACTTTTCTTCGATCCCCATTTATCAGCAAGCAAGCCCCCAAGGCCGCCTCCAAGTACCGCTGCAATTCCGAAAATGAAGTAAAATACACTAATCCAATCTGCTTCAACATGCATCACATCTTTTAAAAATGGTGTTAAATATGCATATAGTGTTAAATGACCCGTTAAAAATAAGAATGATGTTAACTGTGCACTTACGATTTTCTTATCTTTTAACGTAGCAATTTGTTCTCTTATTGATAACACTGATGTCGGTGGTACTTTCGTTAAGAATAATGAAATACAAGCGATTGCTATAACTGTTAATACCGAAATTAATACAAATGGTGCACGCCATCCATATGCATTTCCGAGTACAAGGCCAAGCGGTACTCCAAGTACAAGTGAACCACTAATCCCCATGAAGATGATTCCAATTGCACGCGCACGAAAATGTGGTTCTACAACGCTAGAAGCAAGTGTTACTGACAGTGCAATAATAAGCGAACCACTCGCCGCACAAATAACCCTTGAGAACATTAACATCCCATAATTCACACTAAATGCTGAAATAATATTTCCGATTAAGAAAATTGATAATGCCCCAATGTATAATCTTTTTCTTTCGAATTTTCCAGTTATCGCCAATAAAACCGGACCTGATAAAGCAAATACTACTGAAAATATTGTTATAAGCTGACCAGCTGCACTAATAGATACTCCTAAATCATTGGCAACTAGATCGAGCGTTCCTCCTATAATTAGCTCAACCGTTCCGACTACGAAAGCCGCGATAGCTAAAATATACACACGAAAATTCAAGTCTTTCCCCACGCTTTCTTTTTTGGTTACTACGACTATAGTAACCAAAAAAGAAATTGAACACAAGTACAATTTTTTTACAATAAAAAAACAGGCGTATCATACGCCTGCCTTCTAATTATTAAACACTAGTTTTGTTCTTCTTATTTAAATACCAATATACTGGGAGTCCAGTAAAGACAATTCCAATTGATAAGAAACAACTTACCGGATCATTAATAATCGCACTTCCAAGTACAAACAATGATCCTAAAATCGCAACGATTGGTACAATCGGGAATAACGGTACACTGTATGCACGCTCTTTATTCTTGTTACGTTTTCTTAAAATGAAGACACCAATAAACGTCATTACATAGAAAATATAAATAATGAATACGGAAATCTCAGATAGCTTATTCGGATCACTAATAACCATTAAAATAATTCCTAAAATGATTTCAACAGTAATCGCATTTGCTGGTGTTTTAAATCTTGGACTTTCCTTTGCGATAAACTTAGAAAACGGAAGGTGTCCACGCTCTGCCATAGACATCGGAATACGTGGGAACGTTAAAATCTTTCCATTTAAACAACCGAAAATAGAAACGATAATACCGATACTAATGATTTTCCCGCCATATTCTCCAAGTAGCATGCCCGCAGCTGTCGCTGTTGCATTCTCTCCAAGGTCTACAATTTTCGCTGCTGGTAACACATTTAATAATGCCAAGTTAATTAGTACGTAAGCAGCCGTTACAATTAAAATCCCAACTGTCATCGCTTTCGGTAATAGCTTTGTTGGATTCTTCATTTCTCCGCCAATCGAAGCAAGTAGAATCCAGCCGTCATAAGCAAATAATGTTGCTAAAATTGCCATACCGATACTTTGATTTTCTGATATCGGCACTACTACATTAAAGATATCGCTATTTCCTTTCCAAAAACCTAACACAACAATTAATACGATTGGAATCATCTTTCCAATTGTCGTAACCGTTTGGACGATACCTCCATATTTTGTTCCCATACTATTTACAACGCCAAGGAACACAACTGTTCCAATAGCAATTGGTAAATTCCATACTTTATCTAAATAGAAAAAATTAATCATTAAAGAACTAAAGTACAATCCTAATGTTCCAATAATAGCTGGTCCATAAACAATTGTTTGCATCCAGCCTGATAAATATCCCCAAAAACTTCCGTAAATCTCCTCTAAATACGTATACAACCCACCATTTTTCGGGATTTGCGCTCCAATTTCAGCTACTGTTAAACCACTTGCTAACGTCAACAGACCACCAATTACCCAAGCAAGAATAGCCATATTAGAACTCCCCGAGTAATCTAATACGCTCCCTGGCTTCATAAACACACCAGATCCAATAATCGTTCCTACTACGATAGAAAGTGCTACTGTTAAACCAATTTTGTTCTTCTCATCATGATGCATGCTGCGTATCCTCCTTCCAATTCTAGTGTGATGCAAAAATGAAATAAAAAAACACTCCTCCCTAAAAAAGGGACGAGTGTTATATTCGTGGTTCCACCCTTGTTTCAATTCGTAAAGTAACATACTTCACCAATTTCTCAAGTCTAAATAACGGTTTTTGCCGGCAAGCAATTACTAGGTATCCGTTCACTGCTGCAGTTCAGAGGTGGTAATCCATTTTTCCGTATTAGGAAGCTCACAGCCAAAGGCTTCCCTCTCTGAGAATCGTAAAAAATTGATCAAGTCCTCATCATCACTTCTTGATGTCGAATTTTGTAGTTATTGTTCATTATATTGAATTGTTAGAAAAAATCAATATATTTTTTTATATAACATAAGAAATGTTTCTCTTCTTATATTATAACAGAAGCTATAATATTTCTCTAATTCCCCAGTATCTTTGGAACAGCGTAGCGGTAAAAATTATCTCAGCGATTTTCAAAATATATCGATTTACCAACAAAAAACGACAATAAGTAAGAGGAGACTTTCTAAAAGAAAGTCTCCTCACATACATACCTTCCGGTTGCCCACACGGAAGATACGACTTTACTCAATTATTTCTCATCTTTTTTCATAAAAAATTTACCCCGCATTAACGGGCAGTAAAACTTCCACCTTAAAATCCAGCGAATACAAGGATGAAGTTGGAATATTAACTGCCCGTAAAAGCCCGATTGGTTCAACTAATAATCAGTGGAAATGCACCACTGATTAAAGTTTCACTTTATGGTGCGGTAAATCAACGTTCAATTCCTCTAATTGTTTCTTTTCATTCTCTAAAATCGCTTTTGCTTTTTCTTTCGTTGTCTCATCTAATCCCGCAAAGATGTCTTCATGCTTCTCTTTCTCTGGAAGTTCCACACCTAGTTTTGTTAATTCTTCTTTTGCTTGCTTATGTGTTAATTTCCCGGATTTTTCTTGTTCAAAAATAGACTTTGCTTTTGCTTTTGTTGCTTCATCTAAGTCAGCAAGCATGTCTTTACGCTTACCTTTCTCTGGAAGTTTCACACCTAGCTTTGTTAATTCTTCTTTTGCTTGTTTACGTGTTAATTTGCCGGATTTCTCTTGCTCTAAAATTGATTTTGCTTTTTCTTTTGTTGCTTCGTCTAAGTTAGCAAACATGTCTCCATGCTTACCCTTCTCTGGGAACTTCACGCCTAGTTTTGTTAATTCCTCTTTTGCTTGTTCGCGTGTTAATTTGCCGGATTTCTCTTGCTCTAAAATTGATTTTGCTTTTTCTTTTGTTGCTTCGTCTAAGTTAGCAAACATCTCTCCATGCTTACCCTTCTCTGGGAACTTCACGCCTAGCTTTGTTAATTCTTCTTTTGCTTGTTCACGTGTTAATTTACCGGATTTCTCTTGCTCTAAAATTGATTTCGCTTTTTCTTTTGTTTGATCATCTAATCCCGCAAACATATCTTTACGTTTTTCTTTCTCTGGAAGCTTTACACCTAACTCCTTCAACTGTTTCTTTGTATCGTCCATAATCGTTTTTACTTTTTGTTTTGTAGCGTCATCTAAATCTTTTTTCGCCGTTTTTGTAGACTGCTCAGCTGCTTGAGTATTCGTTGCCGCGAATGCCGGAATACCGACTCCTCCAATGATTCCGAATGATAAAGCACCTGCAATCGCTAAATACCCAACTGTTTTCTTCTTCATAGGAAATTTCCTCCTTCATATTTCTAAAGCATGTACACTTTCGTATACAATTCCTATAGTAATGTCGGTTTCTTAACATTTCCTTAACGACTTAACAAAAAAACGCCGCTCATCCCGAGCGGCGTTGTTCTAAGCTTTTTGTAATTGTAATTCTTCACGTTCCATTATTCTTCTTAATACAATTGTTTGTGTCATTGTAAATAAGTTACCCGTTATCCAGTACAACACAAGTCCTGATGGCGCCGCAAATCCCATAAATAAAATCATTGCTGGCATCATAATTTGCTGCACTTTCAGCATCTGTACTTGTTCTCCAGGTGTAATATTAGATTGGAAAACTTTCATCTGAATAAATGTCGTTAACGCTGCGATAATCGGTAATATATGATAAGGATCTGCATGTCCTAAGTTCACCCATAAAAATGACGATGTGCGAATCTCTTCTGTTCGGCTAATCGCATAATACAAAGCAGAGAAAATCGGCATTTGTATTAATAGTGGCCAGCAACCAGCTAGTGGATTCCAACCGCCTGATTTCATTAGTTCCGACATTTCCTTTTGATACTGCTTTTGTTTTTCAAGATCTTTACCCACATCACCGTATTTTTGTTTCAGCTTCTGCAGTTCAGGTTGCATTTTCTTCATTTTCGCTTGACTACGATATTGTGAAACAGCTAATGGAATCATGGCTGAACGAATAACGAGCGTCATAATAATGATAGCAATCCCGAAGCTAGCTCCTGGTATGTGATGAGCAACAAATTGAATCATAAACGAGATTGGATATACGAAATAATGATCCCAAGTTCCCGTACTATGTGCATCAATTGGGGCTGCATTACTGCAACCAGATAAAACAAAAACAAGTAATAATGATAAACTAACGAGCACAGCTCGGTATGATTTTAACATGTTCATTCCTCCAATGTTTCGTAATTATTTAGCGAAACATTGGTGTATACGGACCGACCTCGTCATTCTCTTCACTGGATTCTTGTCTGCGCACAGAACGAATCATTCCATATTTATAAAAAATAGAGAAAAGCGTTACATTACCAGTACCCTCTTCACACGTATTAACTAGTTTAAAAGCTCTTTGTCTACCGCTTGATGCTTGCTGACGCACAAAGCGAGAAACATTAGCAAGGAAGAAAACTTCTAATAAACAAAGTGCTGTCGTTACAAACGATATATATAGAATTGCATCCTGCAATAAAAATTCCATCGCTTCACATCCTTAATAAGGTCATTTTAGCACATTCAACAAACATTCTCTATTTCCTTTTATCGTCAAAAAAGTATTTTGCATATTTTCTCAAGAAAACTATGCTAAAAAACTAATGTATTCGCTTTCTTTAGTATATTCACACGTATCCTTGTATAGGTTTAATTTGTTAGAAATTTATAAAATTTTCGCATTATAATAAAACTATTGCCAGTTTTTGAAAAAACCTTTATTCTCTTCTTGTAATCAAAAATGAATATGGAGATGAAACATACTATGGGTCAACTAGGAGACGCCGATTACGTTCCCGACACCGCCTTTTTATCCTTCCCAGCAGCTAAAACATTTCACTTAGAATTTATCATACAGTTGGTTGTTATTTTCGTAGCCTCTATTTTGTATGCAATTTCTATGAATATGTTCTTTATCCCGCATAACATGATTAGCGGTGGATTCGCTGGTGTAGGGATGATTATCGGTTATTTAATGCACTACAATATCGGTGCACTTATCTTTTTACTAAACATTCCTCTTCTTATTTTAAGTCACTTTTACTTAGGCAAGAAGACAACCTTTTTAACAGCGTACTTTGTAGCTGTATCATCGTTAGCGATGAACATTATCCCTGTACATCAAGTTTCAGACGATATTTTACTGTCTTCTGTATTCGGTGGTGTAATCTGCGGAGCAGCTTCCGGAATCATATTCCGATTTGCTTCTTCAACAGGTGGCTTTGATGTTGTTGGATTGATTGTAGCGAAACATCGAGATATTTCAATTGGAGCAATCATCTTTGGATTCAACTTAATCTTACTTGTTGCAGCAGGATTTATTTTCGGATGGGATATTACGCTTTATACGTTAATTAGCCGGTTTGTAGTCAGCAAAGTTATCGATGCTGTGCATACGAAACATATTAAATTAACGATAATGACAGTTACAGAAAAAGGCGAGGAAATAAAAAGCGCACTATTGCATCACGGCATACGCGGGGTGACAATGGTAGATGCTGTCGGCGGCTATACAAACCATAAGAAAAAAATGATTTACACTGTCGTGACTCGCTATGAGTTAGGCGAAATGAAACGTATTATCCGTCAAGTGGATAACAAAGCATTCATGAACATTACTGAAACAGTTGAAATTGTCGGCCGTTTCAAACGCATATAAAAAAGGTTACTACATGAAAGGGCATAACATATTAGTCATATACAATATGTTATGCCCTTTGTTATTCAACTAACGCACCCTTTAGCATAATAAAATCACGAAGTTTATTACTACAAATCGGAGGATAGCATTCCGTATACAATACTATCTGTCCATTCATTTTTACTCCAAAAATCTTGTATAAAATGGGCTTCCTTTCTCATGCCTATTCGTTCACACAATTTTTGTGAAGCTGTATTACGTGCATCAAGATTAGCTTGTATACGATGTACATAAAATTCATTAAATAATTTAAATACCAAACTACTTACTGCTTCTGTTGCCAAACCTCTCCCAGCTACTTCATTTGAAAAACTATAACCAATCTCAACAGTGTCTTTCATATTTGTGTACCATACGGATAAATCACCAACTACTTTAGTCTTGTATATAACTGCCAAACTTAATATTGATTCTTCAGTAAGTACATTGTTTGCTAGCTTCTTATTAAATCTTTTCTGCATGTCTTCATGAGTCCACTTATTATGTAATAGGAACTTACATGTATCATCATTATTATAAATAGCAAATACATCCTGTAAATCAGTACTCTTAAAAGGTCTAATTATTAATCTTTCTATTGTGATCTCCAAGTTAGCTCTCCTCCCTTACATTCATGCTACAAAACATTTTTTATAGTATGTAAGCCTCCTTCTTAGATCTCACCTTGATTACATATTTCATCATAATAAATTAAAATCCTTCTTCCACTAAACCGCATTGTTAGTGGTATTTCCTTGCGATTTTTATTTTTTACACTTATTACAAAATCAGATAATTCTATTATTGTGGCCCTAAATGTGTTATAATGAAAGCAGACTCACAAAAAAAGAGTATATAGACTTGGAAGTTTCTCTTATTTTTACAAGCAAAAAGAAACGAGCAGTCAGGTATATTTCAAACACCATACACGTAACGGTTTAAAAAACCGATCATCTTAGTTATTCTTCCATGATCTTTTTATAAAAAGATACGTACAACTAAAATTCACTTCAATATACTATACCTACCTTTTTGACTTCCAAATCATCTTATTACATAAGGAGATGAACATATGAATCAATATATAAGATATACAATAGCTGTCCTGTTTGCTATTATCGGCGGAACAATCTGCTTCTGGACAAACACTCAGCTTGGAGAGAATATCATTTTTAATGGAATCGAAACGCTTGTAAGCGCTTCAATTTTAGGTGGATACATTTACTTCCTCTTCAATCCAGACGAAAATGCACAAAAAACAATGTTATTAACAATGATCGGAATCGTTGGCGGATGTATTTCCTACTCAATGACTAACTATACATTACCACTTCAATTAAGCTCAGCTTTCTTCCACGGTCTATGGACTTGGTTCATTGCATTCTGCCTAGCAGACGTATTCAACCTTTTACAAGACAATGAAGAAGAGAACGGTCGCCAAATTGAAAGTAACTCGTAAGCTGGAAGATACTCTTCCAGCTTTTTTGTTTTGTTACTCTTTCCTGTTCATACCCCATCACTAAAATAAAAAGAAGCTACCCCCACGGCAACTTCTTTTCCACATACCCCATTCAGTATTCACTAAAATATATCAACGATTTTTCAAATATATCGATCGTTTCTCCACTTATATCAACGATTTTTTCATTATATCGACGTTTCGACACAGGTTATCGACTTACCGACACCCTTCGACACTCAAAACGCACAACATACCCTATCCCCCAAGCAATTTACTGCCGAACTCTACGATTAAAAAGATAACTAATAGGATCGCGAGTATCTTTAATGCTACATATGCTACTTTAAAAACAGCATAAATAAGCAAGACTATTAAAATAATCGTTAAAATTTCCATCTAGAATTCCTCCAAGCTTTGCTCTGCTTATCTTATTTTACTCGCCACAGACTTTTTATGGAACGGCATAAGACGACATAGAAAAAAGAGGATACCTTACCCATCGTAAGATACCCTCTCTTTCAACTGCTCAAACCATTCTCTCTCTAATTGTAAATATCCTATTTCACTCTTCTCGGCACTCTTTAATTCTTTGTCTGCTTTCCTCATATAAGTGTGGGACGCTTCCATATCGCCCTCTAAATATTTAACAATTCCTTGTGTGCGATAATACCCATGTAAGTCCACTTTTGTAATGGCCTTCCCATGTTCCTTCGCTTCTTGCAGAGAAAGACTATCCATCTGATAAAGAGCTTTATATAAAAGATACCAACTATGAAAACTACTAACGAAATATTTATTTTCTTTCGTGACAGAAAGTTGGGCAACTTGTTCTACATATAGTATTGCTCTTTCCATTCCCTTTTGATCCGATCGGGCAAGGAAAACGAGCATAAGTCCGCTCATGATCTCTCTTATATTTTTATTTTCTTTTATTTTATCTTCGCTAAGTTCTACTAATCTCTTATCCCAATCTTTCGGCCTCTTATAACTAAATAACTCACTCGATACTTGAATGTTATATACATGCTGCTTCGCCTTTTCATCATCTTTAATTAAAATAAGAAATTGCATACCATCGCTCATAAGCGTTCCTTTTATCGGCGCGATTGTAACCGCAAAAATTATAAAATGGAAAACAGAAAAATATAAAAGATATTGATAATAACTCACCATGTATATGTAACCAAAAGTAATACCAAATAGTAAACTTGTAATTGGTCCACCTAAAGTCATCCATGCCCATTTTTTTGAAAGGTTAGGTGTTACTATAGAAGGCGGTATTAACATTGCCACGCCTCCGAAGTACGCCCATAATTTATTTTCTCGAATGCGTACTTTTCCCTTCTCTTTTTGAACAGTAATAGGCCCTACTGTCATAAATTTAAATGTCAAACCACCTATTACGCCGAATACGACATGTCCTAACTCATGAATGATTACCACTGCCAGAAAAATCCCCAATAATGCCCATATATTCAAGATTGTTTCTAATTTCCCAGTTCGGATCACTCCGTATAAAATGGACAGAATGAGCGCCACTGTCAGTGAACCAGCTGGCCTTCTTAAAATATCCACCTTTTTCTCCCCTTAATAAATCATTTTTCTATGCATTTCGTACATGAATTTTCCGAGATGCAATATCCAAATAAATGAGATTAGGCCAATTAATACAAAATCGATATCACTAGCCGCTGTATATATAACGGCAGCCCACCATACATATGCTAATATTGTATTCGTAAATTCATACGCTTTATATCCAGCCTCATGCACAATGTGCTTTAATCCCTCATCTGCATTTTTCGTCCACATTTTCATAGATTCCATATATGTTACACCTTGTTCAGGATATAGCTTGTTATAACGATTCTTTGTTATGAGCCCGATAACCACTACAATAGTTAAACAGACGATAGAAGCTACTAAATTCCACACTGCAAATGAAACATTTGTATCCTGCAACAGTGCACGTCTACATGTAATAACTGCATATACAAACCATGCTTGCGTAACTATATCACCTACACGTAAATATATACTTATAATGCCTAATTTTCTTCCTTGTACGCTCTCTTCTTCATCGCGTACCTCCGCTAACATACGTGTATTCTTCCAAGTGTAGTACATCATTACGATTCCAAAAATAGTACATACACCTATAAATGTATTAGATGATAATTTTCTCGGTTCATCCGAGAGTAAATTTAAAGCTATATAAGATGTTAAAAAGCCACCCATCATACTTAATGCTATTTTCCCCACAACATCAAATTGTTTTTTTCGATTACTCTTCATCTCCATCTTCCCCCTCCACTAACGCAAATATTTCCTCCACCGGTACGTTGAAAATTTGTGCGATTTTTAGCGACAATACAATAGATGGTGCATAATCCCCGCGCTCAATTAAACTAATCGTTTGCCGTGATGATCCAATCGCTTTCCCTAAATCCCCTTGTGATAAACGATGCTTTGCTCGCAATTCCCTCACTCGATTTTGAAGCTTCATGTCTTCCCTCTTTTTCATTTATTTAATTAAAATTGTAAATAATATCCTTATTTTTGTCAATTATAATTGTCATTACGACTATAATAATTGACAAAAATAAAGATGTATTATGATGAAAATAACTTATATAATGAATGTGAAATATTAAACAAAGGAGGTTCCATATGAAGAAAACATCTACCTTTTCTTACGTTCTTACTAAGCTTACAGCAGCTTTATTATTATTATTACTTATTAGCACGCTTCTCTTAACAACTAGTCAACAAACATTATATAGTTTCTTAGCTGGATTACGAGAACTACTTTATGTTCCCTTCGCTCCTATTCTTGCGGCGTATGCAATTTTTTGTTCTATTTGCATCGATAAATTGAAATTAAAAACATATACAAGACTGAAGACATTATGCCTTTATATTTTTTGCGGCTATTTATTTTCTCTTCCATTCCTAATATTTAAAGAAGCTAGTCTAATACAGTTCTTGTTTCTCGGATCAATTGGAGCAGTGTGTTCTCTTTTTTTCTACTTATGTGCAGTTATAGCAACAAAACTTAAGTGGATACAATATGTCGTGCCAGGCATTATGCTTATTATATTTATCACAATCAACTTTATCGATCTAGAAAAGGTTGGAACATCAAAAGAACAATGGGTCGAAACAAAAACAGAAAACTCTTTCGAAGCATCTTTTCAACATTTTAGTGGTGAACATAAAGTCCCCATTGAACTAAAACGAGGTGACATATTAGAATTTACCATTGAATCACGAGCTGAAAATCCGGATGGCTACATGGGAGCCGTAAAAATGGCTAGTGAGTTTCAAGAGGAAGAAAATTATTTAGCTTCAAACGGTCCTAATACATACCAATTTGCAGCAATTAAGACGGGAACGTATTACATTATAGTTAATGGCAATAAGTTAAAAGGAAAGTTGAGAATAGATTGGAATATAAAATAAAAAGGCAGTGCGTCTGCACTGCCTTCCTAAATTCTGACATAGAATGGATTCCATATTAACTTGCGTTTTGTAACAATACTCGTTTTAGCTGTTTGCGGAAACGTACTCCTAACGTAGTTGCTACGATAACGATAACTCCAACAATGATTTTACCGATATGATCTTCTAGCACTCCAAAAATATCATGTAAGTTGCCACCTAACCAGTAACCACCGATTAAGAAGAATGATACCCAAAATAGAGCACCTGAGTAAATTGTAATCGCAAAACGACGGAATGGTAAGTTAATAATTCCTGCAAAATATCCTGTAAAATGACGTACACCAGGAATAAAGAAGCCGATAAAAATAAGGAAGTATCCATACTTATCAAACCACATTCTTGTTAAGTCGATTTTTCTTTGTGTTAAAAATACGTATTTCCCATACTTTTGAATAAAGGGCATACCTAATTTATTTCCTAAAAAGTATTGAATTGTCATTCCTACACTTGTCCCAATAAAGGATAGGATAATTAAAATCGGTAAACTTAAATCGCCCTTCTGTGCTAAAAACCCCGCATATGCTAACGTTGGCTCTCCCGGAAACGGAAGTGCAATATATTCTAACAGCAAACCAACAAGTACAACATAGTACCCGTACTGCTGAAATAATTCATGAACCCATTCCATGTCATCTCTCCTTTCAATCACGTACAACTTCTTACTATTATTGTATAAAAAAATTGTCGAAATAACTATCACAATAGCTTACATTTTTATTACATTTTTGTAAGGCTCACACTAAAGTTTTCTGTTCATTATTTGCTGCTATCCATTATCGTTTTAAAATAAGCTAACAACTATATATCAGACGACACAAGGGCATTAATATACATTTTTTATCCAGTTTTTAACACTTAAAGTCACCTTATTTTGTTCTCAATAAAAAACCACCACAAACTCATACTAACTTCATATTAGCTTCATATACGTATTGTAAGATTATATCGGAATTTGTTGAAAAATTTAACTAATATATGACTAAGCATTAAATTGAATAAATATAAGTAGTTTTTCGAAATTGAAAAAAGGGTGAATAAGAAATGGAAGCTTATAAAATGCATGATTTTATTAATACAAATGTTGAATCTCATCAAAATGAAACCGTTTTTAATTTACACATATGTGAAACAAGTGAATTTGACGTAAGTTTAACAAAATCTACAACACTGTCTTTTATCGTTTCAAAAAAGAACATTAAGATTGTTACGAAAAAATGGATTAATTCAAATCAAGAAAGCATGATTGGTAAAAGTTACATCATTCCAACGAAAGCTTTCCACTACTTCTTACCAATTATTTCTGAAACTGAAGATGAGCTAAATATTCAAGTTCAAAGTTTTGGACTACATGGTGAACTTTTACTAAATGAAAGATTACTTATTGATAAAAACAACAAACAAAATCCAAAGATTACTACGTTCTTTGAAACATTAGATGAAAATGTAAATAAAGTATTACGAGGATTGCAAATTCATTGTATGTAAGACTATTACAATAGTAAAAAGGAGAATATAATGAAAAAACTATTATTAAGCGCACTATTATCATTAGGATTTTTAACTATTCCATTCACAAATGCTGAGGCAGCTACAACAAACGATCAGCTTATCGTGAATACGCAGTTAAATAAAATGGATTATTATCAAAACGGACAATTTATAAAGAGTTTTACTGTCGCTACTGGAAAAGCAGCCACACCTACGCCTAAAGGTACTTTTCAAATCGTTAATAAAATTAAAAACCGTCCTTACTATACAGGAAAAATTAAAGGCGGCGATCCACGTAATCCACTTGGTGACCGTTGGCTCGGACTAAACATGGCAGGAACTTACGGAACAACTTATGCGATTCATGGTACTAACAATAATCAAGCAATAGGCAAATGGACAACACTTGGTTGTATTCGTATGTATAACAATGATATACACTGGTTATTTGAGCGTATTCAGCAGCAAGCTACCGTCACTGTAAAATAACCTAAAAACAAGATTTATGTGTAGCCAAGAATTTTATATCTTGGCTTATTTTATTTATTCATTTACAGTAGCAAAACAACTGTATTTACATATATAATAAGAATAGGTTTCGTTAAGCAATATCAAAACATTGATAAACATGGATATTAAAATTATACAGTTATAATATTTTATAAATTTTACAATACATACTATAATAGAACTAATGTAATTCTGAAATATTCAGTTTCTCTAAACCATTCCCCTTGCTACTTTCATGATGACTTTATAGCGGGGGCTTATTATATGTATAAACAATTTGAGTTATCCAAAAAATGATGAATTCGAATATTGCAGTAAAAAGCGTTATTTAGGAGGTGTTACTATGACGCATATACTGGTGATTGAAGACAACCCAGATATACAAGAACTGATTCGTGAATTTCTAATGGCACAAAACTTTACTGTTGATGTCGTTGGCGCTGGAACAGAAGGTATTCTTCTTTTCCAAAAAAATTCATACGATCTTGTCCTCCTTGATGTGATGTTACCAGATATAGATGGCTATAGTATTTGTAAAATTATGCGAGGACAATCTGATGTACCGATCATTATGTTAACAGGCTTACATAATGAAGAAAGTGAAATTAAAGGATTTGAGTTAGGCATTGATGACTATATTACGAAACCGTTCCATTACACCGTATTTATTAAACGTGTAGAGGCTGTATTAAGAAGGGCAGCAACGAAGGAAGCAGAAGCTGCAACTATACTACAATTCCATGAATTGATGTTAAATTCTACAGCCTATGCCGCTTATGTTCATGGTAATCAAATTGAATTAACAACAAAAGAATTTGAAATTTTATATACTTTACTGCAAAATCGGGGAAAAGTATTATCAAGAAGTGATTTGCTGAATAAGGTATGGGGCTATGAACATTATGGTGATGTAAGAGTTATAGATACACATATTAAAAACTTAAGAAAAAAATTAGGGATTCCTTATATTAAAACGGTGAAAGGCATTGGCTACAAAATCGAATCGTAGTACAGACAACATCACCAAAAATATTTTCATCAAAACCTTATTATTTTGTATTCTTTTATCACTTTGTCTTTATCAAATTATTTATTTTCTAGCTTCAAACTACGATAAAGAACGTTTTGCAAAAGAAAATGGAGCGCTGTCTACAGAACAAGCGGATTCAGACAAACAAAACGACCAAAGTAAAACGAATCAAAGTAAGGCTGTTTCAGAGAGTATGATTTCCAATTTCCAATCTTCTATTATAGATTATAAAGCACTCTCTACAGCCATAAATCACCTTTTGCAGCCTAGCCAAACTGTAAAAGCAAAAGAACATACCCAAAATATTGCGGGGAAAAACAGCACTTCTACTCCACTTACAGAAATGGAAAAGCAAGTCGCTACTAATGATGCCTTACATAAACAAAATGCAGCAAATAACACAAATGATACACAAGATTATCCAAAATTAGCAGATGCACTGCAGCAATTAGCTCCACATATTGGTGCGACAATGCTTGCATTATCTTTACTCGGATCTTTAATTTATACGAAACTAATTGCCAAACCTTTTCAATTTATGAGTGATGCTTTAAAAGATATTATGAATCTTGATTTCTCAGATAAAAAGCTACTTAACAAAAATACAGATCAAACAGATTTTAATTTGCAAGTAGCTGCTTCACAGGTCCCAAATATAGTGAAGAATTTACATGCAAGCAATCAAGATTTAAGAAATGAACTCAAAAAGGAACAACAATTAGAACAATCTCGTAAAGAATTTATGTCTATGGTTTCCCATGAATTAAAAACACCAATCGCAGCCGTTATGGGACAACTAGATGGCATGATTCACGGAATTGGAGCTTATAAAGATAGAGATAAATATTTAAAACGTTCCTATGAAATGATGCAAGACATTAACATATTAACGGAAAAAATGTCGGAATTATCCAAAATACAAAACCCTCAATTTAAACCTGATTTAAAAGTTATCTCATTAACTAATATTATTGAGGATGTTATGAAGAAAGTAGATTACTTTGTATCTGTAAAGCAATTAAATGTTCAATCTAACATTAAGCAAGATGTACAAATTTTAGCTGATTCTAAATTTATTCAAACTGCTATTTTTAACATTATTTCAAATGCAATTCATTACACAATTGACCATCAGCATGTATATATAAAGCTTTATGAAAAGCCAAACGGTTACGCATTAGAAGTATTAAATACAGGTTCACAAATCGATGAGGATAAACTTGCCCATTTATTTGAGCCATTCTATCGCGCAAACCCTGGCAAACACGGATTAGTACAAGGTAGTGGCCTTGGGCTATATATTGTAAAACAAATATTAGATAAACATCAGTTTCCTTATGGGATACAAAACACGCCTCAAGGTGTAAAATGTTCTATTGTATTCCCAAAAGCAATGTAAAAAACCTACTACAATTTCATACCCCAAATTCATACTTCGTATGAATGGCGGAATTTTGTAGAGTATCTTACTCTGTTTCGTTCGCCCGTTATCCTTATTTGGATAGCGGGCGTTTTTTATTATTTAAAAGGAGGATCTTCATGGAGAAATTTAAGTATTCATTACTTGTTTTATTCGGAGCTTGTAGCTACGGCGTACTTTCAACTATTTTCAAACTCGGATTCATTGATGGATTTTCAGCACATCAACTATTAGGGGGACAATATGTCTTCGGATGGATCGGGCTTCTTCTGGTCGTTCTTTTCGTTTCACGTCATAAAGTAACAAAAAAGCAATTCTTTTCCTTACTAACAGTTGGCACAACAATGAGTATGACTGGTATCTTCTACGCTATTTCTGTAGAAGAACTACCAGCATCTATCGCTGTTGTCCTACTCTTCCAGTTCACATGGATTGGTGTCGTTATAGAAGCAATCGCTAATCGAACATTACCAAACCGTGAGAAAGTTATATCTATCATTATTTTATTTACTGGAACATTGTTTGCAGGCGGTGTCTTTGAAGGTCTCGGACAAAACTTTTCCACGAAAGGTATTATCTTTGGTCTATTAGCCGCTGTCTCTTTTTCATTCTATGTTTTTGCAAGTGGGCGTGTTGCTACAGAAGTTCCGCCTTATACGAAAAGCTTTCTTATGACAACAAGTGCTACTCTGATCGTATGCCTATTCTTCCCGCCAACCTTTTTAACGGATGGTACCCTGCAAGCCGGTCTTTGGAAATACGCTTTCTTCCTCGGATTGTTCGGCGTTGTCGTACCTGTCATTTGTTTTTCAATTGGTGTACCGAAAGTAGGAACAGGACTTAGTACAATACTAGGAGCAGCTGAATTACCAACGGCCATTATCGCTTCTATTACACTTGTACATGAAGTCGTAACCTTCATGCAGTGGATTGGGATACTCTTTATACTACTTGGAATTTTTACTCCTCAGCTGCTTACCTCTAGGAAAGCAAAGAAGCATAGAAGCGTGCATAGTGCATGAAAATAGAAACTTGCATATAAATGTAAATACAGTTACAATATGGTATAATTTGAAATCTATTTGGAGGTATAAATGACTATTTTAAGCGTAGCTTTTTTTGCCATTATGTGTATCTTCTTCCTAATAAGATATATGAAAGAAAAGAAATTTTACGATGTGCTCATCATTCCCATTTGCATATATGCTGGAGCAGTCAAAACCCCTTTAGTAGAGTACTTAAACTTTAATACTACTTTCAAAATAACATATGATATTGCAGCTATTATTCTCGTGATCCTTGCTGTGCTTTTCTTCTTAAAGAATAAGAAAGAGAATCCTACTGCGTAACAAAAGACCTTTCATTGATTTGAAAGGTCTTTTTCTTTTTCTCTATCTCACTTTACCGCTCCATATAGCTTTTCTATTTCATACTCAATTTGTTTTACATCAATTCGTTCAAATAGTGGCTGCACACTATCAATTCTATTCGGCAACGTATTTTGAGGCTCCCAATTTCGGTTCACAATCGATAATGTATTTCTAACTCTTTCACTTGAGAATGGTAAAAACGGTTCAAGGAGATTTGCAAAATTAGCGATAAGATACACACAGTTATAAATCGTTTCTTCGCATGAAACTGGATCATCTTCCCTTTGTTTCCAAGGCTGCCTCTCATCAAAGTATTTATTTGCAAAACGTACTGCATCAAATATTGTTTCTAACGCCACCTTAAATTTAGTTTGCTCAATTGATTCTCCTACATATATATATAATCCTTCTATCTTCTCTTTCAGCTCTTCATTAATCATTCCATTCGGTACAATGCCATCATAATACTTTTCAATAAACTTTAATGTCCGGTTCACAAAGTTTCCGTATGCACCTAACAATTCACTATTATGACTGTAAATGAATTCACGCCATGAAAAATCAGTATCACGATTTTCTGGTGCGTTTACTGTTAAAAAGTAACGAATAGAATCTGGATTGTAGCGTTCTAATATGTCAGGCACCCATACTGCCCAGTTTTTACTTGTAGATAACTTTCTTTTTTCAACTGTTAAATATTCATTTGAAACGATATGACGAGGAATTGCTCCTTCTCCTATTCCAAGCAATACTGCTGGCCAAATGATGGAATGAAACGGAATATTATCCTTTCCGTGCACATAATATGTTTTCGCTTCTCTATCCCAAAACTCTTGATCATCTTTCCCTGTTTCTTCAGCCCAATGTTTACTCGCCGAATAATATCCTGTCACTGCTTCAATCCATACGTAAACTTTCTTATCTTCATACCCTTCTACTGGTATTGATACCCCGATTGGTAAATCACGTGATACGGCCCTATCTTGTAATCCTTCCTTTACATACCTTTCTGTTAGCTGAATCGCATTGTCACGCCATGTTCCTTCTTGTTTTGCGATTTCTACTACCTCTTTAATTTGCTGCTGAAATGTATGCAATGCAAAATAAAAATGCTCTGTTTCCTGCACGGATGGCGTACTACCACATAACTTACATTTCTTTTCTAGCAAATCGAGTGGATCTAAAATAGCTGAACACGCATCGCATTGATCTCCTCTTGCTGCTTCATGACAATGTGGACAAATGCCTTCTACATAACGATCAGGTAAAAACTGCGTACACGCTTCGCAATACGCTTGTTCCACTGTCCTTTTATAAATATAATCTTCTTCTAATAAACGTAAAAAAACTTTTTGAACAGTTTCATGATGGTGCTCGCTATCTGTACGTGTATAGCAATCATACGTAAAACCAAGTTTATGAAAACATCGCTGGAATTCTTCATGATACTTATCAGCAATTTCCTTCGCCGTCACACCTTCTTGTTTTGCCCTAATTGCAATCGGTGTTCCATTACAATCACTTCCCGAAACATACAACACATTCTCACCTTTTGCCCGGTAATAACGTGCTAAAATATCTCCAGGTAACAAACTTGCAATATGTCCAAGATGTAACGAACCATTTGCATACGGCCAAGCGCCTCCAATAAAAATACTCATCTTACATTCCTCCTTTTAAATATAAAAAAGCCCCACCCTTATCTTAAAAAAGATAAGGGCGGGGCTGTATAAACAGTCGCGGTACCACCTTATTTCGCCAATTACTCACATAATTAGCCTTAACAAGTACGGAGCTATATGCTCTTATACTGTGGTTTTGATAACGAGTACCAACTCTCGTCGCCGCCTACTATTATCATTTGATAAGTTCAGAACGAAGCTCAAAGGCCATTGTTCAAATGAATATTCTTGCTTCTTCTCAGCTACCGAAGCTCTCTGGACAGAATGATTTCATTCTACTTTTCCTTTTCAACGCTTATATATATAACACGTATTTTACGACTTAATTGCAGAAAAATCAAACTTTTATTCAGAAAGAAAAGGAAATCCTATCCTCTCATAGAATAACTATACGTTCACAAAAGGAGTGATACGATTGAATCAAAAACAACTAAGCGCACGTAATGAAAAAAGCTGGAATGCAGCTGCTTATGAAGCTTGGACGAATCGCCACGGGGCACCGGCCAATTATGCGAAAAAGCTTATGAAAGATCCCGTGCGCGAGGTAGATCACTATTTACCTTACATACAATCTCCAAAAGGAAAACATATTATTAATTTACTCGGTTCAAAAGGCAATAAAGCCGTTGCTCTCGCTCTTTTAGGAGCTGACGTAACAGTTGTTGATATTTCGGCAAGTAATGCAAAATATGCAAATGAACTTGCGGAAGCAGCAGGTGTCTCTATCCAGTATGTCGTTTCTGATGTACTAAATGTGCAGCTCTCCGAATCATTTGATATCGTATTACTGGAACTTGGTGTACTCCATTACTTTCTAGATTTAAAACCGCTCTTTCAAAAAATTGCTACCTTGCTTAAAGGAGATGGAACGCTTATCCTTCGTGACTATCATCCTGTTTACACGAAATTATTAGGAGTAGACCACCCATCATTTCGGGCCAATGGAAATTATTTCGATGAAGAATTGATTGAAGATGATGTTGCTTATAGCATCCTTCTGACAGAAGCGCAGAAAGAATCATTACCTAAAACAACCATCCGTCGCTGGACGCTAGGAGAAATTATTACAACACTTGCGGAAGAACATTTTAAAATTGAAAAACTAGTTGAAGAACACGGGTCTCATCAAAGGTGGGTCTTCCCTCCTACTGCACCGGAAGAAATTGAAGATCGTGTGCCTGGTTTATATACATTAATTGCGACAGCATGCAAAAAAGGATCCCTTCACGGATAGGATCCTTTTTGCATGCTCACGCATATAAGTTGAGGTTGGAGATTACCATAATTCTGTAGAATAGGACACAAGATATTTCAACATTTCGTCTCTGACTTACGTCGTCAAAAAGGGGTATGACCAACATAACGAAGAGTAATGTTACAGTTGATACTGATAATCGTTATCAACTAATTAGAAGTATACATGATGTTATTTCAAATTACAATAGCATTTCTCATTTTTATTTATGAACTTTTTGATATACAAATGTATACATTTTAAGAACATTTACTCATATTAATCTGCCATCTTCCATTATCTGCTATAATTTTCATTGAACAGATTAATAACTTCATAATGATGTTTTTATTAATGTCGTTCTCGATATTTATAAATCATAATAAATAGTTTTTAAAGGCAGGGGTAACGATGAAATATGTTAGTATTCGCAAAAAACTACTGTTCACACTCTTAAGCATTTCTTCTTTATTTAGTATTGCTCTTATTGTTATTCTTTCATTCGCTATGAACCAAGCAAGCGAAATTGAAACGTTAAAAAATGATGTATCAAAACGAGCAACAATTTTAAAAGAACGTGGTGATTGGTTCCAAGCACAAGTTGCCGGTTTACAAGAATATTTACTGTCACATGATCAAAAAGGATTGGATAAATTCAACCGAGAAGGAAAAAAACTTGCTGATACTAGAGAGAAAGTAACAAGTGATAAAAAACTCCCAGAAGGAATGAAAGAGGCGATTTTAATGGGAGCAAAATGGCGAAGCGTCATAGATGATGAAGTCCTCCCTCTCGCTCGCGAAGGAAAATGGGACGAAGCATCCAAAATCGCTTTAGCTCAAACCGATTATGTAAACGATCTTTTAAGTCGTTTTACTAAATATGCAAATGAAGAAAATGATAAACGTGACGCATTAATTGCTGACGTAGAGTCTTCTTCATCTCTTATTCAATATATTATTTTCTTCTCACTCATTACATGTACGTTAACATCTATTTTATTAGCATGGTGGTTCTCTGGTAAACTCGTTAAACCGATACGACAAATTGATGAGAAATTAAAAGAATTAGCTTCTCAAGACGGCGATTTAACTGCTAGATTACACGTAACGAGTAAAGATGAAATTGGTGATATCGCCAATTCCTTTAATCAAATGCTCGCTAACTTACAACGTATCATAAAACAAGTGCAACAAACATCCACAAGTGTAAAAGAAGCGTCTGAAAATGTGTTTATCGAAACCACTGCTTCTATGGAAAATACAGCAAAAACCGAAGAAACTATGAATGCTCTTGAGTATAATATTCGTTCACAAGTTTCAAGCATCGAAGAAAGTTCAACTGCAATGGACGATATGACAACGAGTGTTCAGCGTATTGCAGAATCTGCCTCCTCTGTTGCTAGCCTAGCTGTTACAACTTCAGAAAAAGCAGATAGTGGGAATAAAGTCATTGAGAAATCTATTACACAAATGCATACAATTAACGAAGCTGTTAACGCTACATCACAAGTAGTAGAGCGACTCATTACACATACGAATCATATTGATACTGCACTTCAATCCATTTCTAATATCGCGGAACAAACGAATTTACTCGCTTTAAATGCTTCAATTGAAGCAGCACGTGCTGGCGAACACGGAAAAGGATTCGCCGTTGTTGCCGATGAAGTACGAAAACTTGCTGAACAATCTCAGCTAGCAGCAACTGACATTAACCATTTACTTCATCAAATTCAAGCTGACACAAAAATAGCAAATGAAATGATGACACAAGGTCAGTCAGAGGCTTCGGAAGGGATTACAGTCATTCGTACCGCTGGATTTTCATTCTCAGAAATTGTTAACCACATTAATAAAGTCTCTACACAAATGCAAGAAATGTCTGCAACTGCTGAAGAAATGGCCGCAAGTTCAGAAGAAATGAATGCAGCTTTAAATAACATCGCCTCTATTTCAAATGAAGTTGCCGCCGAAACATCACAAACAGCAACTTCGGCTGGTGACCAAGTAAATAAAATGAGTGTCGTTGCTAAAAAAGCTTCTGAAATGAAAACGACCGTACAAGAACTTGAAGTTCTCGTTTCTCATTTCAAAACAAACGTTTAAAGCGAAACTTTCCTTTATACTTCTATGAGCTCCAAGTTGTTAAAAAGAGAGATTTACAGTCTCTCTTTTTTTAACCTTAAAATATCTCTTTCTATCTCTCATTACGTCTGCTATAATTCCTAGAGGAAAGAGGAAAGCTTTATTCCAGATGGAGTAAAGCTTTCTTTCGATTTTTTACATTAATTAATTCTAATACTAAGATTTCACAAAGGGGGCTTTTTATCATATGAATTTTATTAGCATTCGAAAAAAACTAATGTTCATGATGGGAACGATTTGCGCTTTATTTGGCATCGCCTTAGCTTTTATTTTATTTTTTGCTATTGACCAATCTCGTAAAGCTGAAACATTACAAAAAGAAATTTCTCCTCTAGCAACAGAATTGAAAGAGCGTGGAGACGCTTATCAAGTACAACTTTCTGCTTTAAGAGGTTATTTACTACAACACGATCAAGTAGAATTAGACAAGTTTAACGAGATGAGTAAACGTCTGGAGGATTCAAAAGATAAACTTCTTTCTAATCCAAATATTTCTCAATCCGTGAAAGATACAATGAATTTAGGGTCCACTTGGAGAAAATTTATTGAAGAAAAAGTCTTCATCCTTGCAAAAGAACAAAAGTGGGAAGAAGCTTTACAAGTAGCTTCTACAGAGAATGGCTCTGTTTATAAAGTAATTGGTGATTTCACAAATTACAGTAATGAACAAGCTAAGTTACGTGATCAATCTATCGAAAAAATTGATCAATCTTCACTACAAATTAAATATGTTATCTTCTTATCACTTGTTATTTGTATTATCGTAGCTATCATTCTTGCATGGTGGTTCTCTGGTAAACTTGTAAAACCAATTCAACAAATTGATAGTAAGCTAAAAGAATTATCATCTCAAGAAGGTGACTTAACAGCCCGCCTACAAGTAAATAGTAATGATGAAATTGGTACGATTGCAACATCATTTAATAAAATGTTAGAAAACCTACAACATATTATCAATCGTGTTCAAAAAACATCCGTAGAAGTACAAAACGCTTCTGAAAATATGCTAGAAAAGACGAATATATCACGCGAGGCAACAATAAGAGTTCAAAGCTCGATGTCTAGCTTAAATGCAAATATTCAATCGCAAGCCTCTAGTATGGAAGAAAGCTCAACTGCAATGGACGATATGACAGTAAGCGTTCAGCGTATTGCTGAATCTGCTTCATCTGTAACTGAACTTGCTGTAACTACATCTGAACAGGCTAACGATGGAAGTTCAGTTATTCAAAAATCCGTTTCCCAAATGACAACGATACACGACGCGGTAAATGCTACGTCAGAAGTGGTCGAACGTCTAATCACCCACACGAAATATATTGATACAGCTGTTCAATCTATTTCTAATATCGCAGAACAAACAAACTTACTTGCTTTAAATGCATCTATCGAAGCAGCTCGTGCTGGCGAACAAGGAAAAGGTTTTGCTGTCGTAGCTGACGAAGTTCGAAAACTTGCTGAACAATCTAAAACAGCGGCAACAGATATTAACCAACTACTACATCAAATTCAACAAGACACTGAAACTGCGAGCTCTATGATGTCCCAAGGCCGTTCGGAAGCATTTGAAGGCATTCATGTCATTCGTGAAGCCGGCAACTCTTTCACAACGATTGTGGAACAAGTAAATAAAGTATCTACTCAAATGCAAGACATCTCAGCAACCGCTGAGGAAATGGCTGCAAGCGCTGAAGAAATGAACGCTTCACTGAATAACATCGCTTCTATTTCGACTGAAGTATCTAGTGAAACAGCGACAACAGCACAATCTGCTGAGAAAAAAGTCATTACGATGAATGAAATGACACAAACTGCTAAACAAATGAAACAAACAGTTGAAGAATTAGATCAACTCGTATCTCATTTCAAAACTGAATAGCTTTCAAAAAATATTCCTCTTTCAAGAGGAATATTTTTTTGAGCTCATTCCCTGCATATTATATATATATCCGTTATAATGAGAACCGATATCATTAATATGTAGGGGGTGCTATACATGTCACAACAAGCATTTGAAGAAAAGTTATATGCAAACTTAGAAGCTGTTATTGATCCTGAACTAGGTGTTGATATTGTTAATCTTGGATTAGTTTATGACGTTACAGCAGATGAAAATAATAATGCTGTCATTACGATGACGATGACTTCTATCGGTTGTCCAATGGCTGGGCAAATTGTATCAGACGTTAAAAAAGTATTATCAACGAACGTACCTGAAGTCAATGAAATAGAAGTAAATGTCGTTTGGAATCCACCCTGGTCTAAAGAACGCATGTCACGTATGGCGAAAATCGCATTAGGTATTCGTGACTAAATAAAGAAAGACCTGACATCCTAGTCAGGTCTTTTTCTCTTATTATTTTACGCCTACTGCATCATAAGCTTTCGTTACAGCTTGTACAGCTTTAGAGTTTTTACCATATAAATCCTCAGCTGACTGCAGAGCAGCTTGACGCATCATCTTAAAGTCAGAGTTTGCAGTTAAATATTTCGTAAGAGCACGGTAATAAATTTTTTCTGTCGCTTCACGGCCTACTCCAGTTACTTTCACACCGTAATGCTCTCCGCCATCAGATACTAAATATGCAGCTTTATTGTTAATACTACTGTTAATATGAACGCCGCCATTATCAGCTGTTCCAGTGTAGCGTTTATTGTAATGATCTGGGTAACCTTCACCTGGTTTTAATGGATTTGGAATAGATGCTGGATCTTTCAGAGAACGAAGTGCATCACCAGGTTTTCCAGGTGTATAAATGTCAGCACCTAAATCCCAGCTCTTCTTCTCAACCATGACACCCATAATATCAGATAACGATTCATTTAACGCACCTGACTCATTTTTATAAACAAGGTTTGCTGTATGTTCAGTTACAGCATGCGTTAATTCATGACCGATAACATCTAGTCCAGCAGATAATGGAATGAATGTTTTTCCATCGCCATCACCATACATCATTTGTACACCGTTCCAAGCTGCGTTATTCCAGCTTTCTCCGACGTGAACAGTAGAAATAAGCTTCGCACCTTTATCATCGAAAGAGTTACGATTAAATGTCTTTTTGTAGTAATCGTATACTTTTCCTGCATTTACATGCGCATCAACCGCTGCTTTATCTTCGAAGAACTTAGATTTACTCTCAACCTCTTCTCCTGTATATCCAAGCCATTGTGAGAATAAATTAAACAAGTTTTCATCCATATTTTCTGCATCAAATGTGTGAACACCTTGTCCTCGTTTACCATCAAATAAGTTGAACGCTCCTGTTTTCTCATCTTGAGCAATTTCAAATGATTGTCTATCGCCCAATACTCCGTAACCAAATCCTGTAATGTGATCTACAGCGTTATATTTCTCAATCACATTTCCATTCGTTGCATCAACAAAATAATGCCAATATCCTGGAGCTGGTTTTGAAATCGATGCTTTAACTAAGTATGCAAGATAGTACTTCCCATCTTTTTCATACACAAATAAATCTTTTTTCACACCGTCATAATTCTTTACTTTACCAACTTCTTTTTCAATATCTGCCTTTGCAATCGTTTCAGCTTGCTCTGCACTAATATTTGCAAACGCAGGAATATTTTTATCCTCTAAATTCGGAATAACTTGTCCGAAGAATGCTTTTACATTATTTTCTTTATCAAGTGTAACAGTTTGATCTGAACCATACACAGGAATGTTATTATGCTTCTCAACTAACTTCACATGTGTCGTACCAGATTCAGCATCTTTTTCCTCTCCAACGACATTGAAGTGTTTATCAATATTTCCTGCTAATTTAAACATATCTTTCTTACTCTCTAAATATTGAAAGACCGTCTCTTTTTTATCTAGTCCTTCCGGTGCTTTCCATTCTTCACCTATGTATGCAGGTGTTTTAAATTCTTGATGATATTGAATTTTTTGTTCTTCCGCTTTCGTTGTCGTTGCTCCAAATGTTCCAAATCCTCCGGCTATAACAGTTAACGCTAATGCTGATGAAATGACTTGCTTTTTCACTATAACATTCCCCATTCCCATAAAGATTTTTGACACTTTTATACAATTCTTATTTTCCGGGCTAATACCTTTTTCTAAATATTGAGAAAATTTTTTCTGACAATTCCACTCAAAAAAAGAGGACATCCATTCGATGTCCTCTTTTCCATAAACGTTCTATTATTTTTTCAATTCGATTGCTAAATAGTGTGATCGTTCTTTCGCTTCAATATGAATATCCTCTTCTATCGCTTCTGCTGCATCACGCATAACAAGATTTTCACCATTTATTACACTACTCCCTTCAATTTGTACAAGGTACAATTGACGGCCTTCTTGCACCGGGAAATGAATTTCTTTTCCAGCATCTAACGATAAAGAATATAAATTCGCATCTTGGTGAATACGAATTGGTGCCTCTCCTTCTACTGGAGATACCATATGGAACCATTCATTTTCACGCTTACTCCAATCAAATGTAAACTCACCATAGTTTGGTTTATGATCCGCACGATCTGGTAAAATCCAAATTTGTAATAAACGTAGTGTTTCATTTCCTAAATTATGCTCGCTATGAAATACACCTGTGCCAGCACTCATATATTGAACATGTCCTCGCTCAATTGTTCCGCGGTTCCCCATGCTATCCTCATGTGTTAAAGCACCATCTACAACGTACGAAATGATTTCCATATCGCGGTGCGGATGCATATCAAAACCAGTTTGTGCCGCTACTAGGTCATCATTAATTACACGCAATGCTCCAAAGTTCATGTTATTTGGGTTATAGTAATTCGCAAAGGAAAAATGGAAATGTGTATTTAACCAACCGTGATTTGCTCTTCCCATATTTTTATGATCAACTTTTCTAAACATATCCTTCACCTCATATTATCTCGAATTCAAGATTTATTTTTAAAATTTTTCTCACTGTAATTTTTTTAGTAATTGTAATAATTGATGTTGTTCTTCTACATTTAAATTTTGAAACTGCTCCGCTTGGAACGTTTCTTGAGGCGGGACGATTTCTTCATATAAAGCTTTTCCCTTTTCTGTTAACGAAATATATTTTGTAGTACCTTCTTGTTCACGATGAATCCACTCCAGCTGCTCCATTTTATTTAATAGCTGCGTGATATTTCCCTTCGTAACAAATAGTTTATTTCCGAGCTCTTGCTGCGTTAGACGATTATGTCCTCCAACTTGAGCTAGCACATCAAACTGAGCGGCAGATACATTCCATTCTTTCAAATGCTGATTCGTCTCACGAATACTTTTGTTATAAAAACGTGATAAACGAAACCATAATAGTAATCCGAGTCTATCTTCTGTCTTCATTCTATCACCTCGCTCATTTCATACCATTAGTTTAGAACTAAACTTTATAAAAGTCAATCACTTACTTTTAGTAATTAATAAAGAAAGCACAGTGCCATTTCTCCACTATGCTTTACATTAACTTTCTATTTTTATATTCATCTAACTTCCTCTCCGCGAACTTTCTCGCATCTTTCTCAATCCATCTATCTTCGTACAATTCACTTCCAACATACAATACTTCCCTCTTATGCTGCATCGCATGGCGAAATTCATGCAGTAGTGTTTTGAGCACCTGCTCATACTCTTCCCATATGCAAACAAAAATTAATTGTTTTTCTTTATGATAAAAACCACCTACTGGGAATAAGAATTCCTCTTCTTCTTCTCCTAATGATAGAAGCACATGATTCGCATCACACGTATCACAAAAAATAACTGGTGTTTTACATACTTCAATCAGTGAAAACAAATCATCTCTAAGCCTTTTGACATCCCAAGGAAGCTCCGAATCCAACACATACCAATTCTCCACCTGTTGATATACATTTTGAAACTGGAGTTCCATTTTTCTATAATCCCCTTTCCAAACTCCCTTTTCCTATATGTATGCCACAATATGTAAAATATTAAACCTACTCTTTCCCCTTTCGAAAAATGACAATAAAAAAAGAATCTATGTCAGCATAGATTCTTTTTACGTAATCACTTTTTTTTTCATCATTTTTTTTAATACAAAGTAACCAATTGTACAAACAATAGCAGCAAGTGCAAAGTATTTCACATATGGCCCAGCGACTTTATTAATACTTTCCCACTCTCTTCCTAATTTAAAACCTAAATATACAAATACAATTGACCACGGAATAACAGCTAATGTAGTTAGCGTAATAAACTTAGCATGTGACATTTTTGCAATCCCTGCTGGTATCGAAATAGCATGACGCACAACAGGAATAAAACGCGCTGTAAAAATAACGCCAGTTCCGTAACGATTAAACCAATCTTCAGCATAATCAATATGTTTCTTTTGAATTAAAATATATTTTCCATATCGCTCAAGGACGGGTCTTCCTCCGTATCGACCGATCCAATAAATGAATAATTGTGCGATTACACCACCAATTGTACCGAACGCGACAGCGCCCCAAAACGTAATGCTTCCTGTTGATACTAAATAACCTGCATAAGACAATACGATTTCACTCGGAATAACCTCTAACATCAATCCAAGCATAATTCCCCAATAACCAAGTCCTTCTAGAAAAACTAAAACGGAATGAATCAACTCTCCTAACATTATGTACCTCTCTTTACTTTTTTCATTGCAAAAAATAAAAGTACAAGCAGTAAATATCTTGTACTTTTATTTTTTAAAATTAGCTAGTCTTCGTATCCCACTTAAAGATTTTATTTAAAAATTTATATACATTCTTTGACTCTTTCGTCAGAAGTGGACCTAAGATGGATAGTATAAGCACGTATAGTGCCGAGAATGGTTTCAAGACTGACATTAAACCACCGGCGATTCCGATATTGGCCATAATGATGGAGAATTCTCCTCTTGAAACGATTGTTAATCCAATATTTGTTGACGCTTTATGAGATAATCCAGCTTGTCGCCCTGCAATCATTCCTGCAATAAAGTTACCGATGATTGTAAGAAGGACAGCACCTAACGTTAACCATATCGCTCCGCCTAATGAAAACGGATCAATGCTTAATCCGAAACTAAAGAAGAAAATAGCTCCGAAAAAGTCTCTAAATGGAACAACGAGATGCTCAATTCTGTCACTATGCTCTGTCTCAGAGAAAACTAATCCTAAAAGAAGTGCTCCAATTGCTTCGGCAACGTGAATTGTTTCCGAGAAACCTGCAATAAAGAATAACGAAGCAAATACTACAATAATGAAAATTTCATCTGAACTAATATTGAGCAATTTATTTAATAACGGCGTCGCCTTTCTAGCTACAATAAAGAATAGAAGCATGTATCCTAGAGCAATTCCAATTGAAGTAAGAGCACCTAGGAAGGAAGCATGATCCCCTAGAACTAAACCAGAGACAACTGATAAATATACAGCAAGGAATATATCTTCAAACATAATAATTCCTAAAATTAATTCGGTCTCATTATTACCAGTTCTTCTTAAGTCCACTAACACCTTTGCAACGATAGCGCTAGAAGAAATCGTAATAATACCCGCAATAATTAAGATTTCTAGTAAAGGGAATCCCATTATAAATCCGTATAATAACCCAAGTGAAAAGTTAATTAAAATATAGATCGTTCCGCCAATCGCAATAGAACGTCCAGATTTTATTAGTTTTTTCATCGAAAACTCAAGTCCTAGATAAAACAGAAGGAACAGAACCCCAATCCGTCCAAGGAAGGAAATGACACTTGCACTTTCAATAAACTTGAAATCGATAACACCTATTGTCGGCGCGTGTGGCCCTACTAACATTCCAAGAACAATTAGAAACGGAATTACTGAGAATTTAAACTTTCCAGCAATTACTGCCGCAATTGCAACTAATACTAACGCTGTACCAACTTCAAAAATTAACGTATCCATCTAGTCAGTCCCCCTATTCGAAAGTAACTCATTAATAATCTTTTTAATTTCTTCTCTCTCGCCTGAAACTACAAGCATATCGCCTTCTTCAATTACCGTTTCTGGCCCTGGATTAAATAATTTTTTCATATTCTTTTTCATAACTGCAATGATCGTTACGCTATATGTTTTTCTTATTTCAAGATCACCGATTGTTTTTCCAAGCGCTGGAGCAGCATTCTCTACTTTAAACCACTCAATCGCTAAACCTTCAAAGACCATTTCAACATTTTCTAATGCTCTAGGCTTGTATACCATTCCACCTAATATTGCTGCAATTTGTCTTGCCTCTGAGTCACGTAATGAAATACTTGAGATGCTTTCTTCATGATCTGAATCAAAATGATACATTTCTCTACGTCCATCATCATGAATAACAATCACCATCTTTTCGTTACCTTTCGTAACGATTTGAAACTTATAACCAATACCCGGAAGTTCACTTTCTCTAATATTCATATTTAGCTCCTCCATAACTTCTTTATTTAAATTTTCTGTTTTTCTGTCTTTTGTTCATTAAATCAATTTTAGAAATTCTAACCATTCAGGATACCTGTGACTTGGAAATCTTTTATTGTAATAATAAGTGGCTCCTAAAAAGATACTTAAAGATGTAATGATAAAAAATATATTACTTCTCATTTTCAAACTTTTAAGGCTTACTTTCAATAAAGTTTCTTCTTTCAAATTATCCCCTCTTTCTCGCTTTACATTTAGTTTTTTAAAATGTAAATAATTCTAAAAATATTACGATGTAACATAATCATAACACAAAATATGTTTATGTAACATAATTTTTTAGAAAAATTGATTCTCGTATATTTTTTGCATATAATTTTCTTATTACGGAAAAAAGGAAGTGTATTATATGGTTGATATCTTTAGCAGATTCCTTGAGGTAACGAATAATATTTTATGGTCATATATTCTTATTGCAATGCTAATCGGCTTCGGTCTTTATTTCTCTTTCAAATTAAAATTCGTCCAAATTACTCATTTCCGTGAGATGGTCAGTTTAATTAGTAAAGGGTTTAATCGAAAAGAAAAAAAGAAAGATAGCATCTCTCCATTCCAAGCATTTTGCTTAAGTGCAGCAGCGCGCATTGGTATCGGAAACTTAGCTGGTGTAGCATTAGCCATTTCAATGGGTGGACCTGGTGCAATATTTTGGATGTGGTTTATCGCAATTATCGGAGCAGCTACTAGTTTCGTAGAATGTACGCTCGCGCAAATTTATAAAGTAAAAGATGGCAGCAGGTTCCGTGGTGGACCAGCATATTACATGGAAAAAGGATTAAACAAACGCTGGATGGGTGTTTGGTTCTCACTTCTTATTACAGTTGCGTACGGATTAATCTTCAATTCAGTACAAGCAAATACGGTAACAATAGCGTTTGAAAATGCTTTTGGATTAGAGCGAACGATCGTAGGAGCTCTATTAGCTTTATTAGTTGCAGTTATTATTTTCGGTGGTATCAAGAGCATTTCACGTATTACAGAAATGATTGTTCCTCCAATGGCAATTATTTATATTGGTGTGGCAATTTTTGTCGTTATTAACAACTTCACTATGTTACCAAGCATTTTTATGGAAATATTTAATGGTGCATTCGGTTTAGACCAAGCTATCGCTGGTGGTATTGGAGCAGCAATCAAGTTCGGAATTCAGCGTGGTCTATTCGCGACAGAAGCAGGTATGGGTAGTTCTCCTAACGCAGCAGCAACATCAGATGTATCTCATCCTGTAAAACAAGGACTTGTTCAAGCATTAGGTGTTTTCGTGGACACATTCTTAGTATGTACATCAACAGCATTTATCGTATTATGTTCCGGACTGTACAAAGGAACAAATTTACAAGGTATTGAATTAACACAAAGTGCATTAAGTTCACAAATCGGACCGTGGGCAAGTACTTTCTTAGCGATCATTATTTTCCTATTCGCTTTCAGTTCTTTACTAGGAAACTACTATTATGGTGAAACAAACATCGCATTCATTAAAGAAAGCAAAACATGGTTACTGATTTATCGTGTTGCAGTTGTCGGAATGGTGTTCTTCGGATCTATCGCTGCCCTTCAAACAGTTTGGAGTTTAGCTGATTTCTTTATGGGACTAATGGTATTCACAAACTTAATTGCCATCTCATTCCTTAGCAAGTTTGCATACGCAGCTTTAGTAGACTATATAAAGCAAAAGAAACAAGGAAAAGATCCTGTCTTCGTTGCAAGTTCTATCCCTGGCTTACAGAATACAGAGTGTTGGGATGGACAGGATGTAGAAGAGAAACAGAAGGCTGTGTAATAATTAAAAGCGGAAGCGGCTCGTCCAGAATCGCAGGACATTGGAGCTCTCGACCTTGAAGCGCTTTTTGCTTCGAGCAAGAGAGCGAAATGACCGGAGATTCTAGCCGCTGGAGCTGGATACAATTTAAAGCAAAAGCGGCTCGTTTAGAACAAGAGCTATATATCAAACAAAATCCCTATTACTTCACCGTAATAGGGATTTTTATTTATAACAGTTCATAATTTGTTCAAATTAATTCCAGCAAAAGGGTTGATTTATACAAATTACTAGATTATAATGATTATAAATTAGTAATTGATATAACATAACAACTCAAAAGGAGATTGATCATAATGAACAAACAAGTAATCGAAGTATTAAACAAACAAGTAGCAGACTGGAGCGTTTTATTCACAAAATTACACAACTTCCATTGGTACGTAAAAGGACCTCAATTCTTCACATTACACGAGAAATTCGAAGAACTTTACACAGAATCAGCTACTCACATCGACGAAATTGCAGAACGCATTTTAGCAATTGGCGGCAAACCAGTAGCAACAATGAAAGAATACTTAGAACTATCTTCTATTCAAGAAGCAGCATACGGCGAAACTGCAGAAGGAATGGTTGAATCAATCATGAAAGACTACGAAATGATGCTAGTCGAACTGAAAAAAGGCATGGAAATCGCTCAAAACTCTGATGACGAAATGACATCTGACCTACTACTAGGCATCTACACAGAACTAGAAAAACACGCTTGGATGCTACGCGCGTTCTTGAATCAATAATATATTTAAAAGCGGAAGCGGCTCGTTCAGAATCGCAGGACATTGGAGCTCTCGACCTTGAAGCGCTTTTTGCTTCGAGCGAGAGAGCGAAATGACCGGAGATTCTAGCCGCTGGAGCTGGATATTATGTAAAAGCGGAAGCGGCTTGCTCAGAACAGGAGGGTGTTGGAACTCCTGATTACGAGGCGCTTTTTGCCTCGAATGAAGGAGTGAAACAACCGACTGTTCTAGCCGCTGGAGCTGGATAATATTAAAAGCGGAGGTGACTTGCTCAGAACAAGAGGGCATTGGAGCGCCTTCCTGTGAGGCGCTTTTTGCCTCACAGGAAGGCGCGAAATGACCGACTGTTCTAGTCACCGGAGCTGGATATCATTTAAAGCGGAAGCGGCTCGTTCAGAGTCGCTTTTTTCTATGGGGTTAATCGCGCATATCAGTACATGAAATTTATATCAGCGATTTTTGCATTATATCGGCGATTCTATTAAATATATCAGCGATTTTCCCGATATATCGGCGATTCCATCAAATATATCGACTTACCGACAAAACACGAAAATATTAGCACCCCTCTCCTCTACTTTTATCAATATATTACAATCCCTTTTATGTTAAAATATAGGTAACATCCTTTAGTAAAATAGATCCAAAAAAGCTTTTCCATATTCATCATTTACTACTTAAATGGCGGGAGTGGTTCAGTTGAAAGACTACTTAATTAGAGCATTTTTTGCGTTAATAACAGTTGGGATTCTCTTACTTATAGCTAATATTTTCAATATACGTGTCGAGGTTAAAGACTATGCTTTCCTCGTTGTTGTAGCAATTGGTGGCGGCTGGGGTGGCTGGTACCTGTATAAAAAACAAAGTAATCAAAGTGATAAAGGCATTCCAAAGTAATACGGAATGCCTTCTTTTATTGCCGTCTATAATAAATAATAAAATTCAAACCGCTAATACAGCCAATTGCAATAAACATGCCAAAACTCTGTGCATCCCCAGCTAGATTATACTCGTCAACGATAAACCCAGACATAAACAACGTTATCGCGGCAACACCGATACACAATATCGAAATAAACCAAAGCGAAAATTCATTAATTAGCTCTTTCTTCTGTGTTGAAACAATTAGCATAACAAGAATAGATGCTACTAATATACTTTTAAAAACAGGACGTAAATACACAAACTCCTCCATCTATTTCTCCTTTTCTAAAAACATTATATCTTAACATTAACATATTTAACCAAATTAAAAACACATGCCTTTTCAAAGTAAAATGACATGTGTTTCCAAAAATATCTATAAAATTGTATTATGATAGCTGCTTCCACTTCGTTCCTAAAACAGGACGCTCATAATTTTGGATTGCATGAATTAGTTTATCTGCCGTCTCAGCTGAAACGATCAACTCTTTATTTGATGGATTCATAAACCCTTCTTCTGCTGCACGTTCAACCATTTGCAAAATTGGTCCATAAAAGCCTTTTATGTTCAATAAACCAACCGGCTTATTATGTATACCAATTTGTGACCAACATACTACTTCAAATAGCTCTTCAAACGTTCCGTATCCGCCTGGTAATGCAATAAAAGCATCCGCAAGCTCTGCCATTTTCGCTTTGCGCTCGTGCATCGTTTCTACTTCAATTAATTCTGTTAGCCCTGTATGAACAATTTCTCCTCGGAATAGACCGCGCGGCATAACACCTGTTACACGTCCGCCTAAGCGAAGAACTTCGTTTGCCACTTCTCCCATTAATCCAACGCAAGAACCACCGTATACAAGCTCATAATCGTTCTCAACAAACATTTTTCCTAACGCTATTGCCTGCTCTTTAAATTCAGGTCTCTCCCCTAAGTTGGAACCTGCAAACACACAAATCTTTCTCATTCCTACACCCCGAAACTATATATTGTTATGATACAATGAACATTGTACAACATATTGAAGGGATGAGGAAGAAATGGATATCGTCGCATTTCAAAGATGGGTGGAGGAATTTTACGAAAAACGAAGCTGGTCACAGTATAATTCCTTTATTCGCTTAAATTTCTTAACAGAGGAAGTTGGGGAAGTTTCACGCGTTGTTCGTGCCATTGAAATCGGCCGTGATCGTCCTGACGAAAAAGTGAAAACAGAAGAAGAGCTAAAACAAGAGTTAAAAGAAGAACTTGGTGATGTACTATCTAATCTTATTATTCTTTCACAAAAATATGATTTAGATTTACAAGACATTATGGAGGCACACGTCACAAAGCTTTCGAAAAGGTTCGAAGTATCCAAATGAGAATATTATCAATTATGGTATAATATTCTTGTCACAATACTAAGGGGGATTTTATGTTATCTAAAAAATTGCACGACGCATTAAACGATCAAATGAACTTTGAATTTTACTCTGCCCATGCTTATATGGCAATGGCTGCTTACTGTACAGCTGAGAGCTACGATGGATTCGCTAACTTTTTCCTTGTACAAGCTGAAGAAGAACGTTTCCACGCAATGAAGCTTTACAACTACATTAATGACCGCGGTGAGCGCGCTATTATTACTGGATTTGATAATCCAAATAACAAATACGAATCTGTACTGAACGCTTTTGAAGTGGCACTTGAGCACGAGCGTGAAGTAACGAAGCGTATTTACAACTTATCTGATATCGCTTGGGATGAGCGTGAGCATGCAACAATTACATTCTTAAAATGGTTCGTCGATGAGCAAGTAGAAGAAGAATCTTCATTCGATAGCATCATCCAAAAATTAAAACGTATTACAAGCGATTCAAACGCACTATTTATGCTAGACGCTGAATTAGAGAAACGTACATTTACGCCTCCAACTGAGTAGTATTTCAATCACCTTAATGAATGTATTAAGGTGATTTTTTTATTTTCTCTCTAGCTTAAAATCACCTTAAATTTCCTCATATTTGACATAGCGTCCACTATAAAATGGTATTATTTTCAATATAAAATAATATACGAGGAGAGAAAAAATGAATCAACGTGTAGAAGTTGTTGACGCCATGCGTGGCTTCGCTTTATTTGGTATTTTACTTGTTAATATAACATTAATTCAATTCGGGTTCTTCGCTAATGAAAAACCATCCTATATATTTGGCGGACTCGATAAAGGTGCTAATTTGTTTATTCAATTTTTCGGCACACAAAATTTCATTTCTTTATTCTCTTTTTTATTTGGTCTTAGCATTATTTTGTTACAAAAAAGCATTGTCGCAAAAGGAAAAAAGTTTTCCCCTACATATTTACGTCGTATTCTTATTCTTTTACTACTAGGTTTTATTCACGGCGTGCTCATTTGGTCCGGGGATATTTTATTCTCATATGGCCTCATCGGGATTTTCTTACTGATGTTTATAAACAGAAAGCCAAAAACATTATTAATTTGGGCAACTATTCTACTCGCACTCCTTACACTTATGACTTATTCAACTGACCCAAATGCAAATGTTACTGATTTTGCTCCTTATATTGAAAAAGAACATAAAGTTCATGAGACTGGAAGCTATATGGATCATGTCAACTTTAGGTTAACTGAAAATCCTTTCGAATATATAGGCATTGACGGTTTCTTCGGATTAACCTTTATAACACTTTTTACACTCATTTTCCTATCTCCACTTTTCTTAATCGGTATGTACGTAGGAAAAAAAGGGTGGTTATTTGAGATTGATAAACATATCTCTGCTGTCAAAAGGATCTGGCTTCTTACTGGTATTTTCTCTTTTACAATCAAAATTTCAGCTATGTTCGTCAAACATCCTATTGTACTTATGTTACAAGACGGCCTTACACCAGTAACCATGACCTTCTTTTACGGAAGCACAATTATTTTATTATTCCATTACAAAAAAGCAACCCGTCTACTAACATACATGGCCAATATGGGAAAAATGTCGGTTAGTAATTACTTAGCCCAGTCCATTATCACAACAACAATTTTTTACGCATACGGCTTTGGCTTATTCGGTAAAATAGGATATTTCTTCGGTATTCTTTTAACGATTGGAATCTATACAATTCAATTATTTGTTAGCACATATTGGCTGCGAAAATATCGAATGGGTCCTGTTGAGTATATATGGAGGCTTGGAACTTATTTGGAGAAACCACAATTTAAAAGAGACTTAGATAGAGCAAGTTAAATAAAAAAGCAATGAGCCTACGCTCATTGCTTTTCTTAATTTATTAAAGCATAACCCCAACGATAATCGCTGATAATATACTTACTAACGTTGCACCGTATACAAGTTTTAATCCGAATGAAGATACAACGTTTGCTTGTTTGCCATCGATACTCTTCGTTGCACCTGCGATAATTCCGATTGATGAGAAATTTGCAAATGATACAAGGAAGATAGATAAAATACCTACTGTACGAGCTGATAAATCGCCAGCTACTTTTCCAAGGTCAAGCATTGCAACGAATTCGTTCGTTACTAATTTCGTTGCCATAATTTGTCCTGCCGTTAGCATCTCTGATGTTGGAATACCCATTACGAATGCTAATGGTGAGAAAACGTATCCTAAAATGCTTTGGAATGTGATTCCGAAAATTGAATCGAACACACCGTTAATTGCTGTAATTAATGCTACGAAACCAATTAACATCGCCGCTACTGTTACAGCGATAGAGAAACCAAGCATAATATATTCGCCTAACATTTCAAAGAATGTTTGTTTTTTATCTTCTTGTAATTCTAAAATGTCGTCTTCTTCTTTTACGTCATATGGATTAATAATATGAACGATAATGAATCCACTAAATAAGTTTAATACAAGTGCTGTTACTACATATTTTGGATCAATCATTTTCATGTAAGAACCGACGATTGACATCGATACTGTTGACATGGAAGATGCACAAAGTGTGTATAAACGATTTTTCGGTAATTTGCTTAGTTGATCTTTTACTGTAATGAATACTTCACCTTGACCAACAATTGCAGCTGCTACTGCATTATATGATTCTAGTTTTCCTAAGCCGTTAATTTTACTTAATAGGAAACCGACTGCACGAATGATAATCGGTAATACTTTAATGTGTTGTAAGATCCCAATTAGTACTGCTAAGAAAATAATTGGTAATAATACTGTTAAGAAGAATGGTGCTTGTCCATCATTTGCTAGACCACCAAATACGAAATTAACCCCTGCTTCCGCAAATTTTAAAATAGCTCCAAACCCATCTGCAATCCCTTTTACTAATACAAATCCGACCTTTGTATTTAGTAAGAAATACGCAAGTACCAATTGAATGACAAGCATAAGTGCAATTGGTTTATATTTAATTTTCTTACGATCTGAACTGATAAGGAACCCTAGTACAAATACTACAAGTAAACCGACTAGAAACATTACGATCTTCATATGTGAATCCTCCACTTCTCCCACGAGTTATTGGTCGTATAACGAATGACGTCTGACCATTGATGTTAAAAAAATTTAAAACCCCTAAATATTATTCAACTGTTTTCTAAAATCAGTAAGCGTTTACATAAATTGCAATTTATAAAAGGTAGCTTCTTCTCTCCTACCATACTTGAAAGTCTGAAATTGATACCACCTACAAATCAAATTGTAAGCGTTATCTAATCGAAATGCAATATAAATTTTAAAAGATTTTTATATGTTAATATATTCCTAACTAATTGGTTTTTTCATGCAAATTTACCATAAAAAATAGCCCTAGCTATAAGCTAGGGCCATCTTTGTTTATAACATAACACCAACGATAATCGCTGATAGAATACTTACTAATGTCGCACCGTACACAAGGCGTAGACCGAATGATGATACAACATTTGATTGGTTTTCATCGATACCTTTCGTTGCACCTGCGATAATTCCGATTGATGAGAAGTTCGCAAATGATACAAGGAATACAGAAAGAATACCAACTGTACGAGCTGATAAATCACCAGCTACTTTTCCAAGATCCAGCATCGCAACAAATTCGTTTGATACTAATTTTGTTGCCATAATTTGTCCCGCTGTTACCATCTCTGCTTGCGGGATACCCATTACAAATGCTAATGGTGAGAAAATGTATCCTAAAATAGCTTGGAATGTAATACCGAACATTGAATCAAACAAGCTATTAATTGCTGTAATTAATGCTACGAAACCAAGTAACATTGCCGCTACTGTGATTGCAATCGTGAAACCAAGCATAATATATTCACTTAGCATTTCAAAGAATGACTGTTTTTTCTTATTTTCTAATTTCAGTGTATCTTCTTCTTCTGTAATATCGTACGGGTTAATAATATGAATAATAATGAAACCACTAAATAAATTTAATACAAGTGCTGTTACTACATATTTCGGTTCGATCATTTTCATATAAGAACCTACGATTGACATTGATACTGTCGACATGGAAGATGCACATAATGTATATAAACGATGTTTTGGGATTTTACTTAATTGATCTTTTACTGTAATAAATACTTCCGCTTGCCCAACAATGGCAGCTGCTACTGCGTTATATGATTCTAATTTTCCTAGACCATTTACTTTACTTAGCGCAGTACCAATAGCACGAATAAATATCGGTAAAATTTTAAAGTGTTGCAGAATTCCGATTAAAACGGCAAAGAATACGATTGGTAATAACGCTGTTAAGAAGAATGAAACCTCTCCTTTATTAACAAGACCGCCAAATACGAAAACGATTCCAGCTTCTGCATATCCAAGAAGCGCGCCAAATCCATCTGAAATTCCTTTTACTAAAATATAACCAACTTGCGTGTTTAATAAGAAATAACTTAACGCTAGCTGAATAACAAGCATAATTGCGATTGGTTTATACTTAATCTTCTTTCGATCGGCACTTATAAGAAAACCGAGTACAAATACAACGAGCAATCCTACAAGAAACATAACAAACTTCATTAATAAAATCCTCCATTTAACTCTTCATTAACGTTGAACGTCTGACCACTTGAAATAAGAAATAATCCGAACTTTCCATTTCTCCTCTAAAACCTTCAATCGGATAGGAAAGATCATAAAACCTCTTGTTTCAAAGGCATTTTCCATTCTAACATAAATCACAACTCATATCCGCACTTTTCTTAAAAAAATTACATTTTATTATAAAACGTTCATGAATGTTCGTCTTTTACATTATATAGCGAAACTTTAATCAGTATCATCCCCACTGATTATTAGCCCGTATCAATCGAGAGTTTTACTGTTCACAAATAGCAGGATAAAACAAAAAAATGAGCATCAAGTTTCACTTGATGCTCACCTCATTATACTGCTTTTTCTTTATCAGCTACTGCTGGCTTATCCCAGCACTCTGTATTGTTCAAACCTGGAATAGACTCCGCATAGAATACTGGATCTTTTCCTTGTTTCTTTTGCTTAACGTAATCTGATAATGCCGCGAAAGCGTACTTAGAAAGGAATACAATCGCCACTAAGTTAATAACAGCCATAATCCCCATAAATAAATCTGCTAAATCCCAAACGATTTGAATTGTTGCTACAGATCCTAAAACAACCATACCAAGTACAGCAATACGGTATGCATTTAATAACACTTTACTTCCATTTAAGAATTCAATATTCGTTTCACCATAGTAGTAGTTACCTACTAATGAACTAAATGCAAACAAGAAGATTGCAACTGCTACAAATATAGAAGCCCACGGTCCGATATGTTGACTTAATGCTTGTTGCGTTAATTGAATTCCGTTTAAATCGGCCGCTCCAGGCACATCTGATAATAAAATGATAAATGCTGTACAACTACAAATTAATAATGTATCTGTAAATACCCCTAAAGTTTGAATGAAACCTTGTTTAACTGGGTGCGTTACGTTTGCAGTCGCAGCTGCGTTCGGCGCACTACCCATACCTGCTTCATTTGAGAATAATCCACGTTTTACCCCTAGTAAAATCGCAGCTCCTAATCCCCCACCTACTACTTCTTTAATTCCGAAAGCATGTAAGAAAATTTCTTTAAATACATATGGAATTGCCGTAATGTTTGTTACAACAACGAATAATGCCACTGCTACATATATAATTGCCATTACTGGAACAATCATTTCAACCGCACGTGCAATACGTTTTACTCCGCCGAAGATAATGACTGCAAGTAAACCAGCCATAAACAGACCTACAAACTTACCATCTGTGTTAAATGCTCCATCAAAAGCCGCCGCTACTGTGTTTGACTGCACGGCGTTGAAAATTAATCCGAAACTAACTGTTATTAGAACAGAGAAGACAACTCCTAGCCAGCGTTTCTTTAAACCCTTTTCCATATAATACGCTGGACCACCACGGAATGCATTCCCATCTTTTACTTTATAAATTTGCGCTAATGTGCTCTCTACAAATGCAGAAGCACCCCCAATTACCGCAATTAACCACATCCAAAATACCGCTCCTGGTCCACCTGCTGAGATTGCGATAGCTACACCAGCTAAGTTACCAGTACCTACACGAGAAGCTGTACTCATACAAAAAGCTTGGAACGATGATACACCGCTCTTCTCTTTTTGAGCTTTCCTCGTTTTCGAACTTGCCCCATCCCCAAGCAATCGAATCATTTCACCGAAGTAACGAACTTGGACAAATTTCACACGAAATGAAAAGTAAAGCCCTAACCCAATTAACATCGCAATAATGACATATGACCAAAGGACATTATTTACATCCCCAATTACCTTAGCTAAAAAATCCATAATTGCATTGCCCCCTCTTCCTAACAATAAGAAAATTATATTCTAAAAACTTTTAGTAATCAAGAACTTTATGTTAGGTTTTATAACATGGACGCGTTAAATTTCTTAACATATATGTTTTTTTACGTAAAAATATAACTAGTACGTGCATTTATCCAATACTCAATCACTCATCCCATTCGACCGGTCATACTTTTAAGACAGTGCGTTCTCTACAAATAACGGGAATAATGAACAAACAAAATTATATTAATAATTCCCTCTCACCCTTTTCATCATTTACTACAACAAAAAAGGCGAGCATCGAATTTATCTCGATGCTCACCTTTTCATTACACTGCTTTTTCTTTATCCGTTACCATTGGCTTATCCCAACACTCTGTATTCGTTAAACCAGGAATAGAATCTGCACTGAAGACTGGATCTTTCCCTTGTTTCTTTTGCCTTACATAGTCTGCCAAAGCAGCATATGCAAATCGGCCAAGAAGTGTAATCGCGATTAAGTTTGTGATTACCATTAGTCCCATAAATAAATCCGCCATATTCCATACAACTTGAAGTGTGGCAACAGAACCGAATAGTACCATTCCCACTACCGCAATACGGTAAATCGTTAACCAAGTTTTACTTTGTTTAATGAATTCAATGTTCGTTTCACCATAATAGTAGTTTCCTAGAAGTGAACTGAAAGCGAATAAGAAAATAATAATCGCCAAGAAGCTACTTGCCCACGAACCAATTTGTGAACTTAACGCCACTTGTGTTAATTCAATACCTTCTAAATTTGTTGCTTTATATGCACCAGAACATAGTACGATAAATGCTGTTGATGTACATACTAAAAATGTATCTACTAATACTCCAATTGTTTGAATAAATCCTTGTTTCGCTGGATGTGTTACATCCGCTGTTGCTGCCGCATTCGGTGCACTACCCATACCTGCTTCATTCGCAAATAATCCACGCTGAATACCATATTTCATCGCAGCACCAATACCGCCACCTACAGCTGAATCTAAACCGAATGCACCTTTAAAGATTTCTGTAAACATGTCCGGTATTAAATAATAATTTTTAATAACAACGAAAACTGCTACTGCAATATAAATAAGTGCCATTGGCGGAACGATCATTTCAGACATACGCGCGATACTTTTCACGCCACCAAAAATAATAACCGCAACTAATACTGCTAATACAATCCCAACAACGTAACGCTCAATACCAAAAGCATTTTTAAATGCTAATGTAACTGTATTTGCTTGTACGGAGTTGAAAATTAATCCGTAACTAATTGTAATAAGGATAGAGAACCAAATTCCCATCCAACGTTTATTTAAACCTTTTTCCATATAATAAGCAGGACCACCACGGAAGCCACTGCCATCTTTTATTTTATAAATTTGTGCAAGCGTACTTTCCACGAAACTTGAAGACGCTCCGACAATCGCAATAACCCACATCCAAAATACCGCTCCAGGTCCTCCCATAGAAATAGCTAACGCTACACCGGCTAAGTTCCCGATTCCAATACGAGCTGCTGAACTCATACAGAACGCTTGGAAAGAAGATACACTACCTTTTTTACGCGTCTTTCCAGTTAATCCATCACTCATTAATCGAACCATTTCCCCTAAATGAGTAATTTGTACGAATTTCAATTTAATAGAAAAATAAAGACCTAAACCAATTAACATTGCAATAAGAATATATGACCAAAGAATTGTATTCGTTGATGAAACAAATTGCTCTAAAATATTCATACAATTAACCCCCTCCTTTTCTCCATAAAACGAATTATATTTAAAAAACATTTAAAAATCAACATTTTTCGACAATTTGCAATTTCCAAATATTAGCCAGACACGAAGTAACAATATCTTTATGACTCTCCTCCCTCTAACTGTGCATACTAAAATAAATAGTAAATCTACAAACTATCCCATTGACAAAAACACCAACCTGTAACTATAATGATTACATCAGGTTGTAACAAACCTTATTACAACGAATTCATTTACTTTCAGATATACACTTTAACAAAACACTTTGGAGGGATTTATTATGAAAATCGGAATCATCGGAGCAACTGGTAAAGCAGGAAGTCGTATTTTAAAAGAAGCATTAGATCGCGGACATGAAGTAACTGCAATCGTAAGAAACGCTGCAAAAATTACAGAAGAAAATATAAAAGTTTTAGAGAAAGATGTATTCGCTCTTACATCTAATGACCTACAAGCATTTGATGTAGTTGTAAATGCATTCGGCGCTCCAGCAGGAGAAGAACATCTTCACGTAGATGCAGGAAACGTACTAATTGAAGCTATGAAAGGTGCACCTAACACAAAATTACTTGTAGTTGGCGGCGCTGGAAGCTTATTTGTAGACGAAGAGAAAACAACGCGTGTATTTGATACGCCAGGTTTCCCAAATGAATACCTTGCAACAGCTCAAAACCAAGGTAAAAACTTAGAAATTCTGCAACAAACAAACGATATTACCTGGACATTCATCAGCCCTTCTGCACTATTCGCATTAGGAAAACGTACTGGTTCTTATACAGCTGGACAAGACAATCTTCTTGTTAACGCAAAAGGTGATAGCTACGTAAGTTACGAAGACTTCGCAGTTGCAGCACTTGATGAAATCGAAAATCCAAAACACGTAAACGAACGCTTCACAGTAGTTTCTGAAGCTGAGTAATAAAAAAAGCTCGTAAAACATAATGTTTTACGAGCTTTTTTTATTATTGCACTTGTTCTAAGCCATTTGGAGTAATCTTGAAGGAAATTTCTTTAAACTTTTTCTTATCTCCTTTTCCAACTAACTCACTATTTTTGTACCAAATTAAACGACCTGACTCGGCATGATACACTTTCACTACATCTCCATACTGGAATGAAGTTCCATTTACTTGTTCAGCAAAATTCTTTGAAGTTTCTTGCCCTTCTGCTGTTACATGTTTTTTCTCCATTCCGTTTTGATCATATAGCGTAATTCCCATATATAATTCATTTTTAAAGTAGCTATGAATTTGTTCATTTGTATACGTCACATGTAATTTCTGATCGTCATGATTTACCGTTACAATAGAACGGATAACGTCACTAAGCCCTTGGTATACAAGACTGTCTCCATACGTTACTTCTAATGGTACTTCTGTTACTTTCTTATTTCCAAATCGATCTTTCGTTTCTACTTTCACTTGTTGTTCACCGATTTTTGATGTATTTGGTTTTTCTACAAATCCAACTACTTCTCCATCTTTCACGTCAACAAAGTTTTTTGCGTCTAACTTCTCAATATCTGTTCCGACTACTACTTGTTGCGGTTTCGCTGTTACTTCTTGCAACATATCCATTCTCTCAAAGCCTTTTTCTGTCACTTTGAAGAATAGTTCTTTTGCCCCTTTTTTCTCACCTTGACCAGTAAGGGTATTATTTTGATACCATTTCAAACGATCCGGTTCTACGTGGAATACTTTTACTACATCTCCATACTCGAATTGCATACCATTCACTTGCTTCGCAAAGTTCTCTGATGTTTCTTGTCCCTCTGCTGTTACATGTTTTTTCTCTTTTCCATCTCGATCGTATAACGTGATACCCATGTATAGCTCTTTATTAAAATACTCATGAATCTCGCTATCCATATCAGTCACATGGAATTTCTTCTCTTCGTGCTTTAAAGTTACAATTGAAGCAATATCATCGCCATATCCTGCGTATACAATACTATCTCCATAAACTACTTCTACAGGTACCTCTGTCACTTGCTTATTCCCAAAACGATCTTTCGTTTCTACTTTTACTTTTTGTTCACCGATTTTTGTTGTATTTGGTTTCTCTACAAACCCAACCACTTCTCCATCTTTTACTTGTACGAATTCTTTCGGATCTAGTTTGTCTACATCCATTCCAACTACTACTTTTTGTGGTTTCGCCGTCACTTCTTGTAAACTATCTTTTAATTCGAACCCTTGCGGAGTAATTTTAAAGAATTTTTCTTTTTTATTTTTAGCTTTCCCTTGATCTGCAAGTTTATTATTTTGGTACCATTTCAGACGGCTTGGTTCTGCATGGAATACTTTCACTACATCTCCATATTCAAAATCCACTCCATTTAGTTCAGCAAATCTTTTTCCAGTTTCTTGCCCTTCTGCTGATACACGTTTCTTTTCAATTCCATTTCGATCATATACTGTCAAACCCATATATGCTTCTTTTTCAAAACGGTAATGTATTTTATTACTAGTAAAGTTTACATTTAATTCTTTTTCATTGTGACGAAGCGTCACTGTTGACATTACATCATTTGAAATTCCTTGAAAAATGATACTGTCACCATAAATACCATTAACTTGAACAGGAATTGAATTTTTATTTCCCTTCTCATCCTCAATTTCTACTAACACTTCCTGTTTTCCAGCGTCTAATTTAGACCATATAATCTTACCTGTTACTTTTACATTCTCACCTAAATTTTGAACAAGTTTACCCGCTTTTTCTTCATCAAAATTCGTACCAACTACAAGGTTTTGTACCTCATTAGCAGGTTCACCATACGGAACTTTATACGGTTCAACTTGCTTCTCGCGAATATCATTACTATCTGTAGCTTTCCATATTTCTTTTTCTAATTTAGGTAAATTTAATTTTTCTATTTTTTCTCTAGTCTCATCACTTGGAGTTAATCCCCATTCTTTAAAGAATGGAACTAAATTTTGTCCTGCCACTTTTGATGTCATATAAACAAACATTTGCTTTTTCTCTTCATCAGAAGTAGGCATTTCCTCTTCAGATAACAAGCGATACGCTTGATGCAATGTAGGATAAAAATCTTCCCCATAAACGATATTTAATTGCCAAAACATCGTAAGCGGATCAATTTCATCAATTACTCTTTCGGCAATAGGTCTTTCTAAATACTCAAATGATTTTTCATAATGTTCTTCCATGTCTAGTTTATTCCCTAATGCTTTTTGTACTGCTAAAGAATAAATGTTGACTGTTACTTCCCCAACAGCATCCCAGTCCCACGGCCTTTGTTGATGTAAATGTCCAACTTCATGCCATGGTCCCCAACCATCCTTTTCAAGTACTTCTAAATCCAATACTCTATTCATTACTTTTGGGATATATGCTGTACGATAATCTGTTGCAAACATATAATCATCTTCATCCGGATTCCGTTTTTCAACAAACTGAACGTAATGATTTGGAGATTTTGCGACTCCAATACCGTCCTCAGATAATCCTGCTACTGCATTTTCCAAACGAATAATCTTATCATGTAATTTCATTAACTTTGTTGGATCTGTATCGTTCATATGATCTTGAACAGCATTATAACTCGCAGTAATTAAACTTCTCTCCCCTTTTAATTCAACTGCATAAGGATCCTTATATTTCTTCAACATTTCATCAAAATCTTTTTTCGTATGCTTACCTAAAATAAACAAAGGAAAATGGCTACCACCATTCGTAACAGAAGCCGTTACCTCACCTTCGTCGTTCATATTGTAAAAATATAAAATACCACCATTTGGTGATGAAATAACATTTTTACCAGGTTTTAAATCAAACTTTTCAGGGGCCTTTTCATCATATGATCTCGTTCCCATAAAAGCTTGAATAGACTGCGTTCCTTTTATTTCAATTGTAATCTCTTCGTTTGGCGCTGCATAAATTCCAGTCGGTTCGTTAACCGAAAGGTGAAAACTTACTTTTAAGCGTTTCGTTTCCTTTTCTATATCACCTTTTCCAGGTACATGAAACGTCCTTTGCTCAAACTTATTCTCTTTAACCTCTTCTAATTTTCCACCTTTATTTTCTTCCAAAGGTGCTGCATATCCTTTCGATGCTTCGAAAGCTACTGGCGATAATAATGTAGATATACATATCCCAGCCACTAATACCCTACTACTCTTTTTCTTCGACATAATCTGTGTCCCCTGTTCCTTTATTTAGAGAAACCATCCTATGTATATTCATCTAATAAGAAATCCTATTATTTTTATAAAAACATTTAGTGAATAGACTAACACCTCGCGCACCTGTATCATTTACTACCGCATCTCTCTCCATGTATTCGCTTTCTTATATTATAAAATTTTTTATGTACTGTATCCTCCTCACTTCTCTCTTCTTGTGATGAGTTCTCTCTACATAAAAAGAGAATAATAAACAATATATTTTCAGTATTGTCATCTATACATCTAAAGTTGTAAATAACAAATAGAATATTACATATTCTTCATATATAACCATATATAGGTATTTTTTTCAACTGAATTTTACACGCTTTATACTTTGTTTGATAGCCTTTTCAATCAGAATAATGTTACAATTTTGTGAATGAAATCTATTAATTTTAACGTTTGGATTTTACTATATTTATATTACTTCAAAATAAAGTTCAAACTGTATAAACAGCGCTTTCATTCTACATATGATTTTCCTGATATAATTTTAAAATTCATATAAAAAAAGCACTGGCACAAGCCAATGCTTTTTCATTATCTCTTTTGATTAGGTTTATGTGGTTCATTTGGAGTATGTGGTTTATTATTATCATGACCATTTGTTGTTTTCCAACTTACCGATAACTCCGGACTTGTTTTCTCTTCACTACGCTCAAGTAATACAACTGCATTTTGAATAGTCGGTGTCCCTTTATGTGCAATCCCTTGTAACTTTGTTAAATTTCCTAATACTTTAAAGCTAAACCCACCAGCTGGTGTTTGTTTCGGAATTAAGATGCGGAACTTTTCTCCTACATTAAATTCCGTTTTTGCTTCGCCCTTTTCATTTACAAATTTCGCGCCTTCTGGTGCACCTGTTGCTTGCACTTTATATGTTCCGCTTTTCGCATTTGTTTCTACTGTATATAAACCTGTTTCAAAGAAATCATTTTTCAACACTGCTTGTTGTTCTTCTGACGGTATTACGCTCATCGTAATTTCTTGTAATTCTTCACTAGCACTTGCTTTTGCAACGATATCTTTCGTTACCTTTTCTACATTTTTATTACGGAAATCTAAATCATTAATATCAATTTGTTTTAACGCATTCCATACTGCAAGCTGCGTTGCATAATGTGCCTCTCTCCAATCAGAAACACCTAATTCTTGTGGACTCTTTTGCGGATACCCATTTAACAGTACACGGTATACATTAATATCCACTTTGCCCATTTCCGGTAAATCTTGACCGCTTGGAGATTTCAAATCTACATTTAAGCAAAAGGCAATTTTTCCATCTGCTGTTTTAATAAGCTCTGTTCGAATTGGTTTCTTCTTTGACCTACTATAACTCCAATCCATTTCATACTTTGTATGATCCATAACTTCCGCGAATGCTTTTTGAAGTGGAAATAATAAGTTCGCAAATACAAATAAAACACTCAGAAAAGCGGCCATTAGCTTGAACGATCTTTTTATATTCATGTTTACAACCCCTTATGAAATAACAAATTTTCTTCTGCTTATTATTTAGTTAGAAACTTTTTTTATGCATAAGCAAAACAAAAAAGAGTGCAAACTGTTTGCACCCCTTCTCTCCACTATAAGTTTAGAAATCAAAGTTATCAGGATCTGGACCAACGCGATGATTTTCATTTAACGCATCAATTTTCTCCATATCTTCTTTCGTTAATTCAAAATTAAATATATGAGCATTTGCAATAATGCGGTGTTCTTTCGTTGATTTCGGAATTGTTACAACTTCATTTTGAAGATCCCAACGTAAAATGATTTGAGCTGTCGTTTTATCATACTTATCAGCAATTTCTTGTAATGTTTCGTTATCTAATAATTGACCTTGCATAAGTGGTGACCATGCTTCCATTTGAATACCTTGCTCTTTACAGAACGCTTGTAATTCTTTTTGTGTTAAACGAGGGTGATATTCCACTTGGTTAATCATTGGTTTCATTTCTGCACCTGCTAATACGTCTTTCAGATGATGAATTTGGAAGTTACTTACGCCAATTGCACGCACACGTTCTTCTTTATACAGTGTTTCTAACGCTCTCCACGTATCTTTGTATTTCCCTTCTACAGGCCAATGGACAAGATATAAGTCTAAATAATCTAGCTCTAATTTTTTTAAGCTCTCTTCATATGCAGCAAGTGTCGTTTCATATCCTTGATCCGAATTCCACACTTTTGAAGTAATAAATAAATCTTCTCGAGTAATCCCGGCTTCTTTTATACCAGCGCGAATTCCTTCTCCAACTGCTTTTTCATTTCCATAAATCGCAGCTGTATCAATACTGCGGTATCCTGCTTTAATCGCCGATTTTACTGCTTCTACAAGTTCTGGTCCATCTTCTACTTTAAATACACCTAAACCGAACCAAGGCATTTCTACACCGTTATGCAATGTTGTTGTACTTTGTAAATTTTTCATTATATTTTCTCTCCCTTATTTCACTTAATCCCTTTTTTCTAATGTCATACTCCACGCTGTTAAAATTACAGCCCCTGCTACCATGATGCCGCCTACCCAGGCCGTATGAATTAACCCTAACGAGTTCGTTACAATACCGCCCAAGTAAGCACCAAGAGCAATTCCTGCGTTAAATGCTGCAATGTTAATCGCTGATGCCACATCAACAGCACTTGGAACAAATTTCTCAGCCAAGATAACGACATACACTTGTAGCCCTGGAACATTCATAAACGCAAATAGTCCCATAAAAATAATTGTGATGAGTCCAGCGACTTTAAATGGCGCTGTAAATGTTAAAACAAATAATACAATTGCTTGAATAAAGAACATGTAAAATAATGCTCGAATCGGATTATGATTTGATAATTTCCCGCCAACCATATTCCCAATCGCAATTGCAATTCCGTACACTAACAAAATAATTGTAACGGTACTTGATTTAAATCCTGTTACTTCTTGTAATAGCGGAGATAAATACGTAAACGTTACGAATGTTCCCCCGTATCCTAATGCAGTAATAATAAATACAAGTAATAGCCTTCCATTCGTAATCAGTTTGAATTGATCGTGAAATGATACAGACGTACCTTTTTTTAAGTTAGAAGGAATTAGCATACTATTGGCGATTAAGGCAACGATTCCAATTGCCACGATTACCATAAACGATGTTCTCCAGCCAAATTGTTGACCGATAAATGTTCCAATCGGTACGCCTGTAATGGTCGCAACAGTTAAACCAGTAAACATAAATGCAATTGCACTCGCACGTTTATTCTCTGGTACAAGCGCAGCCGCAATTGTGGATCCTATCGACATAAAAACGCCGTGTGCAAACGCAGATACAACCCTTGCGATAAGCAACACAGTAAAACTTGTTGCCACTGCCGCAATTCCATTACCAATAATGAAAATAATCATAATCCACATTAATAACGCCTTTCGCGACATACTAGCTGTTAATGACGTTAATACTGGGGCACCAAACGCTACTCCTAATGCATATAAAGAAACGGTTAAACCCGCTGTTGTAACAGAAACATGTAAATCCTCTGAAATAGATGGTAATAAACCGACACTAATAAATTCGGTTGTACCAATTCCAAACGCACTAATTGCTAGTGCTAATAAAGCAAACATGCTTCTCCGATTCGTCTGTACTACCGAAGAAGATACTGTATATGAATTCAATTGAACTCCTCCTTAATACGAGAAATCCAATCATAATAGTATGAAAAAAGGCCTTTTTTCTTCTACAAAAATAATGTTACTGCTGATATATGCTATTATGAATGGCTTCACTCTTTTTTTGAAGAACGCACTTTAAAGTACGATAGGTACCAAAAAGTAACATAGGCACTTTTTAGTACCGTACTACTCATTTCCCTCTTACGTATGCTATTATGGAACATATTCAACATGATAAAAAGTACGTACTTTAAAGTGCTATAGGTACTTTTTAGTAACATTTAAATTATTTGGCTTCTTTTGTTGGAGAACTGAAATCTATATTCATCAAAGGAGATTTTTTTATATGAAGAAATATAATATTCCCGTTGAAGCGACTTTAGAGGTTATCGGCGGAAAATGGAAAGTCGTTATTCTTTGCCACTTAACGAAAGGTACAAAGAGAACGAGTGAATTAAAACGTCTCATGCCTGGTATTACACAAAAGATGTTAACACAGCAATTACGCGAATTAGAAGAAGACGGAGTTATTCAAAGAAAGGTATACAATCAAGTACCACCGAAAGTAGAATATTCTCTTACAGACTACGGTTGGTCTTTAGAATCCATTCTTGATTCCCTTTGTACTTGGGGCGAATGTCACCTTGAAAAAAGCGGTAACACATCGATGCTAATTACAGAAGGTGAACAATAAAAAAAGGAAAAAATGAACATAAATTTGTCCATTTTTTCCTTTTTTTATTTATATATACGTACATTTCTAACCTTAACAAAATAATTTATGCGCTTTCACGCCTTGTCAGTACTACATTATACGCTTAATATCAAATAATTAGGAATCATTTTTATGTTAACATAGGTGTATATAGTATATAATATAGGATATATATTATATACACTTTCCGATAAAGGAACTTTCCATTATGCGGACAAGCCATGTATCGGACAGTTCATAAATAATAGGTAGGACATTATGGTTTTGGATTTATGATTTCAGCTTACTTGCTGGCATAAATTTAAAGGCATTTTATTGTGCTTTGTGAAACTTTGTATAAAGTTTCGCAAACGTTTACTATCTTACCTATCAAAAATAAGAGTATTGCTATCGTAAAGGAGAATTGGAGATGCCAGAAACTATGACTCAAACAAAGCCAGAACAAGAAACTGTACAAATTTCTGCTAGCCAAGGACAACTTGATGTACTTGATCAGTTGTTAAAACCTGAGGTACAAGAATCATTAACTACACTAGTAGAACAGCTTCCAAAATTAACTGAGCTTGTTAGTATTTTAACTAAGTCTTATGACTTCGCTCAAACTGTTGCTACTGATGAAGTATTAAAAAGCGACACTGTTAGTGCAATCACAGAGCTTGTAGAACCTGTAAAAGATACAGTGAAAGGCATGGCTGCAACTGCTATCGAAGCGAAAGATCGTGCTGACGAAAGCAACGAAGTTATCGGCCTGTTCGGTCTATTAAAATTACTAAAAGACCCACAAGCACAAAAAATGTTCCGCTTTGTGAACGCATATCTTCAAATTAGTGCAGAACGTAACAATAAATAAGTTAACTTATAACAACAATTAGTAAAGACGGGGGATATCATACTATGTCAAAACAAATTGTCATCTTAGGCGCTGGTTATGGCGGTCTTCTTGCCGCTTTAAACGTACGTAAATATTACAGCAAATCAGAAGCACAAGTTACAGTGATTAACCAATACCCAACACACCAAATCATCACTGAACTACACCGCCTTGCAGCTGGTAACGTTGCTGAGCAAGCAATTGCAATGCCACTTACAAAGCTTTTCAAAGGTAAAGACATCGATCTTAAAATCGCAACAGTTGAGTCATTCTCAGTTGATAGCAAAGAAATTAAACTAGCTGGTGGCACTACTTTATCTTACGACGCACTTGTAGTTGCTTTAGGAAGTAAAACTGCTTACTTCGGTATTCCAGGACTAGAAGAAAACAGCATGGTATTAAAATCTGCTGCTGATGCAAACAAAATCTACAAACACGTTGAAGACCGTATTCGTGAATACGCGAAAACGAAAAACGAAGCTGATGCTACAATCGTAATCGGTGGTGGCGGATTAACTGGCGTTGAGCTAGTTGGTGAGCTTGCTGACATTATGCCTAAACTTGCAAAAAGCCACGGCGTAAATCCAAAAGAAGTTAAACTTCTTCTTGTTGAAGCAGGTCCAAAAATCCTTCCAGTATTACCAGACCACTTAATCGAACGTGCAACTACTAGCCTAGAAGCACGCGGTGTTACATTCTTAACAGGTCTTCCTGTAACAAACGTTGCTGGCAATGAAATCGACTTAAAAGACGGTCAAAAACTTGTTGCTAACACATTCGTTTGGACAGGCGGCGTACAAGGTAACCCGTTAATCGGTGAATCAGGTCTTGAAGTAAACCGTGGCCGTGCAACAGTTGATGCATACCTACAATCTACTTCTCACAAAGACGTATTCGTTGCTGGAGACAGCGCTGTTGTCTTCGCTCCAGACGGACGTCCATACCCACCAACTGCACAAATCGCTTGGCAAATGGGTGAGTTAATTGGATACAACTTATACGCAGCACTAGAAGGCAAAGCATTCGAAGAGTTCGCACCTGTAAACTCTGGAACACTTGCTAGTCTAGGACGTAAAGATGCTGTTGCTACAATTGGAGCAAGCAATACTCCACTTAAAGGCTTACCAGCATCATTAATGAAAGAAGCAAGTAACGTTCGTTACTTATCACACATTAAAGGTCTATTCAGCTTAGCTTACTAATCTGAATATAAGCCCGAATCATGCCCTGCATGGTTCGGGCTATTTTTGTCCGTAATTTTCTCTAACTTATTTATTCGGCAGAAGAATATTATAACCCTTTTAATTATCTAAATTTACTGATTATTTTATGTCTAAATTGTGTATATGAAAAGATGGAAGTATTCTTCCTACTCCCATCCTTTCACACAAATTATTCTCCTAACTTCACTAAGCTGTAGTTCTTCTTCCCTTTACGAATAATAATAAATCGTCCATCAAATGAATTTTCTACAGTAACATCTGTACCCACATCCGTTACTTTTTCGCCATTCATCGAAATAGCTCCATTATTAATATCTTCACGTGCTTGTCGTCTAGATGGCTCAATTCCTAAATCGACTAGCCATTCTACGATATTTTTCGTCTCCTTTGAAGACTGGAATGTTGGCATCTCTTTAAAGCCTTGTTCAATTTCATCGGCTGTTAACGATTTAATATCTCCGCTAAATAACGCTGCTGTAATTTTCACAGCTTGCAGGAGTGCCTCTTCTCCATGAACGAATTTCGTCATTTCTTCCGCTAATACTTTTTGCGCTTCACGTCTATGAGGCTCTGTTTCTACCTTCACTGCCAATTCATCAATGCGCTCTTTCGTTAAGAACGTAAAGTATTTCAAGTATTTCACTACATCACGGTCATCTGTATTCACCCAAAACTGGTAAAATTCAAATGGTGTTGTTTTTTCAGGATCAAGCCAAACTGCACCACCTGCTGATTTACCGAACTTTGTTCCATCTGATTTCAATAATAACGGAATCGTTAATCCGAATACTTTCGCTTCGTGCCCTTCTAACTTACGAATTAAATCTAAACCACTCGTAATATTTCCCCATTGGTCACTACCACCAATTTGCAGTTGAACATCTTCTTTCGTGTATAAATGATGGAAGTCCATCGCTTGCAAAATTTGGTACGTAAATTCTGTGAAAGAAATTCCTGTATCTAAACGACTTGCTACAATATCCTTCGCTAACATGCTATTAATGCTAAAGTTCTTCCCGTAATCACGTAAAAACTCAATAATGTTTATTTCATGTGTCCAGTCGTAGTTATTTACCATCTTCACTTCGCTATTTCCGCCAAAATCAAATAGCTTTTTCATTTGCGCTGTTAACGCATCCACATTATGCTGAACTACTTCTAACGTTTGAAGTTGACGTTCTGATTGACGTCCGCTCGGATCACCAATCGTTCCTGTTGCCCCACCAATTAAAATAACTGGATGATGGCCAGCTAACTGGAATCTCTTCATCATCATAAACGGAATTAAATGTCCAATATGCATACTATCACCAGTCGGATCAACTCCGCAGTATAGTGAAATCTTTTTCTCTTCTACTAGCTTACGTAACCCTTCTTCGTCCGTCTGTTGATTAATGGCGCCGCGCCATTCTAATTCATCAATAATATTCATCTTTTGTCATCTCCTCTATTTTTTTGAAAACAAAAAGTCCCTATGTCTATGACATAGGGACGATTATTCACCGTGTTACCACCCAGTTTGTATAAATAGCATAGCTACTCATACCACTCTTAGCAATAATATCGATTGCCAATCCGCTTAGCATTACCTAAGATACTCCAGAGTGTAATTCGCAAGTTTGTTTGTGCTAGGTTCCAGCAACCCCTAGCTCTCTCATTAACAGTGACAAACTGCTACTGGGCTCTTTCAACGTATGTTATTTGTTAAATTATTAGCCATTATATTGAATTGAAAACAAATTGTCAACAATGCCCAAATGTTATTTTAAAATAATTCATACTTTTATACGCTTTTAATTCAAAGATTATTATAGATCTTCTCCAATAATCCTTACTTCTCGCTCTAACTTCACGCCAAATTTCTCTTCAACAGTCTTTTGTACAAAGTGAATTAAATCGATGTAATCCTGTGCTGTTCCGTTATCAACATTCACCATAAATCCAGCGTGTTTTAAAGAAACTTCCACTCCGCCAATTCGCTTACCTTGTAGTCCTGATTCTTGAATCAATTTACCAGCAAAGTTATTTGGTGGACGCTTAAATACACTACCACATGAAGGATATTCTAGAGGTTGTTTTGATTCACGTTTAAACGTTAAATCATCCATTTTTTCTTTAATTTCTTCACGCACACCTTCTTGAAGCTCAAATCTCGCTTCAAGAATAATGTAATGGTTGTTTGCAAATACACTCTTACGATATCCAAATTCAAATGCTTCTTTCGTTAAAGTACGTAACTCTCCATCACCTGTCATTACGACAGCTTCTGTTAATACAAACGATACTTCACCGCCGTATGCGCCAGCATTCATATATAAAGCTCCGCCAACTGAACCTGGAATACCACAAGCAAACTCAAGACCCGTTAAATTATGATCTAATGCAATACGTGATACATCAATAATTGCTGCACCACACTGTGCCACAATCGTCGTTCCTGTTACAGTCACATCTGTAATGTGAATTAAACTTACGGTAATCCCACGAATTCCACCATCTTTAATAATGACATTCGATCCATTTCCTAAAAACGTAACTGGAATATTATATTCGTTAGCATATTTGATAACTTCTTGAATTTCATCATAATTTGTCGGCGCAACGAACACATCTGCTTTTCCACCAACTTTAATATGTGTATGATTCTTTAACATTTCATCTTGTTTCACATGACCTTCAGGCAATACCGTACTTAAATATTTATAAACCTCTTGCATATTCATTTTACGATTCCTCTATTTCTATATTCTTTTTATCCCGTTATACGGGCCCATAATATCCCCACATACATGAACGAACCTAAAGTGGTGGATACAGTGTACCCAAAATCAATTCGAGACACCTATAAACCTCTTAATTTATAAGAGGTGCCACTCATATTAAAATATATATTGCATAATAAAGCAACCCAAATGGGCTACTAAACTTGACATGTCATCAGAAAGACAACAATTTGTAAAATATATTACTTTTTCAAAACACTATCCTTCAGTATCTTACTATACCATACGAAAATAAAGTGGTATTTTTTTGTAATCTTTACTTTATTTTCATCAATAAAAAAGATGCTTTTACCTATGTAAAAGCATCTTTTTTATTACTTATTATAATTTACTTTTCGTTCTCTTCTTTTTCCTTATCAAACCATAATAGCTCATCGTCATCAACTTCACCATTATAATTGATTAGAATCTCTTCTCCCGCTTTTATATCTTTGTAAGCAAAGAAGTTAAATGTGTGATTCTCAAAGACAATATCATACGTTGCATTCGGATTATATGCATGATTAAATAACATGCCGTATCCTAAAAGGAATGCTGTATGATTTACCCCATACTCAAATGCGTAGTCAGCAAGTAACGTTTTCTCAATGTGTTCATGCTGTTCATTCGGATAAGAGATAACTGGTGCTGAGTGAATCAACTCACCCTTTTTAATATCACGAGTTGCAAATACCCCTCTATTAAATTCTCCATCACTAAGTTCAGAAGTCTTAACTTCGATCATATGCGTCACCTATATAATTCTTTCTTTGAAGTATTTTATTCCGCTATTTGCGGGGTTCAACTAATAATCAGTAGCGTATAGCCCCACTAATTAAAGTCTCAGTTTATCTCCTTAAGCTTGGCAGAAAACGCGCAGAAAAGCAATTAAATTACTACCAAGTATTCATTTAAATGAAAAAAGAGCACACATAGTGTGCCCTTTTTAAGAGATATTACTTTTCTAAAATATTTTCTAGCAACTTCACTTGCTCGCTAACAGTATGCAATGTCTTCACCGATATATCATTTCGATGTTTTTCTTCTTCCACACTTGCCAACACTTCTTCCGTAGCCGCAGAAGTTTGCTGAATTACATTAGAAGCATGTGTAACATCCTTTACGATATTTGTCGTTTTAACCTGCAAGTTTTCTTGATGACCAACAATCTCTCTCATTACATCATTAATTGCATCAATAAACTTCCCTAAATCCGTTACATTTGTTAAAACACTTGCTAGCATTTCATTACATTCTTCTTGTACTTTTTCTGATTTTTCTACCTGTACTTCCACTTTACTTGCCTGATTACTAAACTCCTTCAAAATACCTTGAATTCTCCCCGCAGAGCGATTCGATTCTTCGGCAAGCTTTAATACTTCATTCGCTACAATAGCAAATCCTTTTCCATGCTCGCCTGCTCTTGCCGCTTCAATATTTGCATTTAAAGCTAGCAAACTCGTCTGACTTGAGATATTCGTTATTACATCTACAATTTCGTTGATTTGCTTCGACTGCATCATTAAATCTCTAAATATAATTCCTGATTGTGAAACAACATCATTTAAACTTCTCATATTCGCTTCAAAATTTCGTAAAGTATGTACACTACCCTTTGAAATCTCTAAACTTTCATCAACACGAGTCGATGCATTTCTTACTTGCGAAATGATTTGTTCAATATTCCCTTCCATATCGTTCAATACTTCTACTGAACGTGCCATCATCTCTGATTGTGATTGAGTGCCAACTGCCACCTCTTCAAAAGCAAAATTAATTTCACTCATCGACTCCATCGATGTATTCATATTTTCTCTTAAGTGATTGAAATTATTATCTAGTTTCCCAACCGTTTCCTCAATCAGTCTTTGCGTTTCTTCTAGCTCCTGAGCTTTCCTCATTACTTCTTGCTTCTCATCACTTAAACGAGCTAACAAATTAGAGCCAATCTTCGTTACGCCCCACATTGCAATCGTTACGATCGCTAACAAGCTTGCGAAGTTTGCAGCTTCAGATGCCGCTGTATAAGCAAAAAATTGCTCCGGCCAATAACTACAAAGAATAAATGTGATAATAACCGCCACTCCGCCGAGAATGATAACGAGACGTTCACTTAAATAAATAAGTGAAACTGCTAATGTAAAGTAGACCATTTGAAATACAGCCGGACTTTCATTAAAAGCTTGTACCATAATGAAAGACATAATAAGCAACATAAATGTCATGATATATTTATACATCGCTTCCATGCTTTCTATAAAAGTAAACAGCGTTCCAAATACAACAACTGAAATACCACAAACCCAAAACGCTATTGCTCTCTCTGTAAAAATATATCCGTAATACCCAATCGCGATTATTCCAAGAAAGAAACTACAAATCGTAATGAACAGCAATAAATGATTTTTCTGTGATTCTTTCTCCAGGTTAGAAAAACAAGTTCTCTTTAACCACTCCATATATGAAGCCCCACCTTCTACTTATACATATAGATTACTTCAGCTTAAATACCGCACTTACTGGGTTATGATCGCTATTTTCAAACTTTAAATCTTTCCCTTGTACATTTACAATTTCCACATTCGGTGAAACGATAAAACCATCAATAATCGTGACAAAGTTTTCACCTTCCACATACTTCTTCACATCATCTCTCACCGTCATAACAGACGGATCTACAGCCCACTTAAAGCCACCATCAGTAAAGTCCTTTGGTAACTCTACTAACCACTCAGGACGCTCTTTCACAAACTTCGGATCACTTAACTGAGCGTTCGAAAGTAATTGATTCCAATCTCCGCCCATTATTACGTAATCACCATTTTCATAATGCTTGTTCATATATTCTTTTAAAAACTCTACTTGCTGTTTTCTAATTTTCCCGCCTTCATCATACGCAGACAAATGTAAATTTACGAGTCTCACAAACTTCCCATTATTAACAGGTATCTTATGCTCAACAATCGCTCGATCTAAATCAAACAAACGCTTTGGCCAAGGTTCCATTCCAGGAAGCTGGAACCTCTGCGCTGCTTGAACTGTATATTTAGAAAACGTACTTAATCCAGCCTCCGCATATCCCATTGGACTTGTAATTGGTACAGGGACCCATTTTGTATCATAGTTCTTTCCGAACGACGAAGCATAATCAGGTAATCCTTTTTTCAAAAATTCATGCCCATTTACATCAAAAGATCGCATTGATTTTATATCAACTTCTTGTAATAACGTAAAATCACTATTCTCATTTTGTAAAAACGAAAGCATTTTCTTTAAATTCGTTTCCGTTTGCTCTTTACTACTTGAACCAGAACCTTTTCCACCATCCATAAAGAAGTCTTGATCCTTATCTAATCCAGCATATCCAATATTAAATGTTGTAACTTTAAATTCATTTCCAAGCGCTAACACGCGTTCCTTATTATTTTCCGCCTTCAAACTTATAACATTAGCCGGCTGTTCTTTTGTAAGTGTCATATACGCTAAAAAACCACCTACAACTCCCACCCCTACTAAAATACATATAAGTACTATTTTTAATAATTTTTTCAAACGAACGACTCCTTTTCTAAAACTACCAATTTTACTTTTCTTTATTTTCAGTTAACTGAAGCGAATGACAGACATACGAAACATTTTATCATATCGAAAACCTTATATCACTATATTTAGTTTATAAGTATAAATTCTCTATCTTAAACCATCACATACATACAAAACAGCTCCACTTCTTCACTGGAAATTCTACGCAATTTTTAGTACACTATATGTAATAATCATAGGCGATGGAGTTCGCCATAACTGCTGCTTAGCTAATGACTCCTACCAGTATAACTACTGGTAGGAGTCTATTTTTTTGAGCAAGCTATTTAAAGAGGTGAAGAAATTGATTTATATTATCGTTGGCATAGCCGGTATATTAGGAGCCCTTTCTCGCTATTATTTAGGTCTTACTATTCATACTTCATGGAATCATTCATTTCCGCTAGCTACATTGCTCATCAACTTACTCGGCTGCTTCTTATTAGCGTGGCTGACTACCTATATCGCTCGGAGAAACATCTTGCCTTCAGAAATTATCACAGGCATTGGGACTGGATTCATCGGTTCCTTTACGACGTTTTCAACATTTAGTGTAGAAACTGTGCAACTAATCCATCTTTCTGAATGGGGTACGGCTTTCTTATATGTATCATGCAGCATACTTGGTGGTCTCATTATGTCTGGTCTTGGCTATACACTAGGTGATTTCTTAATTAAGAAACATCTTACGGAAGGTGATCACTTATGATGGAAGCTTTATTAGTAGCAACAGGTGGATTTTTCGGTGCTATTACACGATTTGCAATTACTAATTGGTTTAAAAAAAGAAATAAAACTTCCTTTCCAATTGCTACATTTCTCATTAATATAACAGGCGCGTTTTTACTTGGATATATAATTGGCAACGGAGTCACTACAGGTTGGCAATTATTATTAGGTACTGGATTTATGGGTGCCTTTACGACGTTTTCAACATTTAAACTAGAGTCCATTCAGCTCTTCAATCGTAAAAACTTTGGCATACTATTTCTATATTTAAGTGCTACTTATATTATTGGTATCCTTTTTGCATTCCTTGGAATGAAACTAGGCGGAATATAAAAAAAGAAAGCGACTCTTATCAGTCGCTTTCTTTCATAAGAAGTATGTCCCGCCATATGGAATGGAGAATAAACCCGCTGGATGCACATCGTAATGTACAATTTGCATCGGAGGCTGTGAGTACGACATATACTGCCCTTGCATCATTTGTGCAAAATATGCTTGCTGCTGCATTTGAATCGCTTGATTCACAGCATGAATTGTCCCCTGTGCTCCTGCCAAAGTAATAGCCGATCCAACTTGCCTTTCAGGATAACAATAATGATTCACCATGATTCAGCTCACTTTTTATTTTTCTTCCCTATCGTATGTTTCTATTTCATGACAAGTGTTTTATTACGCTGTCTTTTTTCGAAGCACCGAGAAAAGAGCCACACACAAAATTGCAACAATTCCAGTGAAAGTAAATAAATATGCTAACGGAATTAAGTAAAATGGCTCCACTAAAGTTCCATCTCGTTTTACTTCCGAACCAATTACATTAAACATAATGATACATAACACTCCTAAAAATATTGGACTAGAAGCTAATAAATATTTTTTCATCATATATTCTCCTTTGATTTCACAATTAATTTATCTGCATTCCTTTTTACTATTATCACTACCATCATAATAAGTCCACTAACATTCTCAGTCAATAACTATTTATTGTTTTACGATAAATAGTTATTGTTAAACATAACAAAAAGGCTATAGACAATCATTATCTATAGCCTTTTCACTCCATTATTTCGTTCTAAAATATTGCTTCTGAAACATACACATTCTTATCGCATTATGGTAGTTACCATCAACGAAAAATTCGTCGAGAAGTTCTCCTTCTACCATAAATCCAACTTTTTTATAAACATGTACAGCTTTTTCATTCTCTTTATCAACAACTAAATAGAGTTTATGCATATTTAATACAGAAAAAGCGTAATCCATCGCTAAACGCGTCGCTTCCGCTGCATAACCATGTCCTTGATAATTCGGATCAATAATAATCTGGAATTCTGTTCTTCGATGAATATAATCAATTTCCACTAACTCAACTAATCCAACCATCTCATTATCTTTCTCTAGGATAAAACGCCGTTCACTTTGATCATGTATATGTTTATCGTATAAATCCTGCAGCTCCACAAATGCCTCATATGGCTCTTCAAACCAATACGACATAATATGTGCATTATTATTCAGTTCGTGTACAAACTTTAAATCTTCTCGTTCTAAAGGACGTAACTTCAAATCCTGACTCATTGCTATAACCTCCAAGTAAAAGAAACTTCTTCACTTAATTTCTCAATTTTTTTCAATTTCAAACGCCCTAATTTCATTGTAAACTTTCAAGTAACTTGAATGTCAAGACGTAAAAAAGTAGTGCGAACTTATGTCTGCACTACTCTTTTCTCAAATCTCTCATATTCGATATGTATAAAGCAATAACTAAAACAAGAATGGATCCCGCATATAATAACGTCTCCATTGGTTCCTCATGAGACACAATAATTAAACGAATTAACGCCGTAATTCCGATATAAATAAAATAACGTAACGGAAAATGATAATTCGACTTAAAATACTTAATAATCAATGCGATGAACTCGAAGTATAAGAAATAAACGATGATGCTCTCAACCAATTTATACGATGTATATTCCTTTGTTGAAAATATGTATTGAATAAATGTAATCGTCTCGTTAATTAAAAAGATCGATAAAACAATGGACAATATAATTAACGCTATATTCAATATCCACTGCAAAACGCTAGCTATGTAATGATCGATATTAAACTTCATTTCACACTCTCCTTCACGTAAATACTTATTTATTATAGCAAAATTATGATTGAAGGTGAGTTAAATCATAATGTTAATCACCTCTTTTGATTACGACATTTTCGAAATGAGAGAATAACATTCACCGTATGTAAAAGAACTTTTTTATAAATACAACCTCATATTCTGAGCGCTCAAAGCGTCGCAAATGAAATATCCGCGGAATGGGCAATCGCAAAAAAAAGCTGCTGCCTATAAAATATAGACAGCAGCTTTTTTTGCATACTCATTTTGTAACTAATAAACAGCAATTGGCCCATAAGGACCATTGATAATTTCTATTTTTGTTTCAAAAATATCTGTCAAAAGTGTTGGGTCCATAACCTCTTCTACTGTTCCAAAAGCAGCAATTTGTCCATCTTTCATAGCACAAATTTTATCAGAGTATTTAGCTGCAAAATTTATGTCATGCATAACAGTCAAAATTGTTCTTCCGAATTCATTAGCTGCACGTCTCAAATGCTCCATCATTTGAACAGAGCGCGCAACATCAAGGTTGTTCAGAGGCTCGTCCAATAGCACATATTCAGTCTCTTGGCACAATACCATCGCTACATATGCCCTTTGTCTTTGACCACCAGAAAGCTCATCTAAATATCTATTCTCTAAACTAGTTAAATCTAAGAAATCGATATATTTAGAAATGATAACCTCATCTTCTTTAGTTAATCTTCCTTTTGAATAAGGAAAGCGCCCAAATCCAACTAGTTGTCTAACGGTAAGCCTCGTTACAAAATGATTTTCTTGTCGCAATATAGTCAAAATTTTTGCTAAGTCTTTTGATTTGGATTCAGAAACATCCATATTCGCTACTTGAATTTGGCCTTCATCCATATCTAAAAGTCTTCCAATCATCAATAGTGTCGTAGACTTTCCAGCGCCATTTGGTCCAATTAAAGAAGTAAAGCCCGCTTTTGGTATTTCAATATCCAAAGGTCCTATTTTCACCTTATCAGTATAGAACTTTTTAACATTATCGATTTTTATCATAAAGCCCTCTTCCTTAAAACTATAGTTAAGAATATGATTCCACCAAATAATTCAATAATAACTGAAACTACACCTTGAGCATGGAATACATGATACATTAAAAAGTATGCACTCGTCATTATTAAAAATCCTATAGCAAAAGCCATTGGGAAAATATATCTATGATCATAAGTTGACGCCGCCTGATAACTCAAAGTTGCTACTAAAAAGCCGTAGAACGTAAGTGGCCCAATTAGAGCTGTTGAGATAGACATTAAAATAGCTACTAACACAAGCGTATAAATTACACTAGGTTGATATTTAACCCCAAAAGAAGTAGCAACATCCTTTCCTAGTGACAAAACATTCAACTTCTTAGAATGAGCAAAAATTAATAACGCTACAATTATGATCATAGGAATTACAACAGGAAAATATGCAGGGTCTGCATGATTAACAGAACCAAATAATCTCGCTTGTAAAATATCAAATTCTGAAGGCGCAAGTAGTTTTCTCATGAAAGTTGACACAGAATTTAGCCCGGTGCCAATAATAATTCCAACTAAAAGCATAAGTTGTAAATTCCCGTATTTACCGGAAAGTAACCATCCATAAAGTATCAAACTCATGAAGACCATCACAACAACTTGAAATAAAAATGACCCAATTCCATTAAAGTTTATTAATGCACTAGCACCAAAAAAGAATATTGTACTCGTTTGAATTGCTGAATAAAGTGATTCGAAACCTAAAAGTGAAGGAGTAATAATCTTATTGCTCGTAATAGATTGGAAAGCAACTGTCGATAAGCTATGGCAAACTGCAGCAATAATCATTGCAACAATAGCTACTATCCTTCTCTTAACAACCGGGATAAAAGAAGGTGAATCTATCGGAACTGGATTGTTATAAACTAAAAGTCCATATGAAGAAAGGAGACCTAAAGCAATCAATGTTGTCAGTACAATCCAATAACGTCTTGCCTCCTTCTTAGAATGAAAAGCACTAGCTGATCTACTTTCATTATGAAGGCTAGAATCGACTTCGACATTTTCTTTATTTCTATAATCTAATGTGATCATCGCAGCCTCCTTGGTTTTCTTTGTCTCAATAGAATAGTAATAAACACGACCGCTCCCACTGTTGCAAGTATTAAAGAAACAGGGACTTCAAAAGGCTTTATAATTGTCCGAGAAATGATGTCACAGGCAGTGATTGTCCCCATTCCAATCACACAAACCCAAGGTAAATTACTTCTAAGATCATCCCCTCTAAACATGGAAACAATATTTGGCACAATTAATCCCAAGAAAGGTAAGTGTCCAATAACAGCTGCAACAATTCCAACAGCAACAGAGATAAGACCAGTCCCAAAAAGAACAATTCTATTGTAATTAACGCCAAGGCTTGTTGCGACATCTTCTCCTAGTCCAGCTAAAGTCAATCTATTAGCATACATAAAAATAAGCAAAGTAACGATAACAATCAGCCATAAATATTCATACCTTCCCACCTGAATGTTAGCAAATGAACCTACGAACCAAGTTTCAATACTTTGCGTCATTTGAAAAAGAAGTCCCAAAAAAGTAGACACTGCAGAAATAACTGCTCCAAGCATCAATCCAATAATCGGGACAATTAAAGATGAACGAAGCTTAACTCTTCTTAAAAATAGAAAGAAAATCATAGTTCCTATAAAAGAAAAAATGATTGCACCAGTCATTCTTTGAACTAAAGTCGGGGCAGGAAATAATAAATACACAAAAAGCAGGCCTAAGCCTGACCATTCAATCGTCCCCGTTGTAGTAGGTTCAACAAAGCGATTCTGTGTAATGAGTTGCATTACGAGTCCTGCCATCGCCATTGCAGCTCCAGTAAGCATTAATGCAACTGTTCTTGGAACACGAGTGATGAAAAACATCTCCATTCCGTCCTCTTGTCCACGTATATCATAAACTCCAGTAAACAGTGATATAATCCCTAAAATTATAACAACTATAACCGCTATTATAAAAGGTTTTGTCCATATTTTATTGTGATTATAAAACTGGGGTTGAGAAATATTCTCAACCCTAGAAATCATATTTTTTGACACTGTTTCGTACCCCTTTACACTACTTAGCTAAAGTTTTTGCAAGATTTCCAAATAACTCTACATAAGTCTGAATTGATTCATTTGTGTAAGTATCTTCTGGTGCATAAACAACTTGTTTTTTAGAAACAGCAGTTGTGTTTTGAAGAGCTGGTGATTTAGAAATAACATCCTTAGCAGGTGTTGACTTAGCTGCATCAGATGTTGCAGCATCACGATCTAATACGAAAAGCCAATCAGGATTCGTTTGTGCGATAGCTTCAACAGAAACGTCATCACCTTTATGACCTGCAGTAGAATTCGAAACTTCTAATGCTGGAGTCCAACCGAAAATTTCATACATAGGTCCCCAAACGCGACCAGAGTGCGGCGCAGCAAAGCCAATATTTCCACCAGTAACGATAACACTCATAACTTTATCTTTTCCGTTATAAGCAGATTTTGCTTTTTCAATAGATTTATCGAAATCAGCTACTAATTGTTTAGCTTCTTTATCTTTAGCAAAGATTTTTCCTAAAGTAGTTGTAGAATCTTTAAGTCCTTTTACTAAGTTTTCTCCAGGCTTAGTAGCCTTCTCAGAAACATCAAAATTAAGATCAATAACAGCTGCATTTGGCACTAATTTTTTGATTTCTTCGTAATGATCAGCAAATCTTTGACCAACGATTACAAGGTCAGGGTTTGCCGCTGCAATGATTTCAAGATTTGGTTCGCGGTGATTCCCGATATTTTTAACTGAATCATCCTTTTTATATGCTGAATCCGCAGGCATGATATCCTTTGGAGCAGCCGCTAATTTAATTCCCCAATCAGCTAAAGTTTCAAACGTTCTATTATCTAAAGCAACTACATTCTTTGGATTTACAGGGACTTTAACAGTTCCATGAGCATCAGTGATTTCAACCGTTTTTGGTTTATCACTACTATCACCTTTATTAGCTTTCGAAGTTTCCTTACTTGAATCTGAGCAAGCTACTAACATTAAAGTGAAAATTGCTAGCATACTTACTAATTTTAAAAGCATAGTTTTTTTCATACGTATACTCCTTATTATGTAATTTAGTTCGAAAATGATGACGTCCATAGATTGAATTAGATAGTAACTTTCATGTATCTAAATTGCTATTGATAATCATTTTCATTTGAACATCCTGTAAATAAGTATAGTCATTAATTCTGTGAAAATCTTGTGAATGGTGTGAGTTAATCAAATTAAACATAAATTAGATACAACCTCATCTAATGCGCACCAGAGTCAGTCCACACACGTGCTAATCAATAGATTGAGCACCTTATGAACCATGATTTCTACTGCAAAACAATGACCATTTCCTAATAGCAATCTTCTTTTTATAGTTTCCTTCTTTTCATATTTCACAGAAACTATTTTATTATCTTATTTTTATCATTCAACCATTGAATAGCCTCTGCCATGTATCGTTTGAATATACCTGTCTCTCTTCTCACACTTTAACTTTTTTCTTACATACCCAATATATAAGTCTACTACATTTGGATTCACTACTACGTTATATCCCCAAACTTGATTTAAAAGCATTTCACGGCTCAATATTGTATTTTTATTCTTAATTAAAAATACAAGTAAATCGTACTCGCGCTTCGTAAGCGAGAGATTTTCGCTACCTTTTTTCACAATATTGCTAGATGTATCAACAAAGAGATCTTTAAATTGAAAAAAGTTTGTCTCATTTTGCTGGATATAGTCAGTTCTCCTTAAAATAGCTTGAACCCTTGCTACTAATTCTTCTTTCACAAATGGTTTTCTAATATAATCATCTGCTCCTGCTTGTAGCCCTGCTATGCAATCCTTACTAGAAATATTGTCAGTCACAATAATGATCGGTGTCGTTTTAACAAGTCGTATTTGTCTACAAATTTCTGGTCCCGATATACTTAATGAATCCCAATCCAATATGATAATATCCCAATCTTGTTCATATGCTATATTTAAACCTTGGTTTTCATTGTGAAGTTTTAAAATGAAATGGCCCTCTTGCGTTAAACCGCTTACGATTTTTTTTGCTAAAGACCGTTCATTCTTAATTACTAACACCTGCCTCACCGATGGTTCACCTCTACTTCAATTTATCTCAAAAAAACATTTTTAAATTTATAAATATGAAACCCCTAAAAAAGGCCATTGTAACAGCTTATTAGGAGAACTCTATATAATCTTACAATAGATGTGAATAGAAACACAAAGGATATGAAGATTTAAATACATATTATGTAATCATTAAAGGTAGCTATAGTATATACCTGTTTATCAGCAATAACTATTTCTTCATTTTCTGTTTCAGGGGTACCGCCCTCCCCCTCATCAACTTAAGCATTTTATAAAACCACAAAACAAAAAGAACCATAACCTCGCCAATTTGGAAAAGTTATGGTTCATATCATACAAAATAAAAAAACCACCAAATATGTATTGGTGGAGACGGTGGGAGTCGAACCCACGTCCAAAAATATCGGCACTTAAGCTTCTACGAGTGTAGTCGATATATTAGCATTTCGCGAACTCTTCGGCCTATCGACAGGCTTCCAAGTTGCTAGTCTGATTGTTCTCTTCCTTCGCCCTCAGACGGCGAACTCCGGCGTAGTCCACTTAGTTTGAGTCCCTTACCCTACCACATGGACGATGGAGGGAGGAACCTTTAGTGCAATTAAGCAGCTAAAGAAAGATTGTTTTGTTTGCCAATTATAGGCTTTGACGTTTTAACGAGGCCGATCCCCTCGACTCGCAACCTAAGCTCGAACTATCCCTGTCGAATCCGTAACGTCCCCATGATAAAAATGGAGCATACGAAGAAATATCGTGATAGCTACTAAGAGCTGTTTTTCAATGTGCAACAATCTTACATAAGTTATTATAACATACGCGCGTCGTTTTACAAATGTAAATATCTGTATTACATCTTTTGACGATCACGGAACGCGCGTGCAATTTCACGTTTTGCTTCTTTTTCTTTTAAATCGTTACGCTTATCATATTGCTTTTTACCTTTTGCTAAACCAAGTGCCATTTTCGCGAATCCATTTTTTAAATAAATTCTAACTGGAACTAATGCATAGCCTGTTTCTTTTGAAGCACCCGTTAACTTCTCAATTTCTTTTTTATGAAGAAGTAACTTTCTCGTGCGAAGCGGATCATGGTTGAAACGATTCCCTTGCTCATATGTACTAATATGCATATTATGTACCCATACTTCACCATTATGCACACGTGCAAACGCATCTTTCAAGTTCACGCGTCCAGCGCGAATCGACTTAATTTCCGTTCCTTGAAGGACAAGCCCTGCCTCGTATGTTTCTTCGATGAAATAATCATGAAATGCTTTTTTATTTTGTGCAATAACCTTACCTGTACCCTTTGGCATATAACGTCCCTCCTCTATTTTTACTATTGTAACAAATGTTAATAAAAAGCGAAAGTGGCTCGCTCAGAATGTAAGGTGGATGGAGCTTCTGACCTTGAGGCGCTCTTTGCCTCTCGAGAAGAAGCGAAGCCGCCGAACATTCTAGCCACTGTAGCTGGATTCCAACAAAAAGCGAAAGTGGCCCGCTCTCAAGCCACCAATAAAAAAGAAAAAGCCCCGCTTTTCATCAAAGCGAAGCCCTCCTTTTCTTACTTACGCTTTTTCTTTTTCTTCTTGAATCCTGGTACATTTTCGAAGAATGCTTTTTTCTTCTTACCGTTACCATCTTTTTTCCCTGGCTGACTAGCGGACGTGGAAGTGGAAGTGGAAGCAGAAGCTGATCCTCTTCCTTTTCCTTTGCCACCACGGTCGAATTTTCTACCTGTACCACGTTCTCCGCCGCGCTCATCACTGCGCTCGCTACGTCCACCGCGTTTCTTTCTGCCTGTTCTTGGCTGTTCGATAACGACTGGACGATCTTTGAACTTACGACGAGGCGTACCTTTCATGCCAACGATTTCAAAGTCGATTGCACGCTCGTCTTTATTTACGTTAATAACGCGAATTGTAATTTCGTCTCCGATGCGGAATACGTTACCTGTACGTTCTCCGATCATTGCAAAATGTTTCTCGTCATAACGGTAGTAATCATCTGTTAAGTAGCTAACATGTACAAGACCTTCAATTGTATTTGGAAGCTCTACGAATAAACCGAAGTTTGTTACAGAGCTAATCATACCATCATACTCTTCGCCGATTTTATCAACCATATACTCTGCTTTTTTCATTTCGTCTGTTTCACGTTCTGCTTCAACTGCACGGCGTTCCATATTAGAAGAATGCTCTGCAATTTCAGGTAAGTTTTCACGCCATTTTGCTTGTGTTTCGTTGTCAACTTTACCGTTAATGATGTATTCACGAATTAATCTATGAACGATTGTATCTGGGTAACGACGAATTGGTGATGTGAAATGTGTGTAGAACTCAGTTGATAAACCGAAATGTCCTAAGCTATCCGCATCGTAACGCGCTTGCTTCATTGAACGAAGCATTACTGTTGAAATAACTACTTCTTCAGGCTGTCCTTGAACCATTTCAAGAATTTGTTGCAGCGCACGAGGATGTATTTCATTCGCACGTCCTTTTACTGCATATCCGAAGTTTGTTACAAACTCGAAGAAACGTTCCAGCTTATCTTCTTTCGGATCTTCATGGACACGGTACATGAATGGTACGTTCATCCAGTGGAAATGCTCTGCTACTGTTTCGTTCGCAACAAGCATAAATTCTTCAATTAACTTCTCTGATACAGAACGATCACGCATGACAACATCTGTCGGTTTACCTTCTTCATCTACTAATACTTTCGCTTCTTTAAAGTCAAAGTCGATTGCACCGCGGCGCATACGTTTTTCACGTAAAATCTGTGCCAATTGACCCATCTCTTTAAACATCGGTACGAGCGGCTCATAGCGTTTGATTAACTCTTCGTCCTCATCTTCTAAAATGCTTCTTACGTCAGCATACGTCATACGCTCTGTCGTTTTAATCACACTTTGGAAAATCTCATGCTTTACAACATCACCTAAGTTGTTGATTTCCATTTCACAAGATAACGTCAGACGGTCTACTTTCGGGTTTAACGAACAAATACCGTTAGATAGACGATGCGGAATCATCGGAATTACACGGTCAACAAGATATACACTCGTTGCTCTTTCCGCTGCTTCTACATCAATTGGAGAACCTTCTTGAACGTAATGACTTACATCCGCAATATGAACGCCAAGCTTGTAGTTACCGTTCTCGAGCTTCGTTACTGTAACAGCGTCATCTAAATCTTTCGCATCTGCACCGTCAATCGTTACAATCATTTGGTCACGCAGATCACGGCGATCTTTTAAATCTTCTTCTGAAATCGTTTCTGGTACACTGTTTGCATGCTCCATCACTTCTTCAGGGAATGCTAAAGGTAGATGGTGTTTATGAATAACTGATAAAATATCTACTCCTGGATCATTTTTATGACCTAGAATTTGAATAACTTCACCTTCTGCACTTAAACGATTCTCTGGATAGCTCGTAATTTTCACAACTACTTTATGGCCTTCTACAGCACCCATTGATGCACTTTTCAAGATAAAGATATCACTCGTCCAGCGCTTATTGTCAGGTACAACAAATCCAAAGTTTTTCGATTCTGTATATGTACCAACTAGTTCTTTCGTGCCGCGCTCTAAAATACGTACAATTGAACCTTCTTGGCGTGATCCACTTGATTGTGCGCTAACACGCGCTAATACTGTATCGCCATGAAGTGCACCGTTTAACTCTGTAGGTGGGATGAAAAGATCATCATCTCCCGTTTTCTTCTCTTCTGGTACAACGAATGCAAAGCCACGTGCATGTCCAATTAATTTACCGCGTACTAAATTCATCTTTTCAGGAAGACCGTAACGGTTACTACGTGTGCGAATAACAAGTCCCTTCTCTTCCATCATTACAAGTGCCTTTACAAAATCTTTAAAGCCCTCAGACCCTTCAATTCCAAATGCCTCTTCTAACTCTTGTATTGTTAACGGTTTATACGCTTCTTCTCTCATAAATAACAACAACTTATCAATATTTTCTTGTATGATTTCTTCCAAGCAGAAATACCTCCTTTAAACCCTTATATTATTTAGTGTATCCGAAAGACTGGGGATGTATAAAGCGAAAATTTAATACTCCCCTAATGATTTTTACAGTTTTCACAAAAAATTCCTTATGAAAAAAAGAGGCAACTAGATCTTACCAATCTAGTTGCTCCAAGAAGTTATATACATCCTCATGTAGCTCGTCACGTTGCTTATCAAGTGTAATGACATGCGTAGAGTCTTCATACCATTTAATGTCTTTTAACGTAGATTCTACACCGTTATAAATAATGTTAGCACTATCTGTATTAATCATTTCATCATGACGTGCTTGTACAACAAATGTAGGTGCATAAATCATATCCACATTGTTACGTACGTCAGCAATTAATTGTTGTAATGCTTTTAATGTATTCATCGGTGTCTTTTGGAATTCCAACATTTCTTGTTCGATTTGCTCTGGTGATTTTTGCTCACGGTTTTTATATTCGCGGGCATATGCCAATATACCTTGGTACATCGTTTCTTCACTCTTAATATACATTGGTGCACACATTGGTACTACACCTAAAACAGGTACTGTATAACCTAATTTTAAAGAAAATACGCCGCCAAGTGATAATCCAACAACAGCAATTTTCTCAAAGCCTTTATCTTTTAAAAGCTGATATGCCTCCATTACGTCTTGCCACCAATCTTCAGGACCTGTATGAACAAGCTCTTCTGGTGGTACACCGTGCCCTTTATAAATTGGCGCATGACAAGTGTAGCCTTTCTTCTCTAAGAAACGCCCTAACATACGTACATCAGCTGAGTTTCCTGTGAAACCATGTAGTAATAAAACAGCGCGGTCTCCACCCTCAAATGTAAATGGTTTCGGAGATGCTAATTTCATCATGTACTTCTCCTCTTTCTCTTCTGTAATCTAGTCGTATTCTTTCTATATCTAGTGTACCATATTTATATTTCTATAATCTAATTAGAAACATCTTTCAAATGGCAAAATAAAAAAAGAAGAACCATTAGTACATCTTACTAACGCTTCTTCTTTCAATTCTATAAATTTAAGTACGTAACAGCAATTGTTAATACGAAGAATAGAACAGCTAAAACAATTGTAATACGGTTTAATACCGCTTCAATTCCACGTGCTTTTTGCTTACCAAATAATTGCTCTGCACCGCCTGAAATTGCACCTGAAAGGCCTGAGCTATTACTAGACTGCATAAGTACCATAACAATCATTAAAATCGATACAATAATAAGTAAAACGGATAATAACGTATGCACTTGGCGTACCTCCTACAAAGATTCAGTTATTTTAACTGTAGCATAAATTCTATAGAAAAGCGAGAGCTATAGAGTCGCTCTCGCTTTTCTTCTATTACATAAACATCATTGCAAATAACGGCCCAAGCAAACATGTCAAAATTGCTGTTAATGTCATTGTTACCGATCCAATAACACCTTCATGTTCATTATTTTTCATCGCTCTCATTACACCCATAATATGAGAAGCACATCCAAATCCGATACCTTTACCAACTGAGTTTGTAACGCGGCTCCATTTTAATAAAAGTGGGCCGGTAATCGTTCCAGTAATACCTGCGATAACAACGAAAGCTGCTGTTAATGACGGTACACCACCAACTTGCTCTGAAACACTCATCGCAACTGGCATTGTCACCGATTTTGGTAAAGAAGATAAAATTAAGCTTTTATCTGTTCCCATAAGTGATGCAATGGCAAAATCACTTGCGATTGCAACTGTTGTCCCTACTAATACGCCACCAGCAATCGGTACAACATATTTTTGCAGAACGTGACGTTGCTTATAAAGAGGAATTGCAAATGCTACAACACCGGGTCCGAGCAGTTTTGCAATCCAGCCACCACCGCTTTCCATATAATGTTGATATGGTATATCAAGCATGATAAATAAGAAAGCCATTAATCCTGTTGCTACAAGCATTGGAATGGTGAATGGTGTTGGAAATAATTTATAGATTTTTTTAGATAATTGGTATAATAGCACCGTAAAAAGAACCCAACCGATTCCGATTAATATTTGGCTCATCGCGACTCTCTTTCCTTTCTATTCGCAAGATATTGTCCTGTATGCCCTGCGACAATAATAATTAAAAATGTACTCGCTACAATTGTAATGAAAAGAGAAATTCCTTTACTCATAAAAAAAGCACCGTAATTCATTAGGCCAAGTGTTGGCGGAATTAATAAAAACGGCATAATAGCAACGAGTGTTTCTGCTCCTAAATCGAACCATTTCACTGGAAGGACTTTTAGGCTAAGTAAAACAAGTAAGAGGAACATTCCAATCAAACTTCCTGGAATCGGAATATTTAACACTTCTTGTAACCAAGTTCCAACCATATACAAGACGTAAAGAGCAGCAATTTGGACAAGAATCTTTGTAAATTTCATGTTCATCATCCCTCATGTTTATACGATCTTCTCTTAATATCTTTATCATAGTATAAATTGTAAAAAGCTGCAATTTATCAACTTGACAGCAAAAACAGCTTATGTTAGACGCTTACAACCTTGATATGACTGGATTTCCGCATAGAAATTAAGTCAAAAACCTTGACCTAATATAAAAAGTTTTTATTTTCTGAATTTATAACGTTGTTATTTCAATAAAATAATCTTTTTATCCTTAAGCTTACATATATATAAAGTGAAACTTTCATTAGTGGTGGTTTTCTTCATCCCTACAATCAGGCTTTTACGGGATAAACAAGATAGGTGGTGAACATATGCCAAAAAAAGTTCTTATTTTTTGTGATCCTGGGATTGATGATACGATGGCTCTCCTCTTAGCATTCTTTATTGATGAAATAGAAATCGTCGGCATTGTTGCTGATTACGGCAATGTTCCAAAAGAAATGGCCGTACAAAACGCTCATTTTCTTAAGAACGAAGCAAAGGATAGAAATATCAAGATATTTGGTGGATCAGAACGCCCACTTACTGGCGCCCCTCCTGCTTTCTTTACGGAAGTACACGGGAAACAAGGGCTCGGGCCAATTATTCCAAAGGGACATGTGACTAACGGAGAAATGGAGAATTTTTTCGAAGTCATTCCTCTTATTGAACAGTATAAAGATGAATTAACCATTGTTAGTTTAGGCAGACTTACCTCCCTAGCAATTTTATTCATCTTATGTAAACAGCTCATGAAGCAAGTTAAATCTTACTACGTAATGGGCGGTGCCTTTTTACATCCTGGTAATGTTACCCCTATTTCCGAAGCAAACTTTTATGGCGATCCTACTGCTGCTAATATAGTCCTTCAATCCTCACCTAACATGTACATCTATCCATTAAACGTCACTCAGTATTCCATCATTACACCAGAAATGGCTGAATATATTGAAGCAAAAGGAAAAGCCCCACTCGTCAAACCGTTATTCAATCATTATTACTACGGATATTATAAAGACGCCTTACCGCATTTAAAGGGGAGCCCCTTCCATGACACAATGCCAATACTCGCTTTACTTGATAACTCTATGTTTACATATCACAAGTCACCTATCGTTGTCATGACAGAATCTTATGCACAAGGAACAAGCATAGGGGAATTTCGTTCTTTAGGAGAATCTAAGCCATTTATTGATTGGCCGAGTCATCAAATCGCAATTGATTTTGATTATAACCGCTTCTTTAAACATTTCATGTCACTTATGACGGGTGAGCAATTTTAACATAAAAAAACAGACCGTGATTTCTCACGGTCTGTCGTTATTTTCTACAATTATCGTTTGATGTTGTAGAAAGATTTGATACCATCGTAAACAGCGATTTCGCCTAGTTCGTCTTCGATGCGTAATAATTGGTTGTACTTAGCAATACGGTCAGTACGGCTCATAGAACCAGTTTTGATTTGGCCAGCGTTAGTTGCAACTGCGATGTCAGCGATTGTAGCATCTTCAGTTTCACCAGAACGGTGAGATACAACTGCTGTGTAACCAGCACGTTTAGCCATTTCGATAGCTTCGAAAGTCTCAGTTAAAGTACCGATTTGGTTAACTTTAATTAAGATTGAGTTAGAGATACCTTTTTCGATACCTTCAGCAAGTTTTTGAGTGTTAGTTACGAATAAGTCGTCACCAACTAATTGTACTTTATCACCGATACGCTCAGTTAATAATTTGTGACCATCCCAGTCGTTTTCGTCTAAACCATCTTCGATAGAGATGATTGGGAAGTCTTTGCAAAGCTCTTCGTAGAAATCAACCATTTCTGCAGAAGTTAAGCCAGTACGGCCTTCGCCTGCAAGGTCATATTTACCAGTTTCTTTGTTGTAGAACTCAGAAGAAGCAACGTCCATTCCTAAGAATACGTTCTCGCCAGCTTTGTAACCAGCTTTTTCGATAGCTTCGATGATTACTTCTAATGCTTCACGGTTAGAACCAAGGTTTGGAGCGAATCCACCTTCGTCACCTACTGCAGTGTTAAGACCTTTGTCATGTAATACAGCTTTAAGTGCATGGAATACTTCAGCACCCATACGGATTGATTCTTTGAATGTTGGAGCACCAACTGGTAAGATCATGAACTCTTGGAAGTCTACGTTGTTATCAGCGTGAGAACCACCGTTGATGATGTTCATCATTGGAGTTGGTAATTGTTTTGCATTGAATCCACCAAGGTAACGGTATAATGGAAGACCTACGAAGTCAGCTGCTGCGTGAGCTACTGCCATAGATACACCAAGGATAGCGTTAGCGCCTAGTTTACCTTTGTTTGGAGTGCCATCTAATTCGATCATAGCACGGTCGATACCAGCTTGGTCAGTTACGTCGAAACCAACGATTTCTGGAGCGATTGCTTCGTTAACGTTGTTTACTGCATTTAGAACACCTTTACCAAGGTAACGAGATTTGTCACCGTCACGTAATTCTACTGCTTCGTGCTCACCAGTAGATGCACCACTTGGTACGATAGCGCGTCCGAAAGCGCCGCTTTCTGTGTAAACTTCTACTTCTACAGTTGGGTTACCACGAGAGTCAAGGACTTCGCGAGCATAAACATCAATAATTGTTGACATAATAAATTCTCTCCTTTTTATATAAGCAAATTATTTAATAATTGTTTTACCTGTCATTTCTTTCGGTTGTTCCACATTTAAAAGCGTAAGCATTGTTGGAGCGATATCTCCTAAAATACCACCTTCACGAAGCTCTACATCATTTTTTGTAACGATGAAAGGAACCGGGTTAGTTGTATGAGCTGTCATTGGTCCACCATCAGCAGTTAACTCCTGATCAGCATTACCATGGTCAGCAGTAATAAGTGCTACACCATCTTTTGCAAGAATCGCTTCTACAACTTTTCCTAAACATTCGTCAGTTGCTTCTACTGCTTTAATTGTTGGTTCCATCATCCCAGAATGGCCAACCATATCACAGTTTGCAAAGTTAAGAATGATAACATCATGTTTATCATTTTCGATTTCATTTACTAAAGCGTCCGTTACTTCGTAAATGCTCATTTCAGGTTTCAAGTCATACGTTGCAACCTTCGGTGAGTTAATTAAAATACGCTCTTCTCCTGGGAATTCAGCCTCACGACCACCGCTAAAGAAGAATGTAACGTGCGGATACTTTTCAGTTTCCGCGATGCGAAGTTGCTTTAATCCCGCTTGCGCAACAACTTCACCTAATGTGTTATCAAGGTTCATTGGCTTGAATGCCACGTAACCATCTACAGTTTCACTGAAATGTGTCATACAAACGAATTCAGGAATGTGAGGTACTTTTTCACCACGATCGAACTCACGGAAGTCTTCGTTTGTAAATACACGAGCAATTTGAATTGCACGGTCTGGACGGAAGTTATAGAAGATAACTGCATCATCATCATTGATTGTTGCAACTGGCGTGTTATCTTCGTTAACAATTACAGACGGCAATACGAATTCATCATAGATACCGTTCGCATAAGAGTCTTCTACACACTCTTCTGCTGATTTATAAGTAGGGCCTTCACCATTCACCATAGCACTGTAACATTTTTCTACGCGATCCCAACGCTTGTCACGGTCCATAGAGTAATAACGACCAGAGATAGTCGCGAATTGTCCTACTCCTGTTTCTTTAATTACTTCATTTGTTGCATCGATATAACCTTTTGCTGTTTGTGGTCCAACATCGCGGCCATCTAAGAATGCATGGATATAAACTTTCTCCACGCCTTCTTTTGCTGCTAAGCGAAGAAGAGCAAACATATGGTTCATGTGACTGTGCACACCACCATCAGAAAGTAAACCGAATAAATGAAGAGCAGTACCTTTTTCTTTTACGCTTTTAATTGCATTTTGGAAAGTTTCGTTCTGATCGAACTCACCTTCACGAATTGCAACGTTTACGCGTGTTAAGCTTTGATATACAATGCGGCCAGCACCGATATTCAAGTGACCAACCTCAGAGTTACCCATTTGACCTTCTGGAAGACCTACTTCCTCACCACAAGCTGTAAGCGTTGTGTGAGGGAATTTGTTCCAGTAACCATCAAAATTAGGTTTCTTAGCTTGTGCTACAGCATTCCCATGAGTTTCTTCACGTAGTCCGAAACCATCAAGAATGATTAAAGCTGTTGGCTTTCTCATTTTACCGCCCCCAGAAGACCTAAGAACGAAGCAGGCTCTAAGCTAGCACCGCCAACTAAAGCGCCGTCGATGTCAGATTGTGCCATATACTCTTTAATGTTTTCTGGTTTTACGCTACCGCCGTATTGAATACGAACAGCTTCTGCAGCTTCTGTAGAAACAGCTTCTGCAACAACTTTACGGATGTGCGCACATACTTCGTTTGCATCTGCAGAAGAAGAAGATTTACCTGTACCGATAGCCCAGATTGGCTCATAAGCGATAACAGTTGCTTTAACTTGCTCTTCTGTTAAACCTGCAAGTGCTTTTGTCACTTGACCTGCTACTAGATCAAATGTTTTTCCGCTTTCGCGCTCTTCTAAAGTCTCACCACAACATACGATTGGTGTTAAACCATGTTCAAATGCTGCAAGAGTCTTTTTGTTTACTGACTCATCTGTTTCAGCAAACATTTCACGACGCTCAGAGTGGCCAAGTACTACGTAGCCTACTTTTAAGTCGCTAAGTGCTACTGGGCTAATTTCGCCAGTGAATGCACCATTTTTTTCGAAGTGCATGTTTTGTGCACCTACTTGTAAATCAGTTCCTTCAGTTGCTGCTACTAAACGCTCTAAAAATAGAGCTGGAGAGCAAACTACTGCATCAACAGCTGAAGCTGCTGGGATTTGACCTTTAACTTCCTCTACGAAGCTAACTGCTTCAGATAGAGTTTTATTCATTTTCCAGTTACCTGCGATAATTGGTTTACGCATGCTTTGCACCGTCCTTTTTCTTTGGCTGCTACTTATTTGTCGTTAAGACAAACTACACCTGGAAGCTCTTTGCCTTCCATGAATTCTAATGACGCACCGCCGCCAGTAGAAATGTGGCTCATTTTATCAGCCATACCGAATTTTTCAACAGCTGCTGCAGAGTCACCACCGCCGATAACAGAGTATGTATCTTCTGCATCTGCTAATGCTTGTCCTACTGCTTTTGTACCTTCTGCGAATGGAGTCATTTCGAATACACCCATTGGTCCATTCCATACAACAAGCTTAGAATTTTTAATTACATCTGCATAAATTTCACGTGTTTTAGGACCGATGTCCACGCCTTCCCAAGTAGAAGGGATAGAGTCGATACCTACGATTTGAGTTGTTGCAGTTTCAGAGAATTCCTCTGTGATTACAACATCAACTGGCATGTAGAAGTTTACGCCTTTTTCTTTTGCAAGTTGCATAAATTCTTTAGCTAGTTCGATCTTGTCGTCTTCACATAGAGATAGACCAATTTCATGACCTAAAGCTTTAACGAATGTGTAAGCAAGTCCGCCACCGATGATTAAGTTATCTACTTTGTCTAATAGATGACGAATTACACCGATTTTATCTTTTACTTTCGCACCACCGATGATAGCTGTGAATGGACGTTCTGGGTTAGAAAGTGCTTTTCCAAGTACATCTAACTCTTTTTCCATTAATAATCCAGATACTGCTGGTAGGTAGTCTGCGATACCTGCTGTAGAAGCGTGAGCACGGTGAGCTGCACCGAATGCATCGTTTACGAAGATATCAGCAAGAGCTGCAAATTCTTTCGCAAGTTCTGCATCGTTCTTTTCTTCGCCCGCATAGAAACGTACGTTTTCAAGAACTAATACGTCGCCTTCGTTCATTGCTGCAACCATTTCTTGTGCAACTGGTCCGAATGCTTCGTCTGCTTTTTTAACATCTTTACCAAGAAGCTCGCCTAAACGTGCTGCTACTGGAGTAAGACGTAATTCTTCTACTGCTTGACCTTTTGGACGGCCTAAGTGACTTGCTAAAATAACTTTCGCACCTTGCTCTACTAAATATTGAATTGTAGGAAGAGCTGCACGGATACGAGTTTCATCTGTAATTTTGCCTTCTTTCATAGGTACGTTGAAATCAACGCGGCAAAATACACGCTTACCTTTTAAATCTACGTCACGAATTGATTTTTTGTTCATTGGATTTCCCTCCGACTACTAGTTAGGATTGACAAAACCCACTCAAAAGCTTAACACATTTGCTTTTAAAACGAAAGAAGAGAGAGAGGGAACAAACCCTCTCCCTCGTTTTGTCATTGATTACTTATATAATTAAGAATTAAAGACCTTTAGAAGTCATGTATGCTGCTAGGTCTACTACGCGGTTAGAGTAACCAGTTTCGTTATCGTACCAAGAAAGTACTTTAACCATGTTACCTTCCATTACCATTGTAGATAATGCATCGATTGTAGAAGAAGCTGTACATCCGTTATAGTCGATAGATACTAATGGCTCTTCGCTGTATCCAAGGATACCTTTTAATTCGCCTTCAGCTGCTGCTTTGAATGCTGCGTTTACATCTTCAACTGTTACTTCTTTGTCAAGTTCAACAACTAAGTCAACAAGAGAAACGTTAGCAGTTGGAACACGTACAGCGCCACCGTTTAATTTACCTTTAAGTTCTGGTAATACTAATGCTACAGCTTTAGCTGCACCAGTAGATGTTGGGATCATGTTTTCAGCTGCTGCACGAGCACGACGTAAATCTTTGTGTGGTAAGTCTAAGATTTGTTGGTCGTTAGTGTAAGAGTGAATTGTTGTCATCATTCCGCGTTTTACGCCGAATTTTTCGTTTAATACTTTAGCGAATGGAGCTAGACAGTTTGTAGTACAAGAAGCGTTAGATACTACGTTGTGGTTAGCTGCATCGTATTGTTCGTGGTTAACACCCATAACTACAGTGATATCTTCGTCAGAAGCTGGAGCTGAGATGATAACTTTCTTAACTGATCCACCTAAGTGTTTTTCAGCGTCTGATTTTTTAGTGAAACGGCCAGTAGATTCTACTACTACTTCTACTCCGTAGTCGCTCCATGGTAATTGAGCTGGGTCACGCTCAGCGATAACTTTAATTTCTTTACCGTTAACAACGATGCTGTTTTCGTTAGCAGATACTTCTGCATTTAAAGTTCCGTGAACTGTGTCATATTTTAAAAGGTGAGCTAATGTTTTAGCATCTGTTAAGTCGTTGATTGCTACTACTTCTACCTCAGAGTTGTTAAGAGCTGCGCGGAATACGTTACGTCCGATACGTCCAAATCCATTAATACCAATTTTAGTCATTTGAATTTCCTCCTTGGGGGATTATATTAAAGGGTAATACCCTTTGTTAACTGTTTTGCTGCACCTTCATCTGTAATTAGAATTGAAGTGTGCCCTTGTTTAATTACAGCCTGTATTGCCTTTGCCTTTGAAGAACCTCCAGCGACTGCAACAACGTGAGATACATGTTGTAAATCCTCAAGTTGCATACCAACTGTTCTTACTTTATGAACAACATTTCCTTGTTCATTAAAGTAGTAACCGAAAGCTTCGCCTACTGCTTCGCTTGCTTGAATCTTTAACCAATCTGCTTCTGAAGTATTTCTGCGACGTGCCATTGTTAACGCATCACCTATTCCATGAATGACGATATTGGAAGATCGAATCAACTCAAGAACTTCTTTCACGGAAGGCTCTGTCACAATAGACGCATATGCTTCGCTACTAACATGGTCTGGAACATACAATAAGCGATAATTACTCATCGTATTTTGTGCCATCTTGGCACAAATGGTATTGGCTTCTAATTCGACACCCTCTCCAATTCCACCACGCGCTGGGACAAATAGCATATGTAAATCTTTGCAATCAAGCTGCATCATGTCCGCAGCAGCAGCTAGCGTAGTTCCTCCAGCCACAGCAACGATATTATTCGCTGTCAGACGGTCTTTTATACAAGTCACACAAGCACGGCCCATCTCCAGTTTGACCCAAGGTGATTCATCACTATCACCAGGGACAACGAAAACTTCATCCAAGTCTAATGTTTCCTTAAGTTGCTTTTCTAAAACCTTTAACCCGGAAATTTCTTTCATAAAGTCTTCCAAAGCAAGAACTAAAGCTGTTCCTTCTTCTGTCAAAGTCATTCCAGAAGAAGCGACGTGAACTAAGTTTTGTTCTTTCAAAACTTGAACTTCACTTCGCAATACTCGTTCTGTCATACCGAGACTTGCTGACAAGTTTCTTCTTCCAATCGGCTGCATGAGCCTAATGTATTGAAGAATTTGCATTCTCGTTTGCATAACAGGTAGCAGATCAGGTAATAATTTTTTTGTGTTCTGAATCCATGAGCGCATATCTTTTCTCCTCACTACATTGGTTCATTTTTCCTCGTGGTCACTTTACGTCCCGTAGTGACATTTTGTGTCCCACATAGGTTAAAAAAATAATCCCTGCTACGTGTATTATTGTAACAGGAGATAGAAACTTATTCAACTCTTAACTGCATTCTTTATATAGTTTATTATGACACCTTTGTGAATGTTACCATATTCTACTTGTTTTCCGCCTATTTCTACCACCGGAATCATTAGGTGATATTTTTCTAAAAGGTCATTATCTTCATATATATTTATTTCCTCGATTTGAAAAGAATATTCACATTGTACTTCCTCTAAAACTTGTTTCGCCTGCACGCAAAGGCCACAATCTTTTTTTGTATACAGTACAACTTTCATATTCTTCACCTATCCGATCGTTTTTCGTAATGATGACGCTGGAATGTGCATTTGTTCTCTATACTTCGCCACTGTTCTTCGAGAAATAACGATTTCATGCTCTTCTTCTAATAATTTTGAAATCTTTTGATCTGAAAGTGGCTTTTTCTTATTCTCCGCCTCAACAAGCGTTTGGATAAATCGTTTCACACGCTTTGTAGAAACTGCTTCATCTTCAGTAGTCGAAATAGCATTACTAAAGAAAGATTTCATCTCAAATAAACCATGTGGTGTTTGCACATATTTATTTCGCGTTGCACGACTAATTGTAGATTCATGCACACTTAACTCTTCCGCTACCTCTTTTAAAGCAAGCGGTTTTAAATATTCTGGACCTTCCCAGAAGAAATCACGTTGTTTTTCCATAATAATAGTCATCACTTGCAGAAGCGTTTGTTTTCTCTGTTTTAAACTGCGCATAATCCACTGCACATGCTGATACTTTTCTGATACATAAGATGCTACTTCACTTTCACTATTATTCAGAAGCGCACTATACTCAGAATGAATTTCAATTCTCGGCATATTTCTCTCGTTCATTTGTAAAACGAGACGATCACCATCTTTTTTCACCGCCATATCAGGCACAATATAAAGCGGTTTATCAGAAGAAAACGCAAGACCTGGTTTCGGCTGTAATGACGTAATACAGTTCACCGCCGATTGCAATTCTTCATTACTACACTTCAACACTTGAACGAGCTTTCGCCAATCTTTCTTCACGAAATAAGCGAAGTGATCCTCTATAACCTCTTCCGCTAATCCATTCCGTCTTTGTAAGCGCTTCAATTGTAAAGTTAGACATTCCTGAATATTACGCGCTCCTACCCCTGCTGGCTCGAGTGATTGGACAAGCTCTACAAAGCGGGCGACTTCATGAATCGGTGCGGAAAGGAGATCCGCTAACTCTTCGTTCGTTTCTTGTAAATACCCATTTCCATCCATGTTCATAATAATGAAAGAAGCTATTTTTCGCTCTTCTTCATCTATTTTATAATACTGTATTTGATTTAATAAATGTTGCTGAATCGTTGTTGAATCCACACTGTAGATTTCCATCTGATTCTCGATTTGTTTGCTGGTACTTTTACTGTTGTTAGAGCTCTTTTTCTTCTCCCTCTCAAAACCACCTAACTCAATAAGGGGATTCTCTAACGATTGCTCATACAAAAACTCCGATAATTCTTGTACATTATACTGGAGCATTGTAATCGCTTGCCTTAACTCTTGTGTCATTGCCAAACGTAAGCTTTGTTCTTGTAAAAGACTTGCCTTCAAACTAATCTCCCCCTTGTTTCTATTGTACAATAAGTTTGGTAAAAGGAGAATGCTATCACAGACACCCATTCCAAAATATTATTAATTTATATGTATTAATGAGATTTACAACTTACAACCGAAATTTGAATAATATTGAAAGAAAATAATAGCGCGATAAAAATTATCACCACATACTAATAGTAAATCTTATTATCAGATATAACAAGTATTAATAAAAAAGGTCTGCACTTATATTTGTAAGTGCAGACCTTTTTATGCAGATAGATTCATTATGCTTCGTTAAATATAACATCCCCTTCTTCAGCAGGCCATTCACCTTCTAATTCCATGTCGTCTAACATCAATTCAGCCGTAAAGACAATCGCTATTAAATCCTTATGGTAGTCTCCGCTAGGCAAATAGTGACTAGGTCCAAAACAATCCCTATCAATTTCTTTATAGTGCACTTCCATATTTAACATGAATTTCAACATTTCATCGCCTGTAATTTCACCAGAATCAGACACAGCAACGGTTCTACGTTCGTTATCCCCTAAAACACTTAAATATCCACTAATTTTACGCACCTGCAATCCCCTCATACTATAATTTTTAGATAATTTTAGTATAAACTCATTACAAAATTAACAGAAGTACCTTGTAGGACCATAACAAAAACCCCCTATACACGATTATTTCTAATCACATACAAGAGGTTGTTTTAAATTTACTATTTATTTTCAACACGTAACACCAACAATACATAACGCGCCCAGAGGGATTCGAACCCCCGGCAGACGTGGTACCGGAAACCACCGCTCTATCCGACTGAGCTATGGGCGCATGATTATAGAAAATAGTTCATTTTCTTTTCATAATAATAGCAATAAAATCCATCTAAATCAATAAAAATATCCCAGTAATCCTTTATGCACCTTAGTTAGGAATATATTAACAAAGTACTATCCCCTAAATTTTCCAATCATAAATTCATCCCAACTCACAAATTATAATCTTTGAATTGATATTCCAAAGGGGGCTTCATTCAATGACTGTAATTACAAAACTAAAGCAAACTGTTTCTGGATTAAAAAGTGCACAAGCTAGCTTAGAGGGATTCGCTCTTGATACGGATAACCAACAAGCAAAGCAACTTTTCCAAACAGCTGCAGAGCAAACGCAAACGATTATCGATTCTTTAAATCCACGCGTTGAAGAAGTCCAACAAGAAGAACCACAATACTCACAGCAATAACAGATTAGTCATGCTGTGAAATAGAAAAAGGATGATATGCAGTCATCCTTTTTCTATCACATTACATATTGCAATAGAAATGGAATGATAATCATGCGAAAACTCGGTCTCATAACCGCATTATTTGCCCTTCTATTTAGCTCTTTTACCGGATGTGATAATAGTCCCTTAGATAAAAAAGTGAAAGAAGAAGCAAAACGAACGGAGAAAGAAAAAGGTCCCAAACTAACGAAGACGAGTACGGAATCCTTTAATCAATCTATATCACAAGGAGCCAAGAAAAGGGCTCTCGCTATGGATGAAATTACAAAAAGCACAGCAGTGAATTCAAATTTGGATCTCTACATAGCAGTTCTACCTGAGCATCACGAAAGGTTTGGATTAAAGCCTCTGCGTAAGAAGGTTCAAAAGCAGCTAAGTGATGAGCATCCTACTTTCGATGTTCGTGTAAGTACTGATAAAAAAATCTTTATGTTACTCGAAAAGCTTGAGAGCAAAATTAAGAAAAAAGAAGTATCTAAAGACGAGATCAATAAGCAATTAAAACTCATTGGGGAAAAAATGGAGTCTAACACTTAACGCTTTTTAATAGAAAAGGAAGGATCGTAATGTCTAGTAAAGATAAGAACTTAACCCCTGTGCAACAAGAGTATAAAAAATTCGAGCAAGAACGCGAACCGAAGCGTCCTGTCTTGAAAAATTGTATTAAAGCCTTTTTCGTCGGTGGTTTTATTTGCTTCATCGGTCAACTCATTTCTACGTTTTATATCACATATTTTGACTTCACTGAGCGTTCAGCAGGAAATCCAACAGTCGCAACTCTCATTTTCATTTCCATGTTACTAACTGGTTTCGGTATATATGACCGCTTTGGGCAGTTTGCTGGAGCAGGCACAGCTGTACCCGTTACTGGATTTGGTAACTCTGTTATTGCCGCATGTATCGAACACCGAACAGAAGGGTTCGTACTCGGCGTTGGAGGAAATATGTTTAAATTAGCCGGCTCTGTTATTTTGTTTGGTGTATTTTCAGCTTTCGTCATCGCACTTATTAAAACGATTCTCGTTCAATGGGGAGGGCTATAAATGTTACAAGGACACCGAACGTGGGTATTTGAAAACAAACCAGTTATTATTTCGACAGGAGTCGTTGGCGGGCCATTTGAAGCAAAAGGAAACATTCCAGAAGACTTCGATATCCTCCATGAAGATTTATGGCTCGGCCAGGATTCCTATGAAAAAGCCCATAAAATTTTATTCGAAGAAGCTTGTAGCCGCGCTACTGAAAAAGCCAAGCTTCGTAAAGACGATATTCAATTCGTACTTGCAGGAGATTTAATTAATCAAATCACTCCAACAAGCTTTGCCTGCCGTACACTCGGAACACCATATCTCGGATTATTCGGAGCATGTTCTACTTCCATGGAAGGATTAGCGCTCGGGGCAAGTATTGTAAATGCAAAAGGCGCAAAATATTTATTAACCGGGGCATCTAGTCATAACGCCGCTGTAGAGAAGCAGTTCCGATATCCAACTGAATACGGCGGTCAAAAACCTCCTACCGCACAATGGACAGTAACTGGAGCTGGCGCAGCTATTTTAAGCGACACTGGACATGGTCCTAGAGTAACATCTGCAACAATCGGACGAGTGATTGATATGGGATTAACAGATCCTTTTAATATGGGTGGTGCGATGGCCCCAGCAGCTGTCGATACGATTGAGGCCCATTTACGCGAACGACAAATTGACGCCTCTTATTACGACTTAATTGTAACAGGTGATCTTGGACATGTCGGTCGCGAAATTGCTTATGACTTACTACATAAACACGGAACGAAAGTAACGAGCGAACAGTTTCAAGACTGCGGCATACTCATTTATAGAGAAGGGCAACCTGTCATAGCTGGTGCTAGCGGACCGGGATGTTCCGCAACAGTCGTGTACGGTCATTTATTAAACCGAATGAAAAGAGGAGAGTTCAAAAAAATACTTGTCGTTGCGACAGGCGCTTTACTATCTCCACTTACATTCCAACAAGAAGAAACGATTCCGTGTATCGCTCACGCCGTTTCGATTGAATTTGGAGGTGCAACGCAATGATTTTTTTCTGGGCTTTCGTCATCGGCGGACTCATATGTGTAATTGGCCAACTTATGTTTGATGTTGGCAAGCTAACACCCGCTCATACAATGGCAACACTCGTTGTTGCCGGTGCTATACTGGACGGATTCAACCTGTATGAACCATTAATCGACTTTGCTGGAGCCGGGGCAACTGTACCTATTACAAGTTTCGGTAATGCCCTCGTTCACGGCGCAATGGAAGAAGCTGCAAAACACGGCATCGTTGGCGTCATTACCGGAATGTTTAAAGTAACAAGCGCTGGTATTTCTGCTGCTATCATATTCGGATTCATTGGTGCATTACTATTCAAACCGAAAGGATAAGAGGTGTTTGTATGACAGTTATCGCTAGCGTTAAAACCTGCCTTGCTAGTGTAAGGGGCGCTCAAGCAAGTTTAAGCTCCCTTTCACTACATTCACAGGACGCGGAATCAAAACGCGTATTTCATGAATGTATGTTAGAAATGGACAGCATCATCGCTGATTTACAGAATAGAGTTTCATTATTAGAACGTGAAGAACCTCAATATAAAGGGTTTTAAGTAGACTGGAGGAAATGACTATGTCTCACCTGCCGGAATGGACACTTGTCATTCTTCGCTCTGTATTCATATTAATTATTTTATTCGCTATTACGAAATGGTTAGGGAAAAGACAAATCTCTCAGCTCTCCTTTTTTGAATACATAGCCGGAATGACAATCGGTGACATCGCTGCCCAAGTATCTACAGGGCTCGATTCAAAATTTTTCCACGGCGTCTTTGCGATACTCATTTTCGCTGTGGTACCTTTTTTCACAGGAATCCTCTCCTTAAAGAACAAAACAGCTCGCGACTTCTTTGAAGGGAAATCTACCGTATTAATAAAAGATGGAAAAATACTCGAAGATAACTTAAAGAAAGAAAAATATACAAGTGACGAATTACTGGAACTACTCCGTGGAAAAAATGCTTTCAGCGTAGCTGATGTTGAATTTGCCGTACTAGAACCGAGCGGAGAATTAAATGTATTATTAAAGAAAGATCGCCAACCACTTACAGCAAAAGACGTTGGCTTAAAAGTACCGAATGAAAAAGAACCACAAACCGTTATTATGGATGGCAATGTCTTAGATGAACCTCTATCCTCTAGTGGACATAACCGCGCTTGGTTACATTCTGAACTAGAAAAGCTCGGTGTTGTTATTGAAAATGTCTTTCTCGGTCAAGTGGATTCATACGGACAACTTACTATCGACATTTATAATGACAAACTACAAATGCCTTCTCCTCAAAACAAGCCTTTATTATTAGCATCTTTAAAAAAATGTCATGCTGATTTTGAACTATTTTCCCTAGAAACAAAGTCGAAATCAGCAAGCGAAATGTATAGTAAAAACGCGAAACACATCGAAAAGATTTTAAATAAAGTAACCTATCTTTTAAAAGAATAGATATCACAAGAACGCTTCAGTAAAAAGGCGTTCTTTTCTTTTTACTACAGATTTCATGACGTTTAAATTTATGTAATTCGGTTATGATGTTGAAGATACATAAGCAGGGAATTTCAAAAACATAGCGAATAATTCATGGTACAACTACATATTTTTTTGATTTAAAGTGGTTTCGTTTGACCTTTATTGACCATAATTGTATTATAAGACTAAGAAAGCTTTAGAAGGAGGAAATAACAGATGAATTTAATTCCTACAGTAATTGAACAAACAAATCGTGGAGAACGCGCTTACGATATTTACTCTCGACTATTAAAAGACCGCATCATTATGCTTGGTAGTGCAATTGATGACAACGTAGCTAACTCAATCGTTTCCCAGCTTTTATTCTTGGAATCTCAAGATCCAGAAAAAGATATTCACATCTACATCAATAGCCCTGGTGGTTCTATCACAGCAGGTATGGCAATTTACGATACAATGCAATTTATTAAACCACAAGTATCAACAATCTGTATCGGTATGGCTGCATCTATGGGTGCATTCTTACTTGCAGCAGGTGAAAAAGGAAAACGTTATGCACTTCCAAACAGTGAAGTAATGATTCACCAACCACTTGGCGGAGCACAAGGTCAAGCGACTGAAATCGAAATCGCTGCAAAACGTATCCTATTCTTACGTGAAAAACTAAACCAAATTCTTGCTGACCGCACAGGTCAACCACTTGAAGTACTACAACGCGACACAGACCGCGACAACTTCATGACAGCTGAAAGAGCTCTAGAATACGGCTTAATCGATAAGATCTTTACAAATCGTTAATACTTAAAAGCGGAAGCGGCTCGTTCAGAATCGCAGGGCGATGGAGCCCCTGATTCCGAGGCGCTTTTTGCCTCGAATGAAGGGGCGAAACGACCGGAGATTCTAGCCGCTGGAGCTGGATATAACTAAAAGCGGAAGCGGCTCATTCAGAATCGGAGGAGGATGGAGCTTCTGACAAAGAGGTGCTTTTTACCTCGTCGGAAGAAGCGAAGCCACCGACCATTCTAGCCGCTGGAGCTGGATAGATTAAAAGCGGAAGCGCCCTATAATTGGGCGCTTCTTTTATATATTGTTCCCCGCTCACATACCCCACCTAGTATACCCCTAAATATATCGGCGATTTTTCAAATATATCGACCGTAACTCCAATTATATCGGCGATTATTTTAATATATCGACGATTCGACACAACTTATCGACTTACCGACAATCCTCGACAAGCATGCACCCCCTACATACCCGACTCTCAACACCAAATAACAAAACAAAAAAGCTATCGCACATGCGCGATAGCTTCTTATTGTATATATGCAGCTAATGCTTCTAAAGCTTCTTCTGCATCTGAACCTTCTGTTGTAATTGTTATCATGCTACCAGTTCCAATTGCTAAGCTCATAATCCCCATTATGCTCTTTGCATTCACTGTCTTTCCATCTTTCTCGATGAAGATATCCGCATGAAAGCGATTGGCCTCTTGTACAAACAACGCAGCCGGACGTGCTTGTAAACCGTTTTTTAATGAAACCTTAACTCGTTTTTGAACCACAGCTCCATTTCCCCTTTAACCTCTTATTTTTTTGCTACCGCTTCCCCCGCGCGTAATTTCTCTGCAATCTCATCGATTTTACGCAAACGATGATTAATACCCGATTTACTAATTTTCCCCCCGGATACCATCTCGCCTAACTCTTTCAATGTTACATCTTGATAATCTCTTCGTAATTGTGCAATTTCTCGCAGTTTATCTGGTAATATATCAAGACCAACTGTCTCATCAATATAACGGATATTTTCAATCTGCCTTAGCGCTGCACCAATTGTTTTATTTAAATTGGCTGTTTCGCAGTTCACTAAACGATTTACTGAATTACGCATATCGCGAACGATTCGAATGTCTTCAAATCTTAAAAGTGCATTATGAGCGCCTATAATATTTAAAAACTCCGTAATCTTTTCTGCTTCTTTCAAATACGTAATGTACCCTTTTCTTCTTTCCAACGTCTTACTATTTAAATCAAATCCGTTCATCAATTCACATATAGCATCATTATGTTCCTTATATAACGAAAAGACCTCTAAATGATAAGATGATGTTTCTGGGTTATTTACTGAACCACCTGCTAAAAATGCACCTCGTAAATACGATCGTTTACAACATTTCTTCTCGATTAATTCCTGGGATATATTTCGAATTAACGAAAAGTCATCTCGAACAATATGAAGATCAGCTAATATTTCGCGAGACTTCTCAACAAGCCGCACAATATATACATTATTTTTCTTCAATCGCATTTTTTTACGAACAAGTAATTCTACCGTCACGTCATATCCTTTTTTCAAAAGCGTATAAATCCTTCTTGCGATTGCCGCATTCTCCGTTTGAATATCGATAGATAGACGACGGTTTGAAAAAGAAAGCGATCCGTTCATTCGAAGTAACGCTGATAATTCTGCTTTCTCACAGCATTCCTTCACCTCAAGATTCGTTAGCTCTTTCTTTGTTTCTGATGCAAATGACACAGTCAACACCTCCTTATACGATTACTTTGGAACAAAAATCTTGTCCTATATGAAATGATGAGCGTTACCTCAAACGAGGCAACGCACATCTACAACAGTGAATATAAAATAGAAGCTAGTTTTAATGTATCGTGCCTTACAACACGATCATCATACTTCGCTAATTGATCTTGAATGACATCAATATTGCTCTCTGTAAAACGCTCTTCATCTACTACAACTGGTGCCGACATTTCTTCCTCATACAACTGACGTAATTCACAAGGAATATCACGGTTATTTACAATTGCAGTATCGATAAATGGTTTACCTAAATGATCATGTAACGCCTGCACATGGTCAAACGCAGTATATCCCATCGTTTCACCAGCTTGCGTCATAACATTACACACATATACCTTCTTCGCTTTTGCAGCAAGAACAGCATCCCCGATTTTGTTAACAACTAAATTCGGTAATATACTCGTATACAAACTTCCTGGACCAAAAACAAGTAAATCAGCTCGTTTAATCTCAGCCAACGTTTCATGTAACGGCTCTACATCTTCTGGAGTTAAAAAGACGCGGTTAATCTTCTTCCCAGAATAAGGAATCTTTGATTCACCTGTTACAATTTCTCCATCTTCTAGTTCCGCATGAAGTACCGCACTTTGGTTCGCTGCAGGTAACACACGTCCTCTGACATTTAACACTTTACTCGTTTCCGTAATCGCATGGAAGAAGTCTCCTGTAATCGAGGTCATACCCGCTAATAATAAATTTCCTAACGCATGACCTTTCAGCCCGTCTCCCGTTGTGAAACGATGCTGAAATAAAGCTTCCACCAGCGGCTCTACATCTGATAACGCAACAAGTACGTTACGAATGTCACCTGGGGGTGGAATTTCGAGCTCATCACGTAATCTACCTGAACTGCCACCATCATCAGCGATTGTAACAACTGCTGTAATATCAACCGGATATTGTTTTAATCCTCTTAATAAAACAGAGAGTCCAGTACCGCCTCCCATGATAACAATTTTAGGTTTTCTCTCTTTTTTCATCCCTTAATGGCCCTTTCTCTTCTCCACATCACGATGAGATACATGAACGCTATACTCTGGTTTCAAATGTTTCCCAAGGTATTCTGTAAGCGTAACAGAACGATGCTGTCCACCTGTACATCCAATTGCAATTACAAGTTGACTCTTGCCTTCTCTTTTATAATGAGGCAGCATGAAAGTAATAAGATCCGTCAATTTTTCTAAAAACTTATGTGTCTCATTAAATTTCAGCACATACGATGAAACTTCTTCATCTAGTCCTGTTAATGGCTTCATATGTGGAATGTAATATGGATTTGGTAAAAAACGAACATCAAATACTAAATCTGCATCAATTGGAATACCGTACTTAAATCCAAACGACATAACATTTACACGAAATGCTTGCTCAGTTTCAGTTGAAAACAGATGAACAATTTTTTCACGTAATTCTTTCGGTTTTAAATCCGATGTATCCAGCACAATATTCGCTCGTGCCTTCATATCAGTTAATAAGCCACGCTCCATCTCAATTCCCTTTAACGGCAAACCAGTTGGTGCAAGTGGATGCGAACGTCTCGTTTCTTTATAACGAGTTACAAGCGTGCCATCTTTCGCATCTAAGAATAAAATATGAGGAATAATCCATGTACGTTCTGATAAATCATCAAGTGCTCCCCATAAATGTTCGAAAAACTCTCGGCCACGTAAATCAACGCCAAGTGCCACTTTATTCATTTTCCCTTTTGAATCCGCCATAAGTTCAATAAACTTCGGCAATAACATCGGTGGTAAATTATCTACACAAAAATATCCTAAATCTTCAAAACTTTGTAAAGCTACTGTCTTTCCAGCTCCAGACATTCCTGTAATAATTACCATTTTTATATCATTATTCTCTGTCATCGTATCCTCTCCTTGACGGTTTAACTCGGATCTAATCGATATGAAAGCAACTCAAAATCTGGGGTATATACAAATGTACCGTAGATTATGCCATTTCCTTTAATTAAATAATCAATAATGTGATAATCTCCTGGTGCCATTGCTAAATCATCAATTTTGTCAAATGTATGCCAACCAATGATGCCTTCTTCGCTCTCTAGTTTGTTTTCTCCTGCAAAATCTGTCGCTAAAAAGGAGAACATCATCCATTCAGAAACAACTTTATCACCTTCTTGGATGACAAAGGTGAAGACCCCTTTTAACGCTGGGTTCTTTAAATAAATACCTGTTTCTTCACGATACTCGCGAACAACGGAATCTCTTACTGTCTCACCACGCTCCATTTTCCCGCCTGGTGCAACCCACCAATTTCGGCGAGGTTTTTGGAGTAAGAGTACTTCATTATCTCTAATTAACACACAGTTTGTCACTCTTTGCATGTTTCTTCACCTCAGCTACTTGCAGTAAATTTCTCACTGCATACTCATTTCATTATACTATCAAAAACAGTTTGCTACAACGAAGGAGCCAGTCCTCTTTCGCTAAGCACATGCTACTCAACAATTTTAAAAAAGCTTTCTAGAACAAGCAATGTAAATGCCTAGACTTTCAATGAATAGCATGAAAAATCCCCTTAACGATTTTTATCGCCAAGGGGATTAAAGTCCTTATTTCTTACCGAAATAAGTAACAATCGCAAATCCTAAAATAAAGGTAATAATTGAACTTATAATTGAAAATCCTCCAGTTGGAATACCAGGGAACACAATTACAATCGAGCCGATAACAAGTCCAATAATTGCCGCAAATGTCATACTTTTATAACGATCTAACAAGAAACTAATTCCTTTACTACTTACAACAAACCCCGCCATAACACCAGCACCGATAACTACGATTAAAGGTAAGTTCAGTGTAGTTAAAGCATTAATTGCTGTCGGATACACACCAATAATTAATAAAATAAATGATCCGCTAATTCCAGGAAGCAACATAGCCATACTAGCCATCCAGCCCGCGAAAAATAAACCAATTGCATTTAAAATTGTTAACGTCGTAATTGGATCTGCTGCCTTATCTGGTTTAAAGAAAGCTGTGATCGCAACAAGAATTGCTGCAACTATTAATAAAACAATGTGCTTACCTTTAAACGACGACTTTGCATCAGCTTCTCTCATTAACATCGGTAATATACTAATAATTAAACCGAGGAAGAAAAATTGAGTCGGTTCATAATGATTTGCAAGTAAATATTTAATAACGTGACTTAACGTTAAAAACGCTGCTGCCACACCAGCTGCAAGGGGAATTAAAAACCCTAAATGTTTTTTCCATTCGCGACTAAAGAATCCACTAATTGCCGCAAGCAATTGTTCATAAATCCCTAACACAACAGCGATTGTACCGCCGCTCACACCAGGAATTAAATCACTAACGCCCATACAAAATCCACGATATATATTACGCCATTCCATACTGAATAAATTCCTCATTTCTTATAGTGATTTTTCCGTAAAGTCCAGTATATCAATAAGAAAGCTTATAATCCCAATATTTTTTGACAAAACTTTGACATTTTCATAAAAAAAAGAAAGCTCCTATCGGTAGCTTTCTTCTCAAAAGGCATATTATCCCTTATTTTTCTGATACTGTTTTTAGTTCTTCTAATAATTCTTCTACGTAATGTTGTGCACTTTGTGCTGCGATACTACCATCACCTGTTGCAGTTACAATTTGACGTAGCATTTTTTCGCGAACATCTCCAGCTGCGAAAATACCAGGAACTTTCGTTTCCATACGCTCATTTGTTTCAAGGTAACCATTTTCATTTGTAATACCTAGTTCAACAAATGGTTTTGATAGTGGTAACATACCGATGTATATGAACACGCCATCAGTTTTGACTTCTTTCTCTTCTCCACTGTTTACGTCTACAAGTGTTACGCTTCCCACTTTACCATTTGCATCGTTAATTTCTTTTATAGTGTGATTCCAAATGAAATCAACTTTCTCGTTTTGGAAAGCACGATCTTGTAAAATTTTCTGTGCACGAAGAGTGTCACGACGGTGAACGATTGTTACCTTTGATGCGAAGCGTGTTAAGAATACACCCTCTTCAACAGCAGAATCTCCACCACCAATAACTACAAGTTCTTTTCCTTTAAAGAAAGCCCCATCACATACTGCACAATATGATACACCACGGCCGCCAAGTTCTGTTTCGCCTGGCACACCAATTTTTTTATACTCTGCACCGCTTGCAACGATAATTGCACGTGCTTTATATTCTTTTTTACCAGCAATAATTGTTTTGTATTCTTTACCATCGATGACTGCTTTCACATCACCGTATGCATATTCAGCACCAAATTTCTTCGCATGCTCGAACATTTTATTTGATAAGTCTGGTCCTAAAATAGACTCATAACCTGGGTAGTTCTCTACATCCTCTGTGTTTGCCATTTGGCCACCTGGGATACCACGCTCAAGCATTAATGTGCTTAAATTCGCACGAGATGTATATACTGCAGCTGTCATACCAGCTGGTCCTGCACCAATAATAATGACATCATAAATTTTTTCTTCTGACACACTATTCACTCCTATTCATTCCTACACAATTAAGTTACCCTCATTATACTGTTAGCATCATTTTTTTCCCAATGATTTGCTTACCCTATGTGTGCGTACGTTTAACAGCCTGCACATACTTTCGAACAGTCGCTACAGATACATTATATACATCCCCAAGCTCCGACTGTGTCATCTTATTTCCTTGTTCACTGCGTACAATATATTCAACAGCAGCTGACCAGCCGTATACATTTGTAAAAACTGCCCCAGATGTATATAAACGTATGAACGTACAAAACCAAAATTGTAAACACTCTTCGATTAATTCATCATCTTTTTTCGTATAATTATATAAAGCATCCGCAATTTGCGCGCACTGTTCAAATTGCTGTAAATCAGCTGGAATGCTCTTATGGCTATTAAGTAAAAAGAAATACTTTGCAAGTTGCGATACGATTGGAACACCGTTCTTCGCCTGCGTTACATCAAAGAAAAATCCCACCTTCTCTGGCGTTGACAATTCATTCATTAAATATAAAGCTAGCATTTGTTCCTCTAGCGTCGCACTTTGTTGAAATGATTTTCGTAATTCTTCAAATAATACGTTTTGTCCTTCATCTGCTAAATTCAGCGCATTCCACGGTTCTTTTCCCTTTTTATCAGGGTGCAATTCTACAACATGCTGCCACATTTTTTCAGCTACTTGCTGATTTTTCACCATATAAGCAGAATATGCAAACCAATAATAAAAACTAACGTCTCCCTCATATCCTTGACGCTTTAATACTTTGAACCATTTATATGCAGGCTCAAAATGACCAATTGTTGCAAGTGTCGTTCCAAGTTTCAAACGATGCTCGAACGAAATCGGATATACTGAAACTAACTGCTCCGCTAACGCTTCTACTTGTTTATGCTCTCCAATTGAATATAGGAAAATAAGCGTATTACAAAGCGCATGTATATTACCAGGATTTTTCTCTAAAATCATTTCCGTTAACTTCAGAGCTTTATCTACATTACCAGATTGAAAATGTGCAATGGCTAAATTATTATGACCCGACCAAAATTCCGGATAATCTTTTGTAACAATTTCCAATGTAGCAATTGCTTCTTCCAATTGTCCGTTACGAATATAACGATTCGCTTCTTCTTGCATAACAATTAGATCGTCTTCATCCTCAATCTCTTCCTCACCCATCGCTTCTTCTTCCATAATTTCAAGTAATTCTAATGTATCTTCTACAAATTCCTTCTCTTCTGCAACTTCTAAATAGCGATCCGCATACTTTTTCGCCTGCTGAAATAGCCCCATATATGCATAATTATTTGCAATAAAATAATAGCATTGTTCAAGTTCTGGATTAGATCTAACAAGCTTAAAGAAGATTTGATTCGACTCTTGATATTCACCAGCCTCAGATAATACTGTTGCTAATTGGCATAAAATAAACGGCTCCTTCTCACTTTGTGCCGCTCTTCGAAAATATTTAATTGCATCTTGCAATTTCTGTCCTTTGTAAGCCCTCATCCCTTTTTTATAAAAGAAGTCCGATAATTGATTAAAAGAGATAACTTGTCCGTTCTCCTTATATATTCCTTGATTTTTCCCCATATATCCTCCAGTTTTTTGTTTTCTTCGTTCACACATTCTTCTATCTATAAGTATAAACGATTCCGTAAAAAACAAAACAGTATATTATACTCAATTATTTCCTTTTTATTCATTAAAAAAGAAGAGAAATGTTACATTTTTAGCATCAACCTTCTCTAGCATCCATTTCTTCTTTCGTATAAATAACACGCATTGGATTTCCACCCACGAAAGCACCACTTGGGACATCTCTATGAACAAGTGTGCCAGCTGAAACAATCGCGCCATCCCCAATTTTCACACCTGGTAATATAGTCGTATTTGCTCCAATCATCACTTCATTTCCTATGACGATCTCTCCAAGTCGATATTCGCGAATTAAATATTCATGTGCTAAAAGCGTTGTATTATAGCCGATAATTGAATTCTCTCCCACAGTTATCTTTTCTGGGAACATAATATCCGGCACTACCATAAGTGCAAATGATGTTTTCTTTCCGACTTTCATCCGTAAAAACGTACGGTATAACCAATTCTTGACGGATAAAAATGGTGTATAACGCGCAATTTGGATAATAATAAAGTTTTTCATTACCTTCCAAAAAGACACTGTTTTATACACATTCCATAATGAATTTTCTCCCGAAACAGGATAGCGCGTTGTCCGTCGCACTTAACTCGCTCCTCTACTAACTTACTTGGACCTTTATGAACGGTTCATATCAGACAAAATTGGTAGCAAATCACTCATTTTATCTAGCATAAAGTCCGGCTTGTAAGCCTCTAAATACGCTCTACCTTTCAACGTCCATGAGACAGCAGCTGTTTTCGTGCCCGCATTTTGTCCGCCAACAATATCATGGTGATTATCCCCAACCATCAATGCTTCTTCTGGTTTCGCATCTAATAACTCAAGCGCTTTTTGAAGTGGTTCTGGATGTGGTTTCACATGCTCCACATCATCAATTGTCACGACCACATCAAAAAATTCATCAAGCTTTGACAACTTTAATCCCATCTCAACTGTTTGTCTCGCTTTCGTTGTAACAATACCAACTTTATAACCTTGCTTCTTCAACTCTTGAACTGTTTCATATACAGTTTCATATTCTTCCACTAATTCATCGTGATGATCATGGTTAAATTGACGATAACATGTAATCATCTCTTCAACCTTGTTTTCATCAATCTTGCTGAAAGTATCATGTAAAGAAGGGCCAATAAATGACAATACATCTTCACGCTTATATTGACTTGGATAATATGTATGTAACGTATGTAAAAAAGAAGAAATAATAAGTTCATTTGTATTAATTAAAGTTCCATCTAAATCAAATAACACTGTATTTATTCTCATTGCCTTAGTCCCTTCTCTTTCCTGAATATGAAAGAAGCAGCATCTTATAATAAGATGCTACTTTTCTCTAATTTTCCGAATATCTTTTATCAGCTTGCCCCATTTTTCGTCTCACGATAATGAAAATAATAGAAATAACGACAAGTCCAATTGACATTACTTGTGCGATACGAAGTGGTCCTAACATTAAACTATCTGTACGTAAGCCTTCTACGAAGAAGCGCCCTATTGAATACCAAATTAAATATGTGAAGAATAATTCCCCGCGTCGTAAATTCACTTTTCGTAATGCAAGTAATAAAATGACACCTGCAAAATTCCATAATGATTCATATAAAAACGTTGGGTGATAGTACACACCCTCAATATACATTTGATTAATAATGAAATCCGGTAAATGAAGTCCTTCTAAAAACTGTCTCGTTACTTCATCACCATGCGCCTCTTGGTTCATAAAGTTTCCCCATCGACCAATTGCTTGTCCTAGTAAAATACTTGGCGCAGCAATATCAGCCAACTTCCAGAATGAAACCCCGCGTCGTTTCGCAAAAAGAATCCCTGTAATAACAGCCCCGATTAAACCACCATGAATCGCCAAGCCACCTTGACGAATATTAATAATTTGACTCGGGTTTTGCGCGTAATATTCCCATTCAAAAATAACATAGTACATTCTCGCAAATAGAATAGCGATCGGTACTGCAATTAATACAAGGTCAACAAATGTATCTTTTGGAATACCTAGTCTTTCTCCCTCGCGAGTTGCTAGCCAAAGACCTAATAGCACGCCTGTACCGATAATAATCCCGTACCAATATACAGGAAACGGCCCAAGTTGGATCGCTACACGGTCAAGCTGTGGTACAGAACCTAACAGCATATGTATGACCTCCCTCTCCAAAGTTTACTCCTGATTTCCTAACTCAATCGCACTCATTAATCGTTCAGAGAACTGTTGTGCTGCATTGACTCCCATACGTTTTAAACGGAAGTTCATCGCTGCTACTTCAATAATAACAGCCAAGTTTCGACCAGGACGAACTGGAAGTGTAATCTTCGTAAGCTCTGTATCAATAATCTTCATCTTCTCTTCATCAAGACCTAAGCGATCGTAATTTTTCTTTTGATCCCAAATTTCAAGATTAATAACAAGTGTAATACGCTTATAATTTCGCACTGCCCCTGCACCGAATAACGTCATAACGTTAATGATACCTAGACCACGAATTTCTAATAAATGCTCAATTAAATCTGGTGAGCTTCCTACTAATGTGTCTTCATCTTCTTGGCGAATTTCTACACTATCATCCGCAACAAGACGGTGACCACGTTTTACAAGCTCAAGAGCTGTCTCACTTTTACCGACACCACTTTGACCTGTAATTAAAACACCAACACCGTAAATATCTACTAACACACCATGTACAGCTGTTGTTGGTGCTAACTTACCTTCTAAATAATTTGTTAAACGACTTGATAATCTTGTTGTCGTTTGAGCAGAACGTAATAAAGGCATGCCTGATTCACGTGATGCTTGCAATAACTCATCTGGTACATCTTGATTCCGAGTTATAATAATACATGGCGTCTCCTCAGTACAAAGCGCTTTCATTCTCTCTTGTTTTTGCTCTGACGTTAATGTGTCAAAGAACGTAAGCTCCGTCTTTCCAAGAAGCTGCACGCGATCAGCTGGATAATATGTGAAAAATCCTGCCATTTCAATTCCAGGTCGTGATAAATCACTTGTATCAATCGGACGATGAATTCCTTCTTCACCACTTATTAACTCCAATTGAAATTGTTCAATTAAATCTTTTGTCCTTACTTTCGGCATATGTATAAACCTCCACTCCGCTGCGGGTTCAGTCTCATTTGATGTAAAATTCCATTCTACCGGATATTGTACCATTTTTTTCTGGAAACAAGAAATACGGTTTCTAATAAATAGAAAAAAACATTTCATACACATCATGAAATGTTTTTCTTTTTGTCATTTTCTCTTTTTTTCATATAAAGGTTCCACAATTGCCTTTTCAATAATCATATTAAAAATTGAAATACAAATTGCCGCAACGATTGCTACACCAAACCCTGATATATTAAACGCATCTCCTAATAATGAATCTGCTATTTTTAACGTAATCGCATTAATAACAATTAAGAAGAACCCGAAAGTTACAAGAGTAATTGGTAGCGTAATTAAAATTAAAAACGGTTTTACGAACACATTTAAAACAGCTAAGATAATACTCGCAATAATTGCAGTCTGTATATTTGCTACGTAAAACGCGTCTGGCGCAATCCCTTTTAAAAGTCCCGATACAGCGATTAACACAACGCTATTTACAAGAAGTGATACAATCCATCTCATTTTCTTACACATCCTTTTGACATATATATTTCATCATACGCTAATAGATTATAAACGCAAGTATCATACAAACACTTATATCAACTTATTCTACTCTTCCTGCTTGTATACCTACTAACATTTCCTCGCAAAATAAGGGCCATACCATCTATGTTCATGAGTTTTTACAAAAGTCCAAGTGAACTCTTTATCTACAATATAGATATCGCCTTTATACATATCGTCCCTCTCACACAATATATCCTCCATATGTAATAAACTCGTATCTTTTATTAGCAGTACATCATCACAATGTTGATAGAATATATAGCAATCCTTTTTCACTTCATTATGAAACGCATTCTCTGCTTCTTCACCCTCTAAACACTTCTTTTTCTCATAACTAAATATGTGCCAAAGAAACCCACATGCATACTTATCACCATACAGAAAGATGTCTTCCTTTTCCTCATCACTTACATGATTTGCAAAGTTATCCTCCCAGCGCTTCCGAAAATAAACACCCCAACTTTGAAACTCTCTTACCTTCATGTTTTTCTTTCTTAAAACATCTGTAAACTCCATCTTTTCCCCCTATGAACGAAAAACCGAGTGTCATTTCCACTCGGTTTTTCGTAATACACTTATTGAGATAACTCTACTTCTTTTATTTTCTCTTTCATTCTTGCTTTATCGCGATTTAAAATCTCTTTTAAATACTTACCTGTATACGAACGTTCTTCTTTTACTACTTGCTCTGGCGTTCCTGAAGCAACGATTTGCCCACCTTTATCTCCGCCCTCTGGTCCAAGGTCAACGATATAGTCAGCTGTTTTAATTACATCTAAATTATGTTCAATAACAAGAACTGTCTCGCCACTTTCAACAAGGCGTTGCAGCACTTCTAGAAGACGCGCGATATCATGTGCATGCAAACCAGTCGTTGGCTCATCTAAAATATATAACGTACGCCCAGTAGAACGACGGTGTAATTCAGAAGCTAGCTTCACGCGCTGCGCTTCACCACCAGATAACGTCGTAGCTGGCTGTCCTAATTTCATATAACCAAGACCTACATCTACAAGCGTTTGAAGTTTACGCTTAATTTTTGGGATATTAGCGAAGAACTCTACTCCATCTTCAATTGTCATCCCTAACACTTCAGAAATGTTCTTATCTTTATACTTCACTTCTAACGTTTCGCGGTTATAACGTTTACCATGACAAACTTCACACGGAACGTATACGTCTGGTAAGAAGTGCATTTCGATTTTAATAATTCCATCACCACGGCACGCTTCACAACGTCCACCTTTTACATTAAAGCTGAAACGTCCTTTTTGATATCCACGCACTTTCGCTTCATTCGTTTGTGCAAACACATCACGAATATCATCGAATACACCTGTATACGTCGCTGGATTAGAACGTGGTGTACGCCCGATTGGCGATTGATCGATATCGATTACTTTATCTAAATGCTCAAGACCTTTAATTTCTTTATGAGTACCTGGCTTCGCTTTCGCTTTATATAACTTTTGCGCTAATGATTTATATAGTACTTCATTAATCATCGTACTTTTACCGGAACCAGATACACCCGTTATCGCTACAAACGTACCAAGCGGGAATGACATCTTTGCATTCTTTAAGTTATTCTCTTTTGCACCGACAATTTCCACTTTACGTCCGTCACCTTTACGTCTTTCAAGTGGAACCGGAATAAACTCTTTACCGCTTAAATACTTCCCTGTTAGAGAATTCTCATCTTGCATCACTTCAGCTGGCGTACCCGCTGATACAACTTGGCCACCGTGAATACCTGCACCAGGTCCGATATCAAGTAAATAATCAGCAGCCATCATCGTATCTTCATCATGTTCAACGACAATTAACGTATTCCCTAAATCACGCATCTCTTGCAACGTACGAATAAGACGATCGTTATCGCGCTGATGCAAGCCGATTGAAGGCTCATCAAGAATGTAAAGTACGCCAGTAAGACGAGAACCGATTTGTGTCGCTAAACGAATACGCTGCGCCTCACCACCTGATAAAGTTCCTGCGGCACGACTTAACGTTAAATAATCTAAACCGACGTTCACTAAGAACCCAACGCGCTCTTGGATTTCTCTTAAAATTAAATGAGCAATTTTTTGTTGCTTCTCCGTTAGCTCCACATTCGAGAAGAATTCCTGTACTTCTTGAACAGAATACTTCGTTACATCAGCAATCGTTTTATCACCAACGAAAACAGCTAAACTCTCTGGCTTTAAGCGTCCACCTTTACACTTCGGACAAGCTTGCTCTGCCATATATTTCTCCATTTGCTCACGAACATAATCAGAACTCGTTTCACGATAACGACGTTCGATATTTGGAATAACACCTTCAAATAAAATCTCATTTTCCTTTACTTGACCAAATTCATTTACATAGCGGAAATAAACTTTTTCTTCTCCGCTTCCGTACAACACTTTATCAAATAAATCTTTCGGTATATCTTTCACAGGCATATCCATCTCAACGCCGTAATGATTACATACAGATTGTAAAAGCTGCGGATAATATTGTGAGCTTGTCGGTTCCCAAGGCGCAATCGCATGTTCATTTAATGATAAATCCCAATTCGGAATGACAAGTTCTAAATCTACCTCTAACTTTGAACCAAGTCCATCACAAGAAGGACATGCCCCGAATGGACTGTTGAATGAGAACATGCGCGGCTCTAATTCTCCGATTGAAAAACCACAATGCGGACAAGCATGATGTTCACTAAATAGAAGTTCCTCTTCTCCCATTACATCAATTAACACTCGGCCCCCGCCAAGCTTTAATGCACTTTCAAGAGAATCCGCAAGACGGCCTGCAATCCCTTCTTTTACAACAATACGGTCAATTACAACTTCAATCGAATGCTTCTTATTTTTATCTAGCGCAATATCTTCAGATACATCTAACATTTCACCATCAACACGTACACGAACATACCCTTGCTTCTTAATATCTTCAAGCACTTTCACATGTGCACCTTTACGCCCAGAAACGATAGGAGCTAACACTTGTAATTTCGTACGTTCAGGATATTCAAGTACACGGTCTACCATCTGCTCTACTGTTTGTGACGTAATTTCAATACCATGATTCGGACAAATTGGCGTACCAATTCGCGCAAATAATAAACGTAAATAATCATAAATCTCCGTGACCGTTCCGACTGTTGAACGTGGATTACGACTCGTTGTTTTTTGATCGATTGAAATCGCTGGTGACAATCCTTCAATCGTATCTACATCCGGCTTATCCATTTGTCCTAAAAACTGACGCGCATACGCAGATAACGATTCTACATATCTGCGCTGCCCTTCTGCATAAATCGTATCAAACGCTAATGATGATTTCCCTGAACCAGACAATCCCGTCACAACAACAAGCTGATTTCTCGGAATGGTTACATCAATATTTTTTAAGTTATGTGCTCTAGCACCTTTTACGACAATAAAATCCTTGCTTATGCTCACTCTGTTCACCCTTCCGCTTTTAATTCTAATAGTAAATCTCTTAATTCAGCTGCACGCTCGAAATCTAACGCTTTTGCTGCTTCTTTCATCTCTGCTTCCATCTTCGCAATTGTCTTTTCACGCTCTTTTTTCGTCATCTTCTTAGCTGGTGCCGCTTCATACATTTCCGGCTCTTCAGCAGCTGTCGTTGCACGGATAACATCACGCACGCCTTTTTGAATCGTTTTCGGCGTAATACCATGCTCTTTATTGTAAGCTTCTTGTATAGTACGACGACGCTGCGTTTCTTCAATTGCAATTCCCATTGATCTTGTTATACGATCTGCATACATAATAACGCGGCCGTTTTCATTACGTGCTGCACGACCGATTGTTTGAATTAATGAACGCTCTGAACGCAAGAACCCTTCCTTATCAGCATCTAAAATAGCTACAAGTGATACTTCTGGAATATCTAATCCTTCTCGTAATAAGTTAATACCGACAAGTACGTCAAACTTACCAAGGCGAAGATCACGGATAATTTCAATACGTTCTAACGTTTTAATTTCAGAGTGAAGATAGTTCACTTTAATTCCTACATCTTTTAAGTAGTCTGTTAAATCCTCTGACATCTTCTTCGTTAAAGTCGTAATTAATACACGTTCATTTTTTACAATGCGATCTTGAATTTCTCCTAATAAATCATCAATTTGCCCTTCAATTGGTCGTATATCAATTGGTGGATCTAAAAGCCCTGTTGGACGAATAATTTGTTCTATTACTTCCGGTGCCTGCTCTAACTCGTACGGTCCTGGCGTTGCTGAAACGTAAATAACTTGATTCGTTTTCCCTTCAAACTCATCAAACGTAAGCGGTCTATTATCTAAAGCTGATGGCAGACGGAATCCATGATCTACAAGCACTTGTTTACGTGCTTGGTCCCCGTTATACATCGCTCTTACTTGCGGTACTGATACGTGCGACTCATCCATAACGATTAAGAAATCTTTCGGGAAATAGTCTAATAACGTATACGGCGTTGCACCCGCTGGACGAAGTGTTAAATGACGGGAATAGTTTTCAATCCCTGAACAAAAGCCCATCTCGCGCATCATTTCTAAATCATAACGTGTACGCTGTTCTATACGCTGCGCTTCTAACAACTTGCCATTATCATTTAATTCCTTTAAACGTTCTTCTAATTCTTTTTCTATATTTTCAATAGCGACCTTCATCTTTTCTTCACGTGTAACGAAGTGAGATGCTGGGAAGATTGCTACATGATCACGTTCTGCTAATACTTCACCTGTTAACGCATTTACTTCGCGAATACGATCGATTTCATCGCCAAAAAATTCAATTCGAATACAATGCTCATCAAGCGATGCTGGGAAGATTTCAACTACATCTCCGCGCACACGGAATGTACCACGCTTGAAATCAATGTCATTACGTCCATACTGCACATCAACAAGTTCACGAAGCAATTGATTGCGGTCCTTTTCCATACCAACTCTAAGTGAAACAACTAACTCGCGGTATTCTTCTGGAGAACCTAAACCATATATACACGAAACACTCGCAACAATAATCACATCATCCCGTTCAAATAGTGCAGATGTTGCTGAGTGACGCAATTTATCGATTTCATCATTAATCTGCGCATCTTTTTCAATAAACGTATCTGTTTGAGGCACATACGCTTCTGGCTGATAATAATCGTAATAACTAACAAAATATTCAACTGCATTATTCGGAAAAAAATCTTTCAGCTCACTATATAACTGTCCTGCTAACGTTTTATTATGAGCCATAACAAGTGTTGGCTTCTGCACTTCTTTAATGACATTTGAAATCGTAAATGTCTTACCCGTTCCTGTTGCTCCAAGCAACACTTGCTTTTTCTTCCCACTATTAATTCCCTCTACAAGCTTTTCTATAGCTACCGGCTGATCACCTTGCGGGGAATAAGCTGAGATAATTTCAAATTGATGTTCCAAACAAAACCGACCTCCTCGTAAAAAATCTGTATTCCCATTTTACCACGAATGCTCATAAAAAAACCAAGAAAACGAACAGATATTCGGTAAAATTTTCGACAATATATACATAGAAAAAGGAAGGAGTAAAAACTTCCTTCCTCTACTAACTCTATTTTTTAGGTACATATAATAAATCATATCCATTGCGCCCATTTTTACTCGTACAATCTATTAACCTATAAGTGATTTCTAATTCTCCCTGCTCTTTAACAATACTTTTGCAACTACCTTTATGTAATCCTTTATGCTCACCAGCAAATTGGTCTTTTCTATTATCTAACACATAAAGTATATCGTTCTCACTATGCTCTACCGTTTGAAAAATCGGATCACCTTCATGGGTATACTGCACAATTCTTATTTTATCAACTTTCCCTTGGTCAACATTCAAAACGAACTTTTCAAATTTATCTAGATTGGAAATTCCTGCTCTCTTTACAATGACATCATTCTTCTTATCAATGTCAATGTTAGGTTGTGAGCATGCTACTAAACTAAAGAGAAATAAGCATATAAAACCTGTTTTTCCTATTGTTATCCTCTCCTATACAAACTATTGGTATACTAGAAAAAGCTACTTTCCTCTATGAAAGTAGCTTCTCTTTTTCTTTTTCCTTCTTCGGGAAAAGAACATATGAAAATGAAATAACTGTATCCACTAAAAGTATAATCGCCCAAACTTGGCTAACACGACTTGCTTTTTCATTTAAAACAATCCCCGTTTCTAACCAATTATGCCATTGTTCAAACGGGACAAAACCGTACAGAAAGAAAAAGAAAATATGCACAACAACGAATAAAACAAGATGTAATAACCAATTTTTTATTTCCTGTTTCGCATAGGCCATACCTGTTAATTCTACGTGCTCTTCCATAATTGGCGCTGGTTCATTCCGCCATTTCGCAACTAGCTTTTGCGCAAACATATCAAGCTTCTTCAAATCCTTTTTCCCGTAGAAAACTGCATACAATAAAATAATTACCGTAATGATTTGAAAGTTAGAGAACTTCCCTGTTTGATAATAGTCCACTACCCCTAAGGTTAAAATAAACACTTCATTTACGAGGAGTACAATCCCCATAATAAAGCTCGCCTTCTTCAAACGGAATCCGTAACGAAGTAAAAAGAAGCCGATAGCCGATAACCAAAATACAATCTCTGCCCCAATTAAAAAATACCAACGATATTCTGCAAGTATACTCATTTATCCATCTCCTTTTCATCATATATACGAAAAGCTTCTTCCATATATAATAAAAGTTCTTCTTCAATTGGATACATGCTCATTTTCTGTGAATCTTCCTTCGATTTTCTAACTTCCCATAACTTATCTAAAAACGCTTCGTCACCATTGGCCATTTCTAAACATTTCTGCATTAATCTCTTCGTTGCCCCTTGTACCTCATCACTCGCTGCTTCTTTGCCGTCTTTCATAAAAGTACGTAATTGCTTTAATAAATCTACCCATTCTAAAACATTCGGATCTTCTTCACTCATATTTGGCAAGTTATGAAGCAATTTTTGTTCTTCCTTTGAAAATACTTCATTTTGAAATATTTCACGTATACGAGACGACTGTTTCGAAAGCTGAATCAGTTCAAACATAACTTTCCAATCAAGTTCCCCTTCCACATCTACCGAATAAACAACAGCTTGTAAAACACGCTCCATTCGATTAAATTTCTTTTGTTCTTCCTGTACAAACCGAAGTTGTTTTTCAAGAGAACCCTTTAAGTTAAGGTCACCTTTTACTAACATATTCGCAGCCTCTTTTAATGAAAAGCCCATTTCCTTTAAAAATAAAATTTGCTGCAACCGTATTACGTCAGCTTCACTATATAAACGATGCCCACCTTCTGTTTTCCCGCTCGGCTTTAATAAATCTATTTGATCATAATAACGTAATGTACGTACCGTTACCCCTGTTTCTCTCGTCAATTGTTGTATTGAAATCACTACCATCACCTCTTCCCCTTCATTATAAAAGATGACGTTACGTAACTTTCAAGACTTTTGTAAAAAAAATACAAAAAGCTGTTTATACTCTTTGTATAAACAGCTTTTACGGAAATAATCCCTTTTGTATAGCGCGCCCACAAAATAAAATAAGTGCTCCAACAACAACACTCGTTGCTGTTTTATGATAATGAGCTGAAACTAATAAATAATATGATAAACCTACAGTGCCAATCATAATACAAATGCTTGGCACTGGATAACGAGAGAAGTTCTGCATTCCCCAAAACAAAGCAAAAATAGCCGTAGCGACACATAATACCGGTAATCCCATCCCAGTTCCCCTTTTTCTATCTATTCCTTGTTGCTAACACACTCGTCGATGCCCTACTTATTAATAAGCCAAAAATAGCAATATATAACAACTCATTTACATGTACTGCTTGCCTATCTAAATACTTATTTAAACAAAGATACATAATGAACAAGAACACGAAGCTTGTAATACTAATCGTAAAATATGACTTCATCTTATTCACAACTCGCTCATCAATCGACGGTACTCCCTCTTCTTTCAAACGCTTCTGTTCTCTATATTCCGCAATACTTATATAAAATGACTAGTGCTACATTCGATATGAAGATTGTTCCCCACGAAATACTTAAAATCATTAAACTCATATTTAAAACAAGACCCGCTAAAAACAAACTTCCTATGAACCGTATAATATCTTACTTACTCATACATGATCAGCCTCTTTTTGATTTCTATATTTCCACTTCGGCCAATAGTTCACAAGAAAATACACCCACTGCCCTATTACAAATAAAACAAATGGCATACCAGCATTTCCGTCAACAATTAAATTATATAAACTCCATATCGCTAAACTAATCGTAAAAAATAACCCTACATATTTAAACGCTTTATCTGACTGAAATCTCTCAAACTCATCTTGCATTTTTCATTCCTCCTATCGCTATGCTCGTTTCCCTATCATGACTTCTATGATGAGACTACCCGCAAATAAGGAACTACATATCATAAATATTTCTTGCACTGGTATAACAGCTCTGCCTATTGCTTTACTCGCAACAATATAAACAATAAGCAATAGAAACGCGAATACAAATGAGACATTTACATATTTTTTTATATTTTCATTTACTCGCTCATCTATATCTGGAAGTTCTTCTTTTTTGTACTTACGCTTTTTGTAATACGAATACACCATCAAAAATACAATTGCTAAAACGTTACTCACTACGAGCGGTAAAATTGGTATAGCCGGATTCATACTATGAACTACAATGTCTCCCAAAAACAATCCAAAAGTCGCACCGATAAATAACTTTTTAGTATCGTTCATTTTTTCTCCCCTTACTCTAGCGTAAATATTTCCTCCACCTTCACCCCAAAATATTTGGCGATTTTTAGGGATAACTCTAGACTCGGGTTATAATGATGGTTTTCAATCGCCACAATCGTCTGCCGCGTCACCTGCATCGCCTTTGCCATTTCAACTTGCGTTATATGATGTTGCTTTCTTAACTCTTTTATTTTATTTTTCACACCCATAGGCTCCACCTTCGAAAGTAAAGATATCTTTACCTTAATTATAAATATTTTCCAGTTATAAGTGAAGATATCTTTACAAATTTTAGAAAAACGTTTCACTGATCACCTTCTCTAACAAAGTACAAGCGTAATTAAATTTATATCAGCTATTTTTTTAATATATCGACACCCGTAGCACTATAAACATAAAAAAAGCTGTCCAAAAATATCTTTTGGAACAGCTTCTTCGTCCTACTACATAAATCCTAATGCATATACAAGAACGTATCCAAGAATAGAAAGGAAAACCGAGCCGATCAGCCCCGCCACGAATGCCTTACTTCCTAACTTACGGAACGTTTTAAACTCTACATTTAAACCAAGCCCCGCCATCGCCATTGCAATAAGCATGTAAGCAAGAACAACGATGTATCCGGCAACAACTTCTGGTATAACCCCGAGCGAATGCACTGCACTCATCGCTAAAAATCCGAAGATGAACCACGGAATTGGAAGGTCACGCCACGATTTTTTTTCCTCGCTACCTTCACTCTTACCAAACCATAATCCAATTAAAATCGCTACTGGCACAAGCATTGCAACGCGCGTTAATTTCACGATAACTGCGATGTCTACAGCCGTACTTCCTCCTGGCGCCGCAGCTGCGATGACATGAGCGATTTCGTGCAGCGTCGCACCTGAGAATACACCGTAACCGTACGGTGAGAAGCCAAGCACTGGGTATAATAGCGTATAAATAAGTGTAAATATTGTACCTAAAATTGCAATAATTGCTGCCCCAACTGCCGTTTCTTCATCCTTCGCTTTCACTTGCGGTGCAATTGCCACGACCGCAGCCGCGCCGCAAATTGCTGTTCCGCACGCTGTTAAAATTCCGAGTTTCTTTTCTACCTTAAATACTTTCGTTAGCCCATATACAACGAAAATCGTAAATGTAATAACAGCGGCAGCGATGACCAATACTTTCGGCCCTGCCTTCGCAATATCAACAAGATTTAACCGCATTCCAAGTAAGATAATCCCAAAGCGCAGCAACTTCTTACTCGCAAAGTTCGTTCCAGCTATCGCTTCTTGTGGAACGCCAATTGCCGCACGCCAAACCATCCCAATTAGAATAGCAATTACTAATTGTCCCATAATATTTAAAAATGGAAGCTCTGCTAAATATTTCGCGGCAATTGCGATTAATAACGTAATCCCAATACCTTGCGAAAATCCAAAGCCCTTCTTCTTTTGTATAACAAGTGTTTGTTCCACTTTGTACCACTCCAATAATCTTATTGGAACATGCATGTTCTTTCTACTTATATTATAAGAGAGTTTCTATAATAAGTTTAATATCAATATTGAATCTCTATCATCAGAAATACTTATGATAAGATGATAGAAAAAGAAAGGAGCCCATTACATGAACGTAGACATTTTAAAAATATTTGTTACTGTCGTTGAACAGAAGCATTTCTCCCGTGCAGCAGAATTATTAAACCTTTCACAGCCTGGCGTAAGTATGCATATACGCAACTTAGAAAACGAATTTGGCACTACACTTATTCAGCGCTCTCCGAAGCACGTTCAAGTGACGGAAGCTGGAAACATATTATATATACACGCAAAACAAATGCTCTCTCTTTATGAAGATGCTAAGCAAGAAATTAACGAGCTACATAACGTTGTAACAGGAACTCTTCGCATCGGTGCTAGTTTCACAATTGGCGAATACTTACTTCCAAAAATACTGGCTAACTATGCGAATGAAAATCCACACGTTGAAGTTCATACCTTTATCTCAAATACAGAAGACGTTTTGCAAAGCCTTCGCTCTAATCAAATCGATATCGGCTTAGTCGAAGGGCAAGTCGTATACGCCGACGTGGACGTTGAAACGTTTATGCAAGATGAAATGAAGCTCGTCGTCCCGCCAAATCATCCACTGCTCCGCACAAATGAAATAAATGAAAGCACACTCCAAGATCAAGTATGGGTATTAAGAGAAAGTGGTTCTGGAACACGCGCTTATAGTGACCGCTTTATTCATCAACACCATTTAAAATTGAAGCGCTTCTTTACATTCAGTAGTATCCAAAGCGTGAAAGAAGCAGTTAGTGCCGGGCTTGGCATCGCTATACTTTCTGATTGGACTGTACGGAAAGAGTTACTGGCAAAAGAGCTATTCCACGTCGAAGTTCCAAATGAACAACTCATCCGTCCATTCTCCATCGTGCGCGGCAAATACTTCATCCCGTCTAAAGCTATTCAGGTGTTTTTAAATTATGTAGACTCTTTTGCGAAAAAACAGCATTGACCTTCACATTAGTGTGAAGGTTTACAATACATGTACAAGGGGTGAAACACATTGCGAATTGGAGAGTTATCAAAAGAAACCGGGGTTAGCGAAAGATCACTAAGACATTATGAAGAAAAGGGATTACTCCCTTCTAAGCGCCTCGCAAATGGCTACCGTGACTTTGATGAAAGTGCCATCGAAAAAGTGGAGCTTATTCAAATGTACTTACAAATTGGCTTAAATTTAGAAGAGACGGCAAGGATGCTGCGCTGCCTCGAAATAGAGCCGCACCTGTACGAAAATCCTTGCAGCAGTATCCTTACGCTTTATGAAGATAAACTTAATGAAGTAACGAAGCAAATCTCATTACTTTCTAGCATTCAAACGAATTTGCAAAAACACGTTTCACTCCTAAAGCAAACAAAAGAAAAGGGATGATTACATGTTTGTTATACATGGCAGTTCAAGACAAAACGGAAATACAGAAGCTTTAACACATATGGTGATTGATGGAATTGAAACAGAACAAATTTACTTGCGTGATCATATCGTCCACCCAATCATAGATCAGCGCCATGATGCAGAAGGATTCCAACCTGTAAATGATGACTACGAGCAGTTAATCGAGCGTATGTTAGAGCACGACACAATTATCTTTGCTACACCGCTATACTGGTATGGAATGAGCGGTCATATGAAAAACTTCGTCGATCGCTGGTCACAAAGCTTGCGTGATACATCTCTTCATTTCAAAGAAAAAATGAAAGGTAAAAAAATGTACGTTGTCATCGTTGGCGGAGACAATCCAAAGCTGAAAGCATTACCGCTTATTGCTCAGTTCCAATATATCTTTGATTTTGTTGGTTCATCATTTGAAGGGTATGTTATTGGGGATGCGAATGGATTGGATGAAATCAAAAATGATGCTGAGGCTCTAGCAAAAGTACAATTGTATAATAATAAGTTCAAAAATAGTAAATAGAAATAAGTTTGACAAACCATTTTGTATGCGCATACAATAAAAGTAACATTATGAAAGGAAGGTACTTTGACCAATGAAGTTCTAATTCTCTTATTTATTTCATCCATCACAAATAGTGAACAAAAAATGATGAAAACTAGCAGGGGATTAGTCTGTCCATTTGTCGATACTTTCTTTCGAAACGATCATGTAAAAAAATCGTTTATTTATGTACGATTTTTTACATGCAAGGGCGACGTTTATCCTCTCTAGTGAAACTAGGGAGGTTTTTTTATGACTATTTTATTCGCACGCAATATTGAAAAGAGCTTTGGTGATCGCACACTATTTACGTTACCGTCACTGGAAATTCAAGCACAGGATCGCATAGGAATTGTCGGAGTCAACGGAGCTGGTAAATCTACGTTATTACAAATATTAAGTAAAGAAATAGAAGCTGACAAAGGCATAGTAACTCATCATAGTTCTATCAGCATCATTCCTCAACTTAGCGAGGAACTACCGGAAACCACTTCTGCTCTCGCAAAAGGAAAATGGAGTATTTCAAACGTTACAGATGCAATGAGCGGTGGTGAACGAATGCGGCTAAAGATTGCTCATGCTCTCGAACAAGATGCAGGAATTTTATTTGCTGATGAACCAACAAGCCACTTAGATATGGTTGGTACAGAGCAATTAGAAAAGGCACTTTTATCTTATAAAGGGTCACTTGTTTTAATATCGCATGATCGTGAATTTCTAGATAATATATGTACAAAAATTATTGAAATTGAAGACGGGACGATTCAAGAGTATAAAGGAAACTATTCCAACTATCGAAAGCAAAAAGAACGTGAACGAACACAAAAACAAGCAGAATATGATCAATATATACAAGAAAAAAATCGTTTAGAGCAATCAATTTCACAAAAAAAGCAACGTGCTTCTAATATGACAAAAATCCCAACTCGATTCAGTTCATCTGAATCTAAACTTTATAAGTTAAGCGGGGCTCATGGCCAAGAACAGGTTAGCAAAGCAGCGAAAGCATTAGAAACACGTCTCGAAAAACTAGAAAAGAAAGAAAAGCCAAAGGAACTTTCTCAGACTCAGTTTGACGTGCAATACCATACACCCATTCATAGTAAAGTGGCAGTACAGTTCAATAAAGCAACAAAGAAAATAGGCGACCGCACACTATTTAAAAATATGAATGGAACCATTGCCCCTGGTGCAAAACTTGCTATTTTAGGTGCAAACGGAAGCGGCAAAACAACTTTGTTCAACATGCTTCTCGCAAACGAGCGTGGCATTCAGCTTTCGAAAAGTTGTAAAATTGGATACTTTGAACAAACACTATCAATTTTAAAAACAGATAAAACCATTTTAGAGAACGTTCTAGAAGAAACCAACTATACAGAAGCATTCGTTCGAACAATACTCGCACGGCTTTTATTCCGCCGTGAAGATGTTCATAAACCTGTACATGTCTTAAGTGGCGGCGAACGAATGAAGGTCGCACTCGCAAAAGTATTTTTAGGAAACTATAATATGCTTCTGCTCGATGAACCGACAAACTATTTAGACTTAGCGACGCAAGAAGAATTAGAAATCATGTTACAAGAATATCCTGGCACAATACTTTTCATTAGCCATGACCGTGCCTTTATTCGCTCTGTTGCAGACCATATTCTACAAGTAGATGAGAGTGAACCAAGAATATTCCACGGTAATTACGAGCAATACACAAAAAGAACCACCGGGGATTCTGTAAACGTAACTGAACAAGAATTATTACGATTACAAACAAAATTAACAGAAATTATCGGCCGAATTTCCATGCCAAATCATCACGATGATATCCCATCTCTCGAACAAGAATACGAAACATTATTAGTTCAAATCCAGAAATGTAAAGAAGCGCTCTAATGTCTTCCCTATATATCGACAGGGCCTTCCGCATTTCCCAAGAAATATTGGAACTTCGACATAGAATAGCATTAATAAAAGTGAAAAAGCCGTGCATCAGCACGGCTTTTTCACTTTAAATACGGACAGCAGTTCCGCTCACTGCAACCATTAGCATTCCTTCGCGAACTACTTCGTAATCCACGTCGATACCAACAATTGCATTCGCATTTTTTTGTCTTGCGAAAGTTTTCATCTCTTCCATTGCAATGTCGCGCGCTTCTTTTAATTTACTTTCATAAGCGCCCGCACGACCGCCGACAACGTCACGGACAGAGGCGAAAAGGTCACGAACGATATTCGCGCCCATAATCGCTTCTCCATTGACGATATCGATATACTCAATAATTTCTTTTCCTTGAATTGTAGACGTTGTTGTTACAATCATGCTTCATAGCCTCCCATATAAGATTTTCACTTACTTATGGTGCACTAATTCAGCAGAAATTATATTTACGAACTGAACTGTGCTTCGTATAACCTGCTGTATCCTCCGCCTTGTTCAATTAATTCATCATGTGAACCTTGTTCTGCAATACCATCTTTATTTACAACGACGATACGATCTGCATTTTTAATCGTTGCAAGTCTGTGAGCAATAACTAATGTTGTACGGCCCACAGATAGTTCAGCAAGTGATTTTTGAATCGCCAGTTCCGTCTCTGTATCTAATGCGGAAGTCGCTTCATCTAATATTAAAATTGGCGGGTTTTTCAAGAACATACGAGCAATCGCTAGACGCTGCTTCTGTCCACCAGAAAGTTTCACCCCACGCTCACCGATAACGGTATCTAAACCGTCTGGTTGTGAGTAAATTAAGTCTTCTAACTGCGCACGTTTTACTGCCTGCCAAATTTCAGCTTCTGACGCCTTTAAGTTTCCGTAAGCGATATTTTCACGAATTGTTCCTGAGAATAAGAACACATCTTGCTGCACAATTCCAATTTGCTTACGAAGTGAAGATAACGTCATATCTTTCGTATCAATACCATCAATTTGAATCGATCCAGACGGTTGTTCATAAAAACGTGGTAATAGACTACATAACGTCGTTTTTCCAGCTCCTGATGGTCCTACGAAAGCAACTGTTTCACCTGCATGTATTTTCAAACTAATATCATTTAAAATCGGTTCTTTATTTTCATATCCGAATGTAATGTTGCTATATTGAATATCACCATGTACATGTTTAACTTCCATCGCATCTTTAGAGTCTACAATATCTGGCTCTGTTTCAAGAAGCTCTACATATCTCTTAAAACCAGCGATCCCTTTCGGATAGCTTTCGATTACCGCATTAATTTTTTCAATTGGGCGGAAGAAAATATTCGTTAATAGAACGAATCCGATAAATCCACCGTACGTTAATTCACCTTGCAGAACAAACCATGTACCGCATATTAAGACGAAGAGCGTTACGAGACGCATGAGCATATAACTAATCGATGAATTTAACGCCATAATTTTATACGCCATTAATTTCGTTGTACGGAAACGAGCATTGTTTACAGCAAATTGCTCTTTCTCAAACTTTTCATTTCCGAATGCTTGTACAACACGGATACCGCCAACGTTGTTCTCAATACATGCATTGAAATCAGCAACGTCTGAGAATAAACGTCTAAACGTACCTGTCATTTTTTTATTGAAGTAAAGTGCCAACCACAATAGGAATGGAATAACGAAGAACGTTAATAACGCTAACTTCCAGTTGATCATCATCATAAATGAGAATGCCCCAACTAAAGTCATAACAGCGATAAATAAATCTTCTGGCCCATGGTGAGCAATTTCCCCAATTTCCATTAAGTCGTTTGTAAGACGTGAAATTAAATGACCTGTTTTATTATTGTCAAAAAATCTGAATGATAGCTTTTGAATGTGATCAAATAATTTCTGTCTCATATCCGTTTCAATGTTAACACCAAGCATATGTCCCCAATATGTAACGACATATTGTAAGCCTGCATTTAATATATACACTGCAAGTAAACCGAAACAAGCCCATAAAATAAGCGTCCAGTTTTGTCCTGGCAATAACTTATCAATAAATTGATTTACGATAAGCGGGAAGCCAAGTTCTAGTAACCCTGCGACAACTGCGCAAGAAAAGTCGAGTATAAATAAACCTTTATACGGTTTATAGTAAGAAAAAAATTTACGTAGCATATCTTACCTCCATTTTCCAAAATTAAAAAGACTCACTAAATGATAACCATTATCAAATAATTATTCAAGTTATCCGTCTATGAAACTAAAAAGAATGTTTGCGATGGTTGTCGTTTTTTCCATAAATTCGATATATTTGAATAATCACCGATATAAATTTCATTTACTACTAATCCCGCCCCCACAACCAAAAAGGGTATCACCACAAGGTGATACCCTTTCCTCTATTACATCGCTTCCGAATCCCACTCATGCTCCTGCTGAACAAACACAATTCCTAATTCGTGATGTCCTCCGGCGTATAATGCCGTTTGGGCAAGGCGAAGCTCTCCATTTGTATCTAATACTTCTAATTTACAAAATGCTCCTGTCGTCTTCGTTTGAAGCGCATCATAAAATTCCTCAGCGCTTCTTGGAATGACTCCATTTACTTTCGTAATCACTTCTCCAGGCAGTAAATTCAGCTCCGCCCCAATTGTATTCGGGATTGTATCTAATACAACAAGTCCATCATTACGTGCAGCGAAATACGCCGGTCTCGTCTCATCGGCAATTTTTTCTTGCATGGAAATTGTGAAACGCCCAAGCATTGCGACTCCCATTGCGATAATGGCAAGTACGTGCCACCAATAACTTGCGATTCCTAAAACAAGTACAATTCCTGCTAATCCGTAGACACGCCTTCCTGTAAATAATAAAGCTTCCGTTGGCTCATAACTTCTAATCTTTCTCATAAATCCAATTAAAAATGGAACGAGGAATAGAGAATAGGTATGTGAACCGATTGAAACGACAGGCCACCATGAAATAAACTGCGTTACTGCATCACCTGGTACAAGAATAAAAATAGGAACGATCCATAAACGCTTTGATTCGTGTAAACCAATCTTTAGCCCACGCTTACCCTTCCTAATCTTCGGCGTAGAATATCCTACTGCATTTTTAGAAATCAACAAGCCCTCTACAACGAGCATGACACCTAGTAAAATAGCAAGAGATACAATCGTACTCTCTTCCCCTTCTCCAAGCTGTAAGAAGGAAACTGGTAGCTTAGAAGATACTAGAACGCATACAATTGCGATACTAAATGTATAAGCTGCTGATAAATATCGATACATAGCAGTTAATCCAAATAATAACGTCCAAAGTAAGATGACCCATAAGCTCGCTTTGGAAACGACAAGGCCAAGTCCAATTGTAAGAATAGATACGATTAATCCGTATCCAACTCCCGCAAATAGAGATGTTCGCAGTTCAAACCAAATATCATAAACTTTAAAGGAAAAATCCTTTCGTTCTCGTAACATACGTAAGTATCCAACGAAGATACTACTTATTAAAAATACATAGACAGCAGGGTGTAAGAAAAAACGTCCAACTGCCCGCATTATTTCAAAAATCCATGCCTCCACGAACTCATTCACCACCATTTATATCATTCTTTCTTTTTATATTATCATAACTGGACAAACGTTTGTTTAACACAAAAAAATACAGGCAGCAAACTGCCTGTATTTCTTTTTATTTCGCTTTAATGGGCAGTAAGACCCCCACCTCAAAATTCAGCGAAAGCAAAGGATTTAGGTGGGGGATCCACTGCCCATAAAAGTCCGATTGGTTCAACTAATAATTAGTGGGGATGAAGAAAACCCCCACTGATTAAAGTTTCACTTTATTTCACTATTAATTTTAATGCGGACTGTAATTGTAGATCATTTTCTCCAGAACGGATTTTTTCAATAATTTTAGTTTGAATCGCCTCAGCTGTCTTTTTATCAAGCTGTCCCGTCGCTTCCATCTCATTCGCATTTTGGAATGCTTTCAGCGCTGATTCTGTCTCTTTACTAAAGTATCCATCTTCACGCCCTGGTACATATCCTAAACTCTTAAGCATTTCTTGCGCGTGTTTTACTTGCACATCATTTGAATTGTATGAAAGTGTCTTTTCAATTTGAATTGGTGTCGCATGATAATAATCTGGTTGCTTCACTTCTACTGTTGGCGCGATTCCTTTTTTATGAATCCAGTTTCCATCCGGTGTTAACCATTTAAACATCGTTAATTTAATGTTGCTGCCATCTTTAAATGGAACGGCTTGCTGAACAGTACCTTTACCAAACGTTTTTTCACCAATTAAATCGTATCCTTCTCCCTCTTTTAGCGCACCCGCTAAAATCTCTGAAGCAGAAGCACTTCCGTTATCAATTAATACTGAAATTGGATATGGCTTTTTCTCTTTCAGTTCCGTAGAGAATTTCTTTTTCTCACCATTTCGTTGCTCTACTTGTAGCATCGGCTTTTTATCCGTCATAATTTCCCCTAGTATCTCTTCTACACTATTTAAGTAGCCACCAGGATTACCACGCACGTCAATAACTAAGCCTTTTATGTTTTTCTTCTCTAACTCTTTTAACTGATCCTTAAATTCTTTCGCTGTATTTTCAGCAAAAGAAGTGATTTGCATATAACCGATATCTTTTCCGCTCTCTTGTTTCACAGAACTAAACACCGTGAAGATTGGAATTTTTTCACGCTTAATTTTAAATACAATCGGATCAGCTACTCCTGCACGCTTAATTTCAATCGCGACAGTCGTTCCTTTTTTACCACGAATCTTTAATACTGCTTCTTCACGTGATAAATCTTTCACACTATTTCCATCTACAGATAAAATTTGGTCATTCGGTTTAATTCCAATCTTTTCTGCCGGTGAGCCTTTAATTGGAGATACGATAATGAGCTTACCGTCCGTTTTGTTCACCTCAGCCCCGATCCCCTCTAGCTCAGGATCAAGTGATTCACTAAACTGTTTAGCCGTTTCTTTATCCATATACGTGGAATAAGGGTCCTTCAGCGTAGACAACATGCCTTGTATTGCACCTTCGACTAACTTGTCATCCTTCACGTCTTCCACATAACGTGAATCAATTAGTGCATACGCCTCATTAATTTTTGCCAAATTCCCTTGTGAGGTGCTAGCGTTTCCACTCGAAATTGTTTGCGTTACTTCTGCTGGGTTAACCCCAAATAAAGACATACCTGCAAACATTCCGCCAGCACCAATTAAAAATGCAACAACCATTCCAATAATTGCAACTCTACGTTTCAATGCGGAATTCCCCTTTCCAAAACACACAGGTGGTGTAGCAAAAGGCATCACACAGTGTGTGATGCCTTTACCTATTTCTACTATATGATAAGCTTGTACGAATTATGTTTGCAACTTTTTATACTTTTAAGAAGCGACGAATTGACATTACACTTCCCCACATACCGATTAAAGCCCCGATTAACACTAGTAAACCAGCTAATTGGAATACGAAAGGACTGTATGGTAGAAGTTCGAAAATTGTTCCGCCAAGTTTTTCGTTAAACACACTTTGTAGTGAATTATACGTAGCTAGAATTAAGCCAATTGGAATAATTGATCCTAATACTCCTAGGAATAATCCCTCTAATAAGAACGGCCAACGAATAAACCAGTTTGTTGCACCTACCAGTTTCATAATTTCGATTTCTGTACTACGAGCATAAATTGTAATTTTAATTGTATTAGAGATTAAGAACATCGCTGTGAATAAAAGACCTGCAATTAACGCAATCCCGATATTACGTCCTGTTTTTACAGTATCAAATAATTTTTCAACTTGACCTTTACCGTATTGAACATTACTTACAAACTGCATTTTCTCAATCTTTTTCGCGATTGTCGCTGTATCTGTTGGTTCTTTTGCTTTTACAATGAATACGTTTTTAAGTGGGTTATCTTGTTCAAATAACTCAAACGTTTTTCCGCTATCACCTAAGCTTTTAATTAAGCGTTTTAGCTCTTCTTCTTTAGAAGAATATTTAATAGATTCTACTTTTGCAATCTTACTCATATCATCTTCTAATTTCTTTTGATCAGCTTCTTTTGCTGCTGGATCAATGTGTACACGAATTTCTACATCTTGCTCTACTTTCGTCGCAAAATGGTTCATATTCATTATCGCTGTTAAAAAGACACCTACAAGTAATAATGTAACTGTTACTGCACTAACAGAAGCAAATGTCATCCATCCGTTACGTGATAGATTCTTTACACCTTCTCGCAAATGTCGACTAAGGGTCTTAGCCTTCATATCCGTATCCTCCCTCAATCTCATCTCGAACAATTTTTCCGCCTTCAATCGCGATTACACGATGACGAATTGTATTTACGATATCTGAGTTATGTGTCGCCATAACAATCGTTGTACCACGCTCGTTAATACGCGTAAAAATCTTCATAATATCAAGAGCTGTTTCAATATCTAAGTTACCTGTTGGCTCATCGGCAATTACAACCTTCGGTCTATTAACAATTGCTCTCGCAATCGCAACACGTTGCTGCTCTCCGCCCGAAAGTTCACTTGGTAGTGCGTCTGCACGATCCTCAAGACCTACAAGACCTAAAACTTCTGTTACACGCTCACGAATGGCTTCTTTTTCTTCTTCAATTACTTCTAAAGCAAACGCAACATTCTCATATACCGTTAACTTAGGTAGTAATTTAAAATCTTGGAAAATTACGCCTAATTGACGACGGAAATATGGAACATCTCTTTCTGCTAATGTTTCAATAACAAGTCCATTTACATTAATTGATCCTGTAGATGGCTTCTCTTCACGATACATCATTTTAATAAATGTAGATTTCCCGGCTCCACTCGGTCCAACTACGTATACAAACTCACCTTGTTTAATGTTAACTGTGAGACCAGCAATGGCTTTCATACCATTCGGGTACTCCTTATAAACATTCGTCATTTTTATCATTATTTATCACCCAATACTTAATGATTTTTTTCGAAATACTTTTCTGTACATCTGAAAATAAAAGATAACCTTTTATTCTCGCTTAACCACTCTTGTTGAAGGTAGCTTCCATTCATGCTTTTTATTAGCAGCGCTACTCTATGTAATATATTTCAGCAAAATTCTACAAACCTCATTGTAACATCAAACGGTTTCCAGTTCGGATACATTTTTGTTACAGTTATGTTACATCAAAAAAAAGGAAACGAGTCGTCATAGTTCTTACCCAAAATCATTTTGGGATAAGATTATATAACCAACCCGTCCAGTTCACCCTTTTTATTTATGTTCAGCTAACCACTCAGCTACTTTTTTCGCATCCTCACCTTGAATAATTCCTGGTGACATGGAACCGCGACCTTTTTCAATAATCTTTTCAATCTCTGCTGCATCATATTTCTGTCCCACTTTTCGTAAATCCGGTCCAGTTGCTCCCGATAAATCTTTCGCGTGACAGCCTATACAACTTTTTTGGTAAATTTGCTCTGCGCTATCTGTGCTTGCAGATTGTTTCGAAGGCTTACTCTCTTCTTTATTTCCACATGCTCCTAAAGCAAAAACGACTGATGTTCCTAACGCAATAGCCAACAATTTCTTTTTCACTTCTATCGCTCCCCATTGTTGATATTCTTTTCATTCCTAACACACTCATTTTCATTATAAGCATTATCTTTATATAGAAAAACTAAGGTATATTTCATATTTTTCAAAAATACAGTAAAAACCCTGATAATATAAAGCTTTCATAAGTTGTTTCAATTCTGTGAACAACATAAAAACTTCTATAAAGAATTCTTGTTGAACAGAAAATCAGAAAAGTTCTGTTCAAGTCTTACTCTATTGCCGCTCTGTTTTACTATTCTCTACTTTTTACAATACAATATACAACATTGTATGCTACATATAATCTCATCAAAAAGAGAAGTTGTCGTTTCCAACTTCTCTTCCTCTTTACTTCATCTATAGAAATAAAATCAAATTCTTTATATCCTCGATTATCCTCAGCATACGCCGACAACTTTGTTGGCTTTTTTTCGCTTATTAGATGCGAGAACGTAAGTAAGCATCAATAAATGGATCAATTTCTCCATCCATAACTGCTTGCACGTTACCAACCTCTGTATTTGTACGGTGGTCTTTCACAAGAGAATACGGGTGGAATACGTAAGAACGAATTTGGCTACCCCATCCGATTTCTTTTTGTTCACCGCGAATTTCATCTAACTCCGCTTGTTGCTCTTCTAATTTCTTTTGGTATAATTTCGCTTTTAACATTTTCATCGCGTGCTCACGGTTTTTAATTTGTGAACGCTCTGACTGACATGTTACAACTGTGTTTGTTGGTGTATGTGTAATACGAACTGCTGAGTCTGTCGTATTAATATGCTGTCCACCTGCACCACTTGCACGGTACGTATCAACTTTTAAGTCTTCTGAACGTATTTCGATTTCAACTTCATCATTGAACTCAGGTACGACTTCACAAGATACGAACGATGTATGACGACGGCCTGAAGAATCGAATGGCGAGATACGTACAAGACGATGTACACCTTTCTCTGCCTTTAAATAACCGTAAGCGTTATGACCTTTAATTAATAAAGTAACACTCTTAATACCAGCTTCATCACCTGGTAAGTAGTCAACCGTTTCTACTTTAAACCCACGTTTTTCAGCCCAACGTGTGTACATACGTAATAACATAGAACCCCAGTCTTGTGACTCTGTTCCACCAGCACCTGGGTGTAATTCTAAAATAGCGTTATTTTTATCATAAGGATCGCTTAGTAGTAGCTGAAGCTCATACTCATTCATTTCTTGAATTAAGCCTTTCACTTCTGATTCAAGCTCCTCATGTAAATCTTCATCATACTCTTCTTTTAAAAGCTCATGCGTGATTTCTAAATTTTCGAAGGTCTCATCTAACTGACGGAACTTTCCAACCATCTCTTTCAGTGCATTAGCTTCGTTAATTACAGCTTGTGCGCCTTGTTGGTCATCCCAAAATCCTGCACCCATCATTGTCTCTTCTAACTCTGCAATTTGTTTCTCCTTAGTAGGAAGGTCAAAGAGACCCCCTAAAAGCCGCTAATCTCTTAGCCATTTTCTCTAATTCTTGTCTAATTTCTACTAATTCCATTTCCTTCACCTCTATGTAATTGCTGTTACTTTCTTATGAGAACAAGGGAAACTCTCTCCACTTATGACGGAGAGAGTTTAAACTTTCTTAATTATACATTTTTGATGTAAAATTTTGCAAAGCAATCTGGGCTACCGCCCTGTATTACTTCCCGATACCACAGCAGTTTTTATATTTTTTACCGCTACCACATTTACATAAATCGTTGCGGCCTACTTGGTCACCTTTTACAACTGGTTTTTTCTTCGCTTCTTCGCCATCGCTAGATGGATGAACAGCTTCACCTTGAACAACTTCTTGACGCTCTAAGTTTTGTTCAATTTCAGCTTTCATAATGTAACGAGAAATTTCCTCTTCAATAGAAGCAATCATTGACTCGAACATTGCGAATCCTTCCATTTGATACTCACGAAGTGGATCAATTTGACCGTAAGCACGTAAATGAATACCTTCACGAAGGTGATCCATCGCATCAATATGCTCTGTCCATTTCGTATCTACTACACGGAATACAACAACTTTTTCGAACTCACGCATTTGCTCTTCTGGCAGAAGCTTTTCTTTGTCGTTGTAACGCTCTATTAATTTCGCGATAATTGGCTCGCTCATTTCCTCTGGAGCAAGACGACGTAACTCTTCTTCTTTTATATCGCCTTCTTGCAGAAGGTTGGCATTTAAGTAGTCAACAAGACCTTTAATGTTCCAATCTTCTTCAATTTCCTCTTGTGTATGAAGCGCAACAGCACGTTCTACTGTAGATTTCATCATACCTTCAATAATACTGCGTAAATTCTCAGAATCCATTACTTCTTGACGCTGTTTGTAAATAACTTCACGTTGCTGACGAAGTACATCATCGTACTGCAGTAACTGCTTACGTGCATCATAGTTATTTCCTTCTACACGTTTTTGTGCAGATTCTACCGCACGAGAAACCATTTTACTTTCAATCGGCTGTGAATCATCCATACCAAGACGATCCATCATCGCTTTCATATTGTCAGAACCGAATCGGCGCATTAGTTCATCTTCCATAGACAAGTAGAACTGCGTTACACCAGGGTCCCCTTGACGACCAGCACGACCACGTAACTGATTATCAATACGACGGCTTTCGTGACGCTCTGTACCGATAACTGCTAGACCAACGTTTTTAATATCGTCTCCAAGCTTAATATCCGTACCACGACCAGCCATATTCGTCGCAATCGTTACAGCACCTTTCATACCAGCTTCTGCAATGATATCTGCTTCACGCGCATGGTTTTTCGCGTTTAAAATGTTATGGCGTACACCTTTACGTGTTAACATTTTTGAAATAAGCTCTGATGTTTCAATTGCAACTGTACCGACAAGAATAGGTTGCCCTTGTTTATGACGATTTACAATATCCTCAACAACTGCATTGAATTTGCCTTCCATTGATTTGAAGATTAAATCAGCACGGTCATCACGAATAATATCTTTGTTCGTTGGAATTACGATAACATTCATATTGTAAATACTACGGAATTCTTCTTCTTCCGTTTTCGCTGTACCAGTCATACCAGATAACTTTTCATACATACGGAAATAGTTCTGGAACGTAATTGTTGCGAGTGTCATACTTTCATTTTGAATTTCTACGCCTTCTTTTGCTTCAATAGCTTGGTGCAAACCTTCGCTATAACGACGACCTTTCATAAGACGACCAGTGAATTGGTCTACAATTACGATTTCGCCTTCTTGTACAACATAATCTGTATCAAGATGCATAACAACGTGTGCACGAAGCGCCTGATTAATATGGTGAAGAAGTGCGACATGTTTTAAATCGAATAAGTTTTCAATATGGAAAGCTTTCTCTGCTTTCGTAATACCATCTTCAGTTAACATTACATTTTTCGTTTTCACATCAAATGAATACTCTTTTTCATTTTCTAATGTACGAACGAATGCATTTGCAAACATGTATAGCTCTGTTGATTTTTGAGCTTGTCCCGAAATAATAAGCGGCGTACGTGCTTCATCGACTAAAATAGAATCGACTTCATCGATAATAGCAAAATGAAGTGGACGCTGAACGCACTGTTCTCTATATAAAACCATGTTGTCACGTAAGTAATCGAATCCAAGCTCATTATTTGTGCTATACGTAATATCAGCAGCATAAGCCTCTTGTTTCTCTTCGCGTGACATGCTGTTTAAGTTAATTCCTACTGTTAAGCCTAGGAACTCATGAAGTTGTCCCATTTCGCTCGCATCACGTTGTGCTAAGTATTCATTGACTGTAACAACGTGAACACCTTTTCCTGTTAAAGCATTTAAATATACAGGTAATGTAGATGTTAATGTTTTACCTTCACCCGTTTTCATCTCAGAGATATTCCCTTCATGTAAGGCAATACCACCCATTAACTGCACGCCATACGGACGCATTCCAAGAACACGAGTCGCAGCTTCGCGAACAACTGCAAAAGCTTCAGGAAGTAGATCATCTACTGTCTCACCTTTTGTTAGACGTTCTTTAAATTCAAGCGTCTTTCCTTTTAATTGTTCATCTGTTAGTGGCTTAATAGATGATTCTAATGCATCAATTTGCTCAACTGTCTTCTGCATACGTTTAATTTGGCGTTGATTTACATCAAATACCTTTTTTAAAATACCGATCATAGGAAATACGCTCCTCTTTTTTATTAAAATAAAACTTCCGATTGTTTTTTCTTTTTCTATTACAATCAGTCGTTATAAAAATCAAATGTATGTTATACCAATTTTTCTCCTAATTAAAAAAACTAAAATGTATATACCTAATGATAATTGTAACACTTGTCTTATAACTATGACAACAATCGGCCGAATGTCTCGTTCTAAATTAAGAAAACTTTTAAAAAAAATCTATTTTCAGCAAAAAAAGCGCAGCCATTTCGGCTGCGCTTTTGAATTATTATTTAGTTTCGATTAAACCATATTTCCCATCTTTACGGCCGTATACAACATTAGTTTCATTTGTATCAGCATTTGTGAAGACGAAGAAATTATGTCCTAGCATATCCATTTGTAGGATCGCTTCTTCAACGTCCATCGGTTTTAAATCAAATCGTTTTGTACGTACAAGTTCTAATTCATCCTCTTCTACCGCATCCAGAACAGCTACTGCTTCTGGAAGGATAAAGTTCGTTTTCATAGAACCTTTCTCACGTAACTTACGATTTACCTTTGTTTTATGTTTACGAATTTGTCGCTCAAGTTTATCAACTACTAAATCGATAGCAGCGTACATATCGCTATTAGTTTCTTCTGCACGAAGTAATAAATCAGTAAATGGAATTGTTACCTCGACACGTTGCTTGTCAGAGTATACTTTTAAATTAACTTTAATCTCTGGGAATGTATCAAAATAACGCTCTAACTTACTTAGTTTTTTCTCTACATATTCCTTTAATGCTGGAGTTACTTCAATATTTTCACCACGAATGTTGAATTTCATAGATGAATTCCTCCTTTCAAGCCTATGTACTATAATTTCGACATTGGCTTAAAAACTCCTTCTAACTTTTTTAAAAAAATTAGTGGAATTGCGATTTTTTTATCGTTTTTTGTTGAAATGAAAAGATGCATCGTTTCTATCTTTATTTTATCCTATTAACATCGTGAATAACGAATATAACTGTGGACAATTCGTTACAGAAAAGAAACAACTTTTTGACAACTTGATTCATAACAAAAACCCCTTGCAAAAAACAAGAGGTTCTACCATATATATAACGTTGCCACAAACGCAGCTCTCTCTTCCCAAAAACAATATTCCTACAGTTTTACAACATTAGCTGCTTGTGGTCCACGTGCTCCATCTACAATGTCAAACTCAACTTGTTGTCCTTCTTCTAATGACTTATATCCATCTTGTTGAATAGCAGAAAAATGAACAAACACATCATCACCATCTTCACGCTCAATAAACCCAAATCCCTTTTCTGCATTGAACCATTTCACTCTTCCTTGCATGTTCATTCCATTCCCTTCACTCTAAAAATCAGGGCATTCGCCCCATACTTTGACTATAACGAATGACAACTTACGAAGTCAAAGAAGACTTATCGTCTTTTTATTATCCCTTTCGACAGTTACAGATCAACTTCTACAAAGCGTCAAACTAGAAACTTCCCTTGCTCCTTTATCGTATAAAAGACTTCCAATTTGTCTAACTGTAATTCCTGTCGTATATACATCATCAACGAGTAAAATATGTTGATCATGAAACATATCTTCTCCCTGAAAATAAAAAGGATTACTTCCCGAAAGCCTTTCTTTACGTGTCTTCTTACTTTGCTTTTCTGTTTCCCTTCTTCTTAATGAGGGATAAGAAATTTTGACAGGTAAACATGCTGCTAATAACTCTGCCTGATTAAAACCACGTTCATATTCCCGTTCCCTACTAAGCGGAACAGCAATAACACTTGAAACGCTCGTAAAATGCTTTTGAAACAGCTCCCGAAAGGATCGATAAAAAATATGAACTAACTCCGCATCTCCCCGAAACTTAAACTGTGCTAATATTTCTTTCATCTCATCATCGTACACGTGCAAAGAACGATTTTTAAAAGGACGATACTTCTCCTCTTTTATCCACCTTATGCAATCCACACAAATATCATTTTCTTTATATTCGGAAGTCAAGTCCTCTAAAAGTCGCCCACACTCCATGCAAATCTCTCCTATAATATAGGAAAGTTTCCGCTCACACCTATCACATATATATTTTTTGTGAGACTTTACAAAGAAGGTGTACCAACTAACTGTTTCCAACATATACTCATCGCAAAGTAGACAATGCATTAATCGATTAATCCTTGTTCTTTCGCCTTTTTGTTCATACTTTGAATATGCCTTTTCGCGCGTACCATCGCCTCTGTCTTACCGCAATGAAAATAAACGACCTCGCCATAAGGTTCTTCAAAACTACGACCTGCTCGGCCTGCAATTTGTACAAGCGCACTTTCTGAAAAGATTTCTTCTTCCGCCCCTAACACCGCTACTTGTAAATTCTTCACAGTTACTCCTCTCTCTAAAATTGTCGTTGTAACTAATAACGGAATTTCTCCCTTTCTGAAAGCTGCTACTTTTTCTTTTCTCATCGGATCTTCTGCATGTACACCATCGATTCTAGGATCCAACGTTTTCAATATCAGGCTCAATTCTTCTATATATCGCACATGAGGAACAAATAAAAAAATGGGATACTTTTTGCTTACGTACATTTTTAACCATTGTAGTAACAATCGAGGAATTCTTTTATGGTGGAGACTTTTCTTCCAATTTCCGCACCAGCAAAATAGAGGAACTGGTAACGGATGACGATGGTATCGTCCAGAGACAATGATACCTTTTTGTTTACCACTTCTGAAATTACGCTTCCACTTTTCATCTGGAGTTGCAGTTAAATAAATACGCGCTGCTTTCTCTTTCATCGCTTGTTGCACTGCATACTGCAACATTTGATCCGCATGATACGGGAAGGCATCGATCTCATCTACAATCATGACATGAAACGCTCTATAGTAACGTAACAATTGATGAGTCGTTGCAACGACTAACGCTGCATCTTTTTCCCTATCTTCACTTCCTCCGTATAAGGACGCTACATTTACATTTGGAAACACTTTTTGTAATCTCGGCGCTAATTCTAGTACAACGTCTGTTCTTGGCGTTGCGATACAAACCCTTTCTCCTTTTCGCAATGCCTCTTCCATACCGTAAAATAGCATTTCAGTTTTTCCAGCCCCGCAAGTAGCTAGTCTTGAATACCGAAAAAATTCGAGACAAAACAAAAGAGCACAGCGTGTATATAAAGTGCGACCAACACTATATATACCGTCAACCTGATTACGCCAGGTAAACACTTGCTATACTCTCATGAATTATTTTACATCATGTAGGGTTTCTTCGGCAACGTTTACCAAATTGGTGACGTTGCTTTTTTGTTTCCACAAAGGGGACATATAATATGAAAAGAAAAAGAATAGATATTATCGCAACTAAAGAATCCTTCCACAATCTTTCTACATTTAAGGAAGTAGAAGAACTAAATAAAACTGTACGTGCATATAGAGACGCTATCCGTATGTCTATTAAGCGTACTGACGTACAATCGAAACTAATTGCATTACTTGAAATTTTAAAGCGCCACAGTTGTAAATATGTAGGTGTTAGTTTCCTATGCAAAAATAGAATCGCTGAAAAGATGGAAGTTTCATATAAAACTGTGCAACGTTTAATGAAGAAACTTGTGGATCTAGGGATGATTAAACAGGTAGCGATGAAACGTACAAAAGATATGCTACAAACTTCTAACGCTATTATTATTCAACCAATTGTGGAAGAAGTGTCCAACAAGGTAGATATAAAAAGTCCTACAAAGTGTCCTACCATTAAAACAACCCCTGTTTCCTTAAAACAAAATATAAAAGATATAAACAAACGTAATAGTAATGAGAATAGCAATACTCCAGAAGAGAATATTGAACAAGCTGATTTCGTTGCTCATTGGGTACCAGAACGTTTTGTTTCTTTAGTTAGCTCTTTCTATTCTGAATCTAAAACGATTCAAGAACTGTGGAAGGTCGTAAGACAGTGTAATAAAGTTACAAACTTCTCTACAGGTGATAAAGCATTTGATAAGGGGCAAGAACTTACTATCGGCTTAAAAGCTATGAAAGAGTTTGTTATGAAAATTAAATCCGGAGCAAAAATGAAGAAGGGTAAATTCGCATATTTCAACGGGATTGTAAACAACTTAATGGACAAGTTTTACTTTGATAAAGAGTTTATGGGAGCATAATACCTCTGATAAAATACGAACAAGCGTTTGATTTTTTAACGTTATCTTGGTATTATATGGCTATATATTTCATACACAAAGTGAGGATACACACAATGAAACCATTAACTCCTAGACAAGCTGAAATACTAACATTCATCCAAGAAAAGGTTATAGAAAACGGATATCCTCCCACTGTTAGGGAAATCTGTAAAGCAACTGGACTGGCTTCTAGTTCCACAGCGCACGGGCATTTAATGCACTTAGAAGAGAAAGGCTATATTCAACGAGATCCATCTAAACCTCGTACAATAAAAATTTTAAAAGGAGGACTTATATGATTACCAATCCAATAGCCTTTGAAAAGGACAAATTGATTAGGGATATTTATTCGAAACAAAAAGGTATTGCAGCTTTATTACTAAAACATAAATATCGTCCAGAAATTGCGCACCTTATTTACAAATGGCATTCTCATAAAAACTTTTTTATCCAAAACGCTGCTGTTACAAATATACCTTTAGATGAACTTAGAGAAAGACATAAGCAAGTTACTCAATTACTTGAGCAAGTAGAGTTATATACAATCCAGTAAATATTGATAAATAATCCCAATATCTCCAATGTTTGATATAATGATTTTGTTATTAATTATCAGGAGGTTATTTCATGAGTTATGATACTGTAGCATCGCTACAACGTATGCAACAATTAGAACAAGCTCAAGCTGCAGCTGGAAAACGTTTAGTATTAAAGTCAATATATTCATCTGTAGATGTTGCATTAATAATCGTTGCGGTTATTCTCTTTATTCCAACCTTCACTTTTTCTTTAGTGGCATTTTTAGTTTACTATTATACAAAATTCTTTTTCATGAAAACACAATTAGTAAAGAATGTAGCTACTGGCGAAAAGTTTTATGTGGATAAAGAAGAATTCAAACAATATAAGAGGAACTTTAAAAAGAAGGAAAAACAAGTTAGAAAGATATCTGATTTAAAGTAAAGAAAAAAGCCGACTTACAAAAGTTGTTTTTTGGCTATTACATTATAATAGTTTTATTTTTTTGTGAAAGGATGTTTCTTTTGAAGGATTTTATAATAAATAACTGGACTGGTATCCTTAGTATTACTAGCTTAGTTTTATCTTGTTTAGCATTATATTTTAATTGGCAGAATACTAACATTAACAAAAAAAAGTTTAAACATGAGCAAGATGATAAAAAGAAAGCTAATATAGTTTGGGAAGAGATAAAGGGAAATAGTGGTCTAAAAGGTATTAAATCAATCAAAATAAGTAATACAGGGCACTCCGATGCAAAAAATATCCGAATCATTATCAATGATAAAGAATTAGAAAAAGTACAAGAAAACGATATAATACCAGGAGGTGGATATCCATCTAGCTATTCCTTTGATGGGCTAAAATTGACTGATACAAGAAATAATTTTGCTCCCACCGAAATTAGTGCAGGTTTATCAGTTTCATTTCAAATTAGTACTAATCCTTTAAGTAATCAATTTATTATAGTGAAATGTATCTGGGATGATGAATTTGAAAAAAATAGAGAAAAATCATTTAAATACATACCTGGAAATACTAAATTAGCAAATTAATATTAAAAAAGCCGACTCAATTAAGAGCCGGCCCTTTTTATGCTTACTATTTAATTTTTACATAATAAGGACTAGCTGTAATATAGAATACATTACCCTTACTATTCTTCACTTTATATTGCTGTGAGCCATTTACAGATACTTTATCAATGATTGTGAATCCTAAACCTTCATCGACAGTTCCTGAAACATCTCTATCAGACCAGGAAGCTTTTGAATAGAATCGTAAGTCATTCACTTTAGAAACTACACGTTTACCTTCCACAGATGAAGATTCTTCTTTATAACGAATGTATGAAGAATCATTATAAATCCACTGATCACCCCCAACATTTAACCAGTTCCCTAGCTTACCCCAAACTTTATAGGACTCATCTTTTTGCAACTTACGAATAACACTATTGCTTGTGGATGGCCCAGACCGAAGGTTAACATTTTGACCATCAATATAAGCCACTCCACTTGCTTCTAACACACTTTCAGATGGTTGTTGTGGTTTTGCTTCCACAGTGACAGAATGTCCGTTATATACCTTTAAAACATCGTTTCTAAATTGAGATTCTGATACACCATGACTTTTAAGATATTGTATTGGGTCTTCATGATCTGTACCGCCAAGTTTGTATGTAATATCTTTATGAGTCCATAATCCAACACTTGGATGGATATTTCTATCACGTAGAATTTTAGCAAGTAGCTTTACATATCTTTCATATGATTTCTTAAATTTAATAGGGTCACTTGTTTCGGATAATTCTACATGAACAAACCGTTTGTTGGCAGCTGGACCAGCTCCCCAAGCTTGATATTTAGTAGAAGCAATTTGAATATTTTCATCCCAATCCGTTGCATAATGAACGAATGCACTTCTCCATGTTCTAGCTTCATAATTTCTAATATTAATAGCCGGAGCTTCTGGCGTTGCTGTAGAATGCGCCACAACGCCCTCATATGCTCCATATCCATTGCGGTATTCAACTTTTGGTAGTCCTGGAATAATCATTTCTCTATCCGCAAAAGCACTTACTGCAGAAGTTAATGCAATCACAGCAGCCATCGAAATTGATACTAAGATTTTAATAGATTTTCTCACTTGTCATCTTCCCCTTTATCTTCATGATCAGTCCAAATACCTAGCGCAATGCCAAATAAGTAAACCGCCTTTTGAATCGTTTCTAATTTCCCCTCAAACCCTGTAATGCCAAATGCTGATAAAACTAATCCAAGGCATGAAAAAAGCGCAACATGAGTTTTCCAGTTACGCAAACGCCTTTTAATATTTTCTTTTGTGAGTGGCATTCCTTACACACCACCCTTTAGTAATAATCCAATTAAAGCTGTTACAATTGCGCCAATAATGATTCGAAGAATCCAAGTGGTATTAGCACTAATTTTTTCAATACTTTCTTCTATTTTTATTACTTTGCTTTCCACAACTGCAAGACGTACTTCCATGTTTTGAATCTTTGTTTTGTTTGTCTCACAATCTTTACATTGGTCCACCGTTCTCATCTCCTTTTTGACAATAAAAAAAGCCTGCTATAAGCACGCTTCGTTTTGTTACAAGAATCTTATTTCAATACGTTATTCAGCATGAATTGCATCAGGGAAAATTGTTTTTAAATAGTCGTACCCCTGCACGTGATAGTTATACGACCTTTCGGATGTATCAGGCTCATAATCGAAAAGTCGCACATCGATAGATGGTCTTTCTTCTGAGAAAGCTTCTTTTGAAATATATAATGTTAATTCTATCGTCATGGTAGTGTTACCATTTAAATTTGTAATAATTGCGTATGCATTCTCTGCAATTAGACCATTGTTTAAAACATATTTAGGGATTTGTAATGCCATGTAATTTCCTCCTTCTATGGTACATTTACTATAATTGTTCCGTCAGTATCACTTGCAGGTGCTCCTTTTCTGATACGTAAGTTTTTAGATGCATCTACCCAGAAATGATAATCACCCATTTGAAAATGTTTTCCGTTCCAAGTATGATGAATTGTTTTTAAAATCGCGTTTACCGCAAAGGCTCCCCCTGTTTCTATTGGTGTTAGTAACAATTCTCTGTTTTCATGATTAATTTTAAAATCCCATCTCGATTTTGTTTTTCCATCACCGCTATATTTTTCTAATCGCATGACAGTTCCTTGTGCATCATCATGATCAAATCGCATGATTGGTCCTAACGAATGTCCTCTTTCCTGTGCGGCACGTGCATAAAAAGGTGTAGCTTCGTTAAAATTCTCCACGTTAAGCGACATGTTATTAGCTTTTATTCTATGAGTAACCTTTCCATCTAAATCAGTCTCGCTAATATTCACAACATTACTAAGGCTTAGTTGAGCCTCAATAAGAGCAGATATTTTCATATGCATTGAGGTAATC
>NZ_NJGF01000006.1:0-231114 GCF_002209985.1 Bacillus sp. K2I17
TAACGGCTGATTCCGTCAATAATTACTAGATTACTCGTTCACTATTGAAGTTCAAAGGTGGTAAAACCATTTCTCGTGTTAGGAAGCTCACACCCTTGGCTTCCCTCTCTGTAAACCGTAAAAATGATTTCATGTCCTTATCATTACTTTTCGTTCATGTCTATTTGTTAACTTATTATAGTTATCAACTTTTTAAAAAGCAAGCCTATTTTTACTAACTATTTTCAAAATCTTTTTTTATTATATTTCACAATAACATTTTACAATTGCCGCTCGATTTACCTATTTTGCTATTTCTCCATTTTGTAAATCAACAGTTCATATATAAATATCCCATTCTAAAATGTGTACATATTCACCTTACAAAGATATATTAATAAAGTTTTTTAATACAATCTTTTCGTATAACTTTCTTCTAAAGAACGTGCAACATCTTCTTCTGAAGCATTCACTTTCGCATGCTCCAGCAACATTTTTGCTGCTGAAGGTAATTCTTTTTTATTTAACCAAAATTCTGAATCCCACATCTTAGAACGAATAAAAGCTTTTGCGCAATGAATATAGCATTCCTCTATTTCAACAACAATTCCAAGTAACGGATTGCGTCCATTTGCCTGCATTTCTTGCAAAATTTCTTCATCGTTTGTAATGAATGCTCGGCCGTTTATTCGGAGTGTCTCCCCAAGACCAGGGATCAAAAAGAGTAACCCTACGTGCGGATTTGAAATAATATTCAAAATGGAGTCTATACGACGGTTGCCTGGTCTTTCTGGAATAATAATTTTATTATTATTTAATACGTATACAAATCCAGGTGCGTCTCCTCTCGGCGAAGCATCACACTCTCCTAATTTATTTGCAGTAGATAATACTAGAAAAGGAGATTTAGACAGAAAATCTATGCAATGATGGTCTAATGATGAAATAACTTTTTTCAAAGCTCGCTCACTTGGTCGCCCCAATATTTTTCGTAACTCTTCCTCTGTTGAAATAATCGATTTTATTTCCTTATTCTCTATCCCCACTTATACCTACCCCTTTTTCTTTATTCTCCCAAAATTCAATACAGATATTGTATAATAAAATTTGCAGAAAGGGGAATTTAAATGACAGAGTGGTTAACAATATTTGATACTGAAAGAAATATACTTGGGAAGAAATTACGTGATGAAGTGCATCGTGACGGTGATTGGCATGAAACATTTCATTGTTGGTTTGTAGAAAAAGATGCTGAAGATATGTTTTTATATTTTCAATTACGCTCTAAAAATAAAAAAGAAGCACCGAGTATATGGGATATTACTTCAGCTGGACATATTATGCATGATGAAGAAGTACAAATTGGCGGTCTTCGTGAAATTGAAGAAGAATTAGGACTTTCCTTTCAAACTACTGATTTAGCATACAAAGGTATCTTTAAAATAGATTATGAAATTTCAAATCTTACTGATCGTGAATTTTGTCATATGTATTTTCACAATGTCATCAATACACTTTCATTTGCACCAGGTGAAGAAGTAGACGATGTGATGAAAATACATGCAACTTCTTTTCTACAACTATTAAAAAGAGAGATTTCATCTTTTACGGCTATTTCTGTTTTAAGCAATACACCGATAACAATAACATTTGAAGATATTTATCCATATGATCTTGCATACTATGAATTTGTTATAGAAAAAGGAAAAAACTTACTAGAAAATAATAGTTTATAAATAAAATAGGACTCCCATTTTAAAGTACTTGGGAGTCCTATTCTTTATAGTGGATGATTGACAATACCCGACTGATTTAAATTCCAGTTTATTTTCTCTCTTTCGATGTTTGGAACATACTTGGCAGCGTTACAAAGCGTGCCCCTTTCGTTTTTAACTGCGGAATAATTTTGTCTAGTGCCTCTACAGATCCTTGCAAATGCCCACCTGGTGTTGAATGCTGAAGTATAACACTGCCAGGAAATGAATTCCCTAACACATTATTTGTAATCGTATCAGCGCTTACTCCTTTCCAATCAACCGTATCAACACTCCATTGTACAATCATAAAATTTTGCTCTGTTGCCCACTTCAATTGATTTTCAAGTATTTCACCGTATGGCGGACGAATAAATTTCGGTGCATAACCAGCTAAACGATTTAATATTTCTTCGGTTTTCATAATTTGATTACGGTACTCAGCATCATTTACTTTCGCTAAATTTGGATGGCTATACGTATGATTGCCAATTACATGCCCTTCATTCGCAATACGTTTTACTACATTCGGAAACTTTTCTGCATTTTCACCAAGCAAGAAGAAAGTCGCCTTCACATTATGTTGTTTTAACTTATCTAAAATTTTCGGCGTAAATTCTAAATCTGGTCCATCATCAAATGTAAGAGCGACTTCCGCTTTATTGTACGGCCCTGAAAATGCGTACGCATATTTTTCGACCCACGAAAATGGCGTCCACGATCCACGCTCATATGCTTTCATTTGTACTGTATATTTTTGAGGGATATATGTGTATGGCAATGAACTCATATAGTCTCCATAATAAAATGAGTGATATGGCATATAGGCGTACGAAACATCTCGTTCTAGTCCCCATTCATATGGGGCAAACATTTCTGACGAATAAAAATAATACATAATAAAAACCTCCCTAAAATTTCATATGTGATTCATCTGCACTTTGTTAGAGAAATTATTATTCATGAACAAAAATAAGACTGTCCATAATTAGGACAGTCTTACTGCTATATACAATTAATAAATCGATGCACTATCTTTCGGCAAAGCTTTTACATGTTTTAAATAGCTTGTCACTCTGTCATCATCACCTTGCGGGTATTGATACCCATATGTGTTACCAATTTCGTTCGCAACTTTTCTAAATAAATCGCCCATTACAAAAAACGACTCCCAAATGTCTTCATATTCAGCATTCGAATAGGTCCTTTTAAATTGCTCCCACATATCTTTTTCAATGTATTGCTCGAAAAGCTTTCCAAACTTTCCTGCATTAACTGTAAAGTCTGTTTTCATACCAATATGCCATTCTAACATTACGATGAACATATCCCGCACCGGGCCATCAAGTATTCCTTTCGCATAAGAAAGTTCTTCTCTCCATAGTCCTTTTGCCACATTCGTACTACACCACCAAAATTCATTACAGCAATCTAAAAACTCTTTTTCTGTAGGCTTTTTTATTAAGTAATCCCTATCGCTTGCTGGTGGAAATTCGTCAATACAATTATCTTTATCCAGAAGCAGTTCACTTAAACTATCTTGTCCAATGAACTTATTTATCAAATCAAAGGGAACGAGCGTTAAATCAATTCGGTTTCCATCCATAAACTGCATTAAATACGGAAATTTCCCGTCTTCATCTGGTGGAACTAATGACATTTCTTCCGGCATTTGTACAATCATTATTTCGCCAAATCTATGAATCCAATTATGATTAGACGTAAAAGATTGTATATCATTTACAACATACATAATATCATAGTCTTGAAAACAATCTTTTTTCACATGTTGATTTACACGTGACCCATTCATGATGACAGCTCGAATTCTTCCATCCTCTTTTGCTGTACTAATAATTAAGTCTAACATTTCTTTTTCAGTTCTCATCTATTCCTAACCTCCAATTTTTATATAAACTTATATTTCCAAGTATGTTGGAGGTCCACGAGCTAGCTGTGTTGTACACGATACATGTTATAATTTTTGAAACATCTTTTTCATCTTTTTACCACCTTCCGTCATTCTTTTACGACTGCCATTACAAACCCATCGTATCCTTTACTTCCGACAGTTTGAAGCGCAGTAGCACTTACACGTGGCTCTGCAGCTATTAATTCATAGAAGCGACGTATCCCTTGTACGCGAGGATCGTTACTCGTATTGTCAATAACTTCTCCTTCACGTACTACGTTATCACCAATAATTATAGTACCAGGGCGTGATAGTTTCAGTGCCCATTCAAAATAGGTAGGGTTATTTTGTTTATCAGCGTCTATAAAAATAAAATCAAATGGTTCATACTTCTCATTTTCGATTTGCTGTAAAGAATCTAAAGCTAATCCTGTTCGCACTTCAATTCTATCATTCAAATTGGCACGCTCAATATTGCTACGTGCAATTTCAGCATGCTTTTCACTTGCCTCCAATGTAACAACTCTGCCTCCAGATGGCAATCCCCTTGCAAGCCATATCGTGCTATATCCGCCTAGAGTACCAATTTCCAAAATGTTTCGAGCTCCTTGAATTTGTACTAATAGTTGCAAAAACTTCCCTTGCGTTGGCGATACATCATGTGCTGGTAAATTAGCTGCAGCGTTTGCTTGAAGTACTTCTTCTAATGTAGAATCTTTCGGTATTAATACATCACTCACATATTGATCAACAGCCGTCCATTTCTCAATCGTACTCATGTAAATACCATCCCTTTCAATATTTTTCTACTATTCACATATTATTATACAGAAAATTCTGCCTTATAAACAAAAATAAAGAAGGGACATCTACTCCATTACAGAATAAATATCCCTTCTTTTGTTTATGAAATTATCCCTTACGGATTAGTAGACCAAAGTCCTGCTGATTTAATAAATGTACGTTTATTTAATTTCAGCTGCGCTACGATAAACTCTGCAATATCTTCTGCTTGCATTACTTTATCTGGGTTTCCATCAGTTAATCCTAAATCTACAGCCATATCAGTTGCTACTGTACTTGGAGTTAAAGCTGTTACACGAATATTATGTTTGCGAACTTCCATCGCTAACGATTCTGTTAAGCCAAGAACACCAAATTTAGAAGCACTGTATGCACTTGTTACAGGTGCACCTTTTTGTCCTGCTGTAGATGAAATGTTAATAATATCACCAGATTGTTGTTCAATCATACTTGGTAAAGCTGCACGAGTTGCATAGTATACACCCATTAAGTTTACTTGAATGATTTTTTCCCAATCAGCAACGTCTAATTCTAAAAACTTACCGAACTTAGAAATACCAGCGTTATTAATTAAAATATCGATAGACCCTAAACCATTTTTTAACGTTTCAATTGCAGTCGTTACCTCTTCATATGAAGATACATCAGCAGTCGCAATAACAGCTTTTACGCCTTCTGTTTCTACTTCTTTCGCTACAGCTTTCAAGTTTTCTTCTGAACGAGCTAAAAGACCTACATTTACGCCCTCTTTCGCTAATGCGATTGCTACAGCGCGACCAATTCCTCTACCTGCTCCTGTAATTAAAGCATTTTTACCTTGTAATAATTCTGCCAAGTATAACACTCCTTAATCATCTCAGTTATGTATTATATTAAAATTGTATCTGTGTTTATGTAAAAAGGCAATGATGCACTTTCATGTGCGTAGGTTACTTATAGGTAACTATGGAAAGTTTTTATTGATAAGTCTCATGTTTTTGCCATAATTCATGTAAAATAAAAATAAATCCAGCATAGGAGAGTGTATGTGTATGTGTATGAAAAGAAAGAAATGGTTCTTGTCACTAACTGCAGTCGGACTATGTATCATATTTTTGGCTATGTACTTTATATTTGGTAATCCACTACATTATAAAGTAATAGAAAAAGATACTAGCGACTATCTCTATACTATACAAGGCTATAAGCAAAAAGAAATACAAAGCATAACCGGAAAATATACTCCCATTTATAATATCGGCTATTATGCAGAGGTAGTATATAAAGACGAACCTTATTTTACATACTCTTATACATACGATAATAATAAGAAAATAATACAAGACAACGGCATTTTAGGAAGACATACTGAGTCATTTAAAAATCTTAATTTAAACTGGTCATTGTTTGACGAGTTAGTAGACGGTATCCATACTAACTTGCAAGAAAGAGGTTTAAGCGAAAAGAAAGATTATTCTATACGCTATGTTCAATTCATTGATATCGATGATGATACAAACGGTGCAGAAGCATATGTTGACTTTAAGAAAGATAAAGAATCAGATTATTCATACCGTATGAATGGCCAAGGAACAGCTTATCAATATAGTTGCAGTAACGGGGAATGTATTTTTAAAGAAAAATAGTGTTAGAAGATATCCTCCTAACACTATTTCTCTTCATAATTCGGAATACACACAATAAATTCTGTTCCATTCCCTTCCTCACTCTCGACTTTTATTTCTCCTTGATGAAGGTCAAGTACCTTTTTTACAATGGCCAAGCCTAAGCCACTTCCTCCATAAGCACGATTTCGTGAAGAATCCGCTTTATAAAACCGTTCAAAAATATGTTGTTTTTGTTTTTCAGATATACCAATTCCCGAATCATGGATACGTATTTCTACGTATTTCTCATATTCTTTTAACTGAATTGTAATTGTGCCACGACTTGGCGTAAATTTAATACTATTATGAATTAAATTAATCCACACTTGACTCATACTTTCTTGATCCGCAATTATATACACTTTTTCTAAATCAAGATCTAATTCAATTTCTTTTTCAGCCCAGAGCGGTTCACTATTTAACACAGTTTGCTTTAACTGTTGATCTAATCGATAAGTCACTCTTTCTGGTGTATACTCTTCCGACTCTAAAAGAGTTAGTTTCAGTAAATTTTGGCTTAGTTTAGATAATCTCGTCGTTTCCGTTTCAATAATGGTAAGATAATGCTTTCGTTTTTCCTCGGAAAGATTGTTATCTTGTAGCGCTCTAGCAAATCCTTTTATAGATGTTAATGGTGACTGTATTTCATGAGAAACATTCGATACAAATTCCTGGCGCATTTTCTCCATCGCATTCAGTTCATCTGTCATATCATTTATACTTTTTACGAGTACACCAATTTCTCCATCATACTTTTCTTCATTTCGTATTTTTACGGAGAAGTCTCCTTTTGCAATTTTTTGTATCGGTTCAATAATAGTCCAAATCATTGCCTCTCGTTTTGGTCTCATTAATATCCCAATCAATGTCCAGATAAGAACAATAAATACAAAACCGACCATATCACTAATTAGAAAGGCCACAAACGACGATACGTTTACTTCAAAAGCATTCAATATACTAGTTGCTACATAAAATGCGATAGACCAAATTATAGTGAGAAAAGAAAAAAGCGCTAATACCGCTCCCGTTACTTTCAACATCTTCAACTTACTCATTCGTTTTCTTTTCCTCATTTACTTACCTCTAAGCGATACCCTAATCCTCTTATCGTTTTAATACTAAACTTCGACTTCTCTTCTTGAAACTTCTCACGTAGTCGATTAATATGAACGTCTAGTGTACGTTCATTCCCTTCAAAATCATATCCCCATACATCTTCAATTAACTGCTCTCTCGCACAAGTTCTTCCTGCTTTAGAACCTAAAGTAAAGAGCAATTCGAATTCTTTTAGCGGTAATGTGACTGTTTGTTCTCCGGCTGTAACTTCAAATGTTTTACGATTTAACAGTACATTCCCAATTTGAATCGATTGCGACACTGTAATTTGGTAACGTTTCAATAACGCCTTAACTCTCACTACTAGTTCTATAGGATCAAATGGTTTTACAAGATAATCATCCGTGCCAAGGTGAAATCCTTTTACTTTTTGAGACGTTTCCCCTTTAGCAGTTAGCATCAAAATCGGAATATCATAGTACTTCCTTAATTCAAAACATACATCAAATCCATCCATATTTGGCATCATGATATCAAGAACAACCATATCAACTTTTACTTCGTCTATTTTCTGAAGTGCATCTAGTCCATCAATTGCCTCATATGTTTGAAAACCTTCTCGTTCTAAAAATACAGAAACAAGTTCCCTAATGTGCGGATCATCGTCCACTATTAAAATGTTAGGTATCAAAGAAACCATTTCCTTTCTAATTCGCATCCTTTATAAAACTTTTAAAAATGAATCATTAGTGGAGTAAAAACCCCACTGATGATTCATTTTATAATACGCCCTCTTTAATTTTCAATTGTTGCGTTGCAAATTCACGATACATATCATGTGTCTGTAATAATTCATCATGTGTACCGCTTCCTGTAAGATTCCCTTTTTCTATAAAGATAATTTTATCTGCATCCACAACAGTAGAAAGTCTATGTGCAATAACTAATGTTGTTCTGCCTTTCATTAAGTTATTTAACGCTTTCTGAACGACAGACTCTGATTTACTATCTAGACTGGAAGTTGCTTCATCTAACATAAGAATTTGTGGATTTCGAAGTAACGCTCGAGCAATTGCAATTCGCTGTCTTTGCCCTCCAGAAAGCTTCACACCACGCTCTCCAACTTCTGTTGCATATCCGTTTGGCAAATCATGAATAAATGCATCAACATATGCCATCGCTGCTACTTTTTCAATTTCTTCATCTGTTACTTCACCCTCAACACCGTAGCAAATATTATCACGAATTGTCCCATCAATTAACGGACTATCTTGTGAAACGTAACCAATTTGACGTCGCCATGATTGCAATGAATAACTCGTAATTGAGTCTTTTCCTAATTTAATGGCACCGCTAGTTGGCTCGTAAAAACGTTCTAATAGTGAGAATAACGTCGTTTTCCCGCTACCACTTGGTCCTACAATCGCTGTTACTTTTCCTGATTCAATTGTGAAATCAATATTCTTTAAAACTTTCTCTTCTTCGTTATACTCAAAATGTACATTTTCAAGAACGATTGGCTGCTTAGCATTTGTGACTTTCACACCAGTTTCATGATCTTCTACTTCATATTCTAAAATTGTATTAATTCTTTCCGTTGCACCAATTGCCTTTTGGAATTGTGTAAAGAACATAGATAATTGACTCATCGGCATTATAATTTGAACTAAATATAAAATAAATGCTACTAGTTCTCCTGTTGTTAATGCACCGCTAGAAACTCGCATTCCACCATACCCTACGATAATAACAAGTAATGCCATTAAAACAAACGACATAACTGGTGAAATTAACGCTTGCACTTTTCCCTCTTTCAAGCCAAATTGTAATAGCTTTTCAATACCTTTATTTCCAGTTTCATATTCCTTTTTTTCTGTGTTCGAAGATTTCACTAAACGAATTTCTGATAATACTTGTGTTAATACACTAGTAAAAGAAGCCGTTTCATCTTGAAGTGCTTTTGAAATCTTATACATTTTTCGTCCAAGTGGAACTAAGATGAGTACTGATAACGGAATAACCGTTAAAAGTAAAAGTGTCATTTTCCAATCTAAAACAAATAGTACAATTAATGATCCAACAATTGAAATACCGCCTGTTAATAAATTTGACAAATGCTCAGAAATTAACGTTTTCACAACTCCTGTATCATTTGTCATACGGCTAATTGTATCGCCTGTTCTATTTTGATCATAATAAGTTACCGGTAAAATAAGCACCTTTTTCCACAAACGTTCTCTCAGTCCAGCTACAATCTTCTGTCCTATATAATTTAGTAAATATATAGACAATCCCGCGGCTATAGTTTGCATAATAAAGAATGCAATTAGCCCAACAATTTGTCCTGTACTAATTGACGAAAGTGAAAAATTATCTACTAAGCCCTTCGTTAACATCGGTATAAATAAACTTGCTCCAGTAGAAAGTAAACTCATTAATAACGCAAAAGCAAGAATCCCCTTTGGAGGATTTGTATCTTGAATAAGGCGTAAAAACTGCCTCCATCTCCCTTTTTTCTCCATCTCATTTCTAACTTCCATTTTTGTTCATCTCCTCGTGTTCAACCAAACTGTTCTTTCTAAAAGTAGAATACAATACAAATGTAAACTGAATGTAAACACACTTTTTCTGTTTTTACAAAATATACATACAAACGCATCTTTACAACAGATATAAACATCTGATATTATTACCTGGTACTTAATATTATTCTATGTGAATTATAGATAACTAATTTACAATACTGTATAAATCTCCCGTTATTGAAAGGAGTATCCTTTTTGCAAACAAATATACATTCCGAAAAGGAAACAATCATTTTTATTCATGGATTAGTCGGCAATCGTCGTGCCTTCAAAAAAGAGCATAAGCGATTTTCCGCCTCTTACAACATTATTACTTATGACTTATTAGGTCACGGCGACGATAAAGGAGAAGCTATCGAATTTTCATTACAGCGCCTCGTAGATCAACTATTGAAATTATATGAAAAAGAAGGTATTACAAAAGCTCATATTTGCGCTCTAAGTTATGGCTGTTATATCTCTACAATTTTTGCACAAATGCACCCAGAAAAAGTATTAAGCATTTGTCATATTGGTGGACATTATAATAATCCATCCCTTTTATATAACGTATTTCAAAAATTTTGGGAGAAGCGCGGAGACGAATACTCTAAATGGCTCTCTCAATATGCAAATACCATTTTTCCAAGTGGCATACTAAAGGCAAATCCGTTCGCAGTCATTTCAAGAAATATTTATTACCGTTTCGGATTGCAATTACATTCATCAATTATTTCCCAATCATTACGGCATCGTTTAGAATTCGATTTAAAATCTAAATTAAAATCACTTCCCCACCCTATATTATGGGTAATGGGTGAACATGATCATCTCTATAAATCTTGTCTTTTTGATTTAAAGTCCGTTCTTCCTAACGTTTTATATAAAGAAATACCGTTAGCAGGACATGCAGCAAACTTATTTCGTCCCAACTACTTTCATGACCTATACGCTCGATTTTTAAATGGGAAGTTACAGTAAAAACTACTACATTCCCAATTTACTCAACTATAAAAAGGCTTCCCAAGTTTCCCTGGAAAGCCTTTTCTCTATACGAAAAGTATATAAACTACTTTTTCTTAGTATGCTTTTGTGTAACCTAACATGTGCTTGCTCCAGTAAGAGTTACTTACAGAACTAATACGTACACCAGTTGCATCAGTTTCTGCACTAATGAACTGACCGTTTCCTAAGTAAACACCCATGTGAGAAGGACCTGATTTATAAGTATTTTGGAAGTATACTAAATCACCTGGTTGTGGATTGCTAGTTTTTGTTTTAGAGCTCCAGTATCCAGCAACTGTTTGACGAGCGCCTTTATGACCAGTTTGATTTAATACGTAGTGAATGAATCCACTGCAGTCAAAACCAGCAGGTGTTGTACCAGCAGTTCTGTATGGTGAACCATTTAATGATCTAGCGAATCCAGCGATTGAAGATGTATCTCCACCTGTTGTTGGTTTTTGTACGTCTTTACCTGGTTGTTGAACGTTATTTGTAACGTTATTGTTATTTGTAACGTTGTTTACTCCGCCTTTTACAAACTTAACGAAGTCTGCACTTACGTAACCTGTACGGCCGTTATGGTTAATTTTGTACCAACCATTTTCAGCGCCAGTAACGTTTAATACTTTACCTTGTGTTACGCCACCGATTACAGCGTTGTATGTAGCTGGGCCTGTACGTACTTTTAAAGCACCAGTGTTAACAACATAAGAACCACCAGTTTGAACTGTAGTAGTATTGTTGTTTGTAGTTGGTTGTTTTGTTTCGTTAGATACAGCAGAACCACCTTTTGTTACGAAGTCTTTGCTTACGTATCCAGTTCCACCATTGAAGTTGATTTTAAACCAATCTTGTACTTCTCCAACAACTTGTACTGTTTTACCTTTATTTACAGAGCCTAATACTGTATGAGATGTACTTGGGCCTGTACGTACGTTTAGTGAAGAAACGTTTACTGTGTAAGTACCAGTTCCTTGTTGAACAGTAGTTCCTGTTTTACCACCAGTCGTTACGAAGTCACCACTTACATAACCAGTTTGACCGTTTACAGTTACTTTGAACCAACCGTTTTCTTGTCCAATTACTTGTAGTACTTGACCTGATTTCACTTTAGAAATAACGTTATGTCCTGTACCAGCACCTGAACGTACATTTAATACATCAGCTGTTACCGTGTATTTTAATTCAGAAGTTGTTTCTACCTTTTTTGTTTCAGTTACAGTCGTTTGAGTTTGTCCATTAATTTCTTTTAGCGCCTCATTTGAAACTTGTGCCTGAGCAGAATCCATACCTGGAACTGCAACACCCACTACAGAAGCTGCTGCTAAACCTGCAATTACTTTTTTCATAAGTTGTCTTTACTTCCTTTCCCTACTATCCTCTTAAAAAAACTTATAAACTTAATACATTACAATATTATCAAAGTAAAATATTCATTAAGTTCCATTTTTTAACAAGAGTTTTATTTTTCACACAGAGTTCATTTTAAATGAATGAAGTGAATTCCGTGTGAACTTCATGTGAACTTTACCATTAAACTTATTGTTTTTGCAATGCTTTTTTCAATTCTCTTATGTATTTCATTGAAAATTCGACATTTCATTCATTATCTTAATATACATTTTCTATCCACTTTGAAAAACTCTATTCATCGAATCCAATGCAAAGAATGTATTTTCTAGTAAAGTCCCTTACATAAAGCATACTCTTATCATGACAAAAAATGCTTTTTTAATCAATAGTATAATATTTTCAGAAAACTTTTTTTGATACTATCTATCACTTATAAAAGATTTGACGATTTGTAAGATTTAACTTCAAAAATTCTGTTCTAATTTGGCGAAAACACACACACCACTGCCTATTTTTCACTAACCATGGAATTTATAGGATATTTATATTATCATATATATAGTGGTATTTTAACCAATACAAATTTTATTTACCCTACACTGAAACCTATGGAACTTTTACAGGGCGGTACATTGAATTTTGAGATGGAAGTCTTATTGCCCGCAAATAATGGGATTAAAAAAGGAGGTATATTTATGAAAAACATAATAGATGATCCTATAAATAAAAATATAGAATTGTACTCTGCTTTTTTTCAATTCGTTTCAATTATTACCTTACAAAAAATATCAACTATTGAAACACGTAAAAACGAATTAAAAGATCAGATGAAAAATTCCTATCAAAAAAATCCTTATTACTTATAAAAGGTGAACAGGTTGTATCCCTGTTCACCTTTTATCTCGCATTATTTATAAATTTTCACACGATTTTCTAAAGGTTGGTATTCTTTTTCACCTGCAGGTACCACCGGTTTACCAAACGGCATTTGCGCAGTAAGTTTCCAGCTTTCTGGAACTTCCCATTCTTTTCTCACTTCTTCATCAATTAATGGATTGTAATGCTGCAATGTAGCACCAAATCCTTCAATTTCTAAAGCTGTCCAAATTGCAAATTGTAACATTCCTGAGGATTGCTGTGACCACGTTGGGAAATTCTCTTTGTATAATGCAAAGTTTTCTTGCAGTTCTTCCACTACTTGACTGTCTTCAAAGTATAAAACCGTTCCATAACCACTTTTAAATGCATTCATTTTTTCTTCAGTAGATGCAAAGTTATTTTCAGGTACAATTTTTCGTAACGTTTCTTTCGTAATATCCCATAACTTATCATGTTGTTCTCCTAGCAAGACGACAACGCGGGCGCTCTGAGAGTTAAAAGCTGAAGGTGTATGTTTTACAGCATGATAAATCACTTCTTGAATTTTTTCATCAGAAACTACTTGCTCTTTACTAATCGCGTAAATAGATCTTCTGTCTTCAATTGCTGTGTAAAAATCTTTTGCCATCATAATTCCCTCCAATTTTCATTTGAGGCTTTTTCATATGTATACATCATGTTCCGCCTCTTAAAACTTATCATTAATAAGCTTCTAACTTTATACTATCAACAAACAATAATAAACTCAAATAATAACACTCACATTTTTTACCTTTTTACTTCCTAATACTAACAATAAAAAGGCAATTTATTGTTACCGATAATAAGTAACAACAAATTGCCTTGCTTATATGATGATCCAACTCAGTATTTCAATTAATTAACTAAGCCAAAAGCATAAGACATTAGCTTGTTCGTCTCTGTAAAACGCTGCGTTTTACCTTTCGTTCCCATTACAACAGTAATAATACGAGTATCACCTTGTTTTGCTGTACCCGTAAAACAATACCCCGCGCTATCTGTAAATCCTGTTTTTAATCCGTCTATTCCTTCTATATATAAAGCTTTATTATTTTTGTTTAACATATCATTTGTACTTATAACATTAATATTATTAAATGCTAACTGACTTTGACGTAAGTGAGTCACTTCTAATATTTCTGGATAGTCTTTTATTAGATGATACGCCAAGTTTGCTACATCAGCAGCCGTCATCTTCGTCTCACTTCCATCAGGTTCTTGTAGTCCTGATGCATTTGCGAATTTAGCATAATCCGACATTTTTAACTCCTTCGCTTTTGCATTCATAAGCTGAACGAAATCTTTCTCCGTCTTAGCCATATGTTCTGCTAAAGCCACAGCCGAATTATTTGCCGATTCAATCATTAATGCATGGTACAAATCTTTAACAGTCAATGTGTCATTCACTTGGACTGGGATTCTCGCACCCTCTGTTTGTGCCGCTTTCGTACTCATTTTCACCGGATCTTCCCAGCGAACTTTCCCATTATGTACATTTTCTAATAGAAGATACGCTGTCATCATCTTAGACATGCTTGCTGGCGCAAAAGCTTCTTTTTCATTATGTTGATAAATAACTTCTCCATTACTCGCATCAATAATCATAGCTGCTTTTGCATCAATTTTCGGTGGTATGTACTTTGGTGGCACTACTTTTTCAGCTAATCCTGTTTTAGGTAGTTCTGCCACCTGTAAAGGTTGTCCCTCTATATTTGTTGCACTCTTTTGAGTTCCTTGGAATAAGAACCAACATATCCCTAAAATAATGACTACTAGGATCGTCAGCCTTCCCCATTTTAACCGCTTCATTTCAAAACTCCTTTAGCAAACCTTTTATACACTCACGTTTAACCATAACAATAATTACTTTATATCGTCAAGGTAAAAAGCATATTTATTCATCTAATACATTTATGTTACACTAATTATACCGAAATATAAGAATATTCAATGAAAATATTAGAAACTCATAATTCAATAGAAAGGATTCTTACGATGCTACTTCCAAAACCATTAAAATACGGAGACACAATCGGCATTTATTCGCCCTCTTCACCAGCAACCTACACTTCTCCTAAAAGATTTGAACGAGCGAAATCTTATTTACAACAGAAAGGATTTCACATATTAGAAGGTTCACTAACAGGTCGATATGATTATTATCGCTCCGGCAGTATACAAGAGCGTGCCGAGGAACTGAATGCTTTAATAAGGAATCCTAATGTATCTTGTATTATGTCAACAATTGGCGGTATGAATTCCAATTCCTTATTACCTTATATTGATTATGATGCTTTTCAAAATAACCCTAAAATAATGATTGGCTATTCAGATGCAACAGCTTTATTGCTAGGGATTTATGCCAAAACAGGAATCCCTACATTTTACGGTCCGGCACTCGTCCCCTCCTTTGGAGAATTTGAGCCTTTTGTAGATTATACATACAATTATTTTGTAGAAACATTACTACATGATCAATCGCTTCCTTACAACATAAAACAGCCTTTATTTTGGTCAGATGAATTTATTAATTGGGAAGTGAAAACGAAAGAAAAAGAACTTAAACCAAATAATTGGATTTCCGTAACAAATGGACAAGCTACTGGACGTATTATTGGAGGGAACTTAAATACAATAGAAGGAATTTTGGGTAGTCCTTATATGCCATGTATTCAAAATGGGGATATTTTATTTATTGAGGATAGTTCAAAAGATGCAGCTACTATTGAAAGAAGCTTTTCATTACTTAAAGTTAACGGCGTATTTGATAAAGTTTCAGGTATTATTCTTGGAAAACATGAGCAGTTTGATGATTGTGGTACAAATCGCAAACCTTATGAAATATTATTAGAAGTACTGCAAAATCAAAGAATTCCTTTATTAGCTGACTTTGATTGTTGTCATACCCATCCGATGATCACTATGCCGATAGGTGCTCAAGTGAACATGGATGCAACTAATAAAACAATACATATTTTAGAACAATGGAAGATATAAAAAAACACTTATATTATAGGAAGAAAATATTATAAACTTTTCCATTAGAAAACATAAAAAAGCTCCGTTCATCACAAACGGAGCTTTTTTATTATTGTCCTAAATTTTGAACCTTCTCTTTCAAATCACGAACTTGATCAATCGTCTGCATAAGCTCAGAGTTTTTAAATTGCTCTACATCCACTTTTCCTTCTTCTATCTTCGTCATTGCCGTATCAATTAATATATTTAACTTTTCGTTATATCCGACGATTTGCTGATGAAGATCCTTTGCTACATCAGGTGGTGTTAATTCATTGAAAGCGGGTATATCTTGTTTAATTTCACTAAGCTTCGTTTCTAACTCTTTTCGAGCTTCGCTATCATTAACAGCCTTTTCAGCTAATGCTGGTGCATCATTTGCAAATGCACTTATTTCATTTACATAGTCTGTCGCTTTTTGAGCATAATCTATGGAGTTCTTTCCTTGCTCTACTAGTGAACATCCCATTAAACCAATTGAAACTATACATACTAATAAAATTGATTTGATTTTCATTTTAGACTCCCTTCGCCTTTATAATTGTCTGCAATTTTCTCTATGCATAACTTCTAGCTAAATTACTTATAACCTTTTTCAAATAGCTATTTACCCTCTTACATGCCCTATTATCGTTACAGCATCTATTTCTATATTTACGCTAATAATATCTTCAATTATATCCATATATCCTTGTCCTATAGCTGTTCCATAGTGTAATGTAAGCCCCTTCTTTTCATACACTGACTTTGGCACCGAAAAAATAAACCTCCTCAAGTTACTTTCATCAGCTGGTTCCATAATTAAAACAATCCCATCCTCATCAAACATATATGCTCGCCCTCCAACTTTACATTCACTATGACTCAGTATTGCCTTTGTCAGCTAAATTTAAAACATAATAAGTTAAGATACAACTTTGCTGTATCTTAAAAATAAAAAACATTAATTCTTTTTTGTTAAGAATTAATGCTTTTTAAAAAATCATTTTCTGACTCTAGCATCTTTTTTTGACGAGGTTTTATTTTTTTTACGGGAACTCCAGCATAGATATACCAATCATCTAAACTCTCTTTTACCATACTCATCGCACCAACTGCTGTGCCTTCTCCTACAGTTACATTTGGAAAAATAATAGAATCAGCACCAATAATCGTATGCTTTTTTAAAATAACTTTTCCTGTTTTCACATTCCTATATTGATTCGGGACAGTTGGCCCCATTAATGTATTTCCACTGAAATCATCTAGTACTGCATATACGATTGTTTTAGCTGAGATATTTGCAAAGTCATACATTTCAATCCCAACTTCCCCTCCATATAACGCTGTATACGCTGATATATGCGAATAACTTCCAATTGTGATTTTACCACTTAAAATACAAAAATCATCAATTCTTACATTATTACCAACTGATATAACACCTGGATTATATATACTTGCTTTTTTACTAATCAATACATTTTTCCCAACAGATAAAAATCCAATTTTCTTTAGCTCTTCTTGACTATAAAAACTATTCATCTGCCGACACCACCTTCTGCCCTAAACAGATTACAATTTGTTCTACTATTTCTTTCGTCATTCCTTCCCATAAAGGTAAACTTACTATTCGTTTGGCTATTTTATTCGTTTCTATTAAATCTGTAGACTTATAAGTTCTAAAAAGAACTTGTTGATGGCATGATGGTGAAAAGTATAATCTAGCTTCTATTTTCTGTTTTTTCAGTTCTTCTATTACTTGTATGTTGTGAACTTCTTCCGGACAAAGAATAGGCATAAATTGTTGAATAACTGCTTCTGTCTTTTGGAGTTTCCATCCTTTTTTCATTAATCCATTACTTTGTAACAATTGTTTATACCATTCAGAAATACGGGTGCGTTCTTTTAATTTTTGATTCCATTTTTTCATAGTCGCAATCCCAACAGCTGCCGCATATTCAGACATTTTACAATTAAACCCCATCATCGTACATTCACGATTTTTATCAAATCCGAAATTACCCATTCTTTTAATACGTTGTATATCTTCTTCCTTTTTACTATATATGAGCCCTCCTTCACCAATTCCGAACGGCTTTGTTGCATGAAAGCTATATACGATCATACCACTAAAATCCTGACCGTAATGCATACTTCCATTCATTAACCCAAATCCCGGTGCCGCATCTACGACAACCGGAATACCCTTTTTCTCTAATTCTTCATATTTTTCTAAGTCCATCCATGATCCAAAAGTTGCGTACGGGACAACAATCGCAACCTCTTCTTTTAATTCTTCAATCTTATCCCAAAGTACTGTTTTATCCATATACCAATCATCTATTGAAATATCAATAAAATAAGGTTCCAATCCACACCAAATAGCCGCTAATGGAGTCGCAGGGAATGTAAAACTAGGCATGAGGGCATATTTTCCTTTTCTTCTTTTCTTAAGTTGAATAGCGGCCATTAACCCTAATGTTGCGTTTGCCACCGTTGTAACAGCGCCCCTGTTCTGAAAAAATTCCGACATAATTGTTTCTTCAAAACGTTGATTTATAGGTCCATAATTCGTATATATGTGAGATGTATCTATTTCCTTCAATTCGTCCAAATACTCAATTACAGGTACAGTTGAAGCACGCAAAAAAGGAATATTCTCCATATCTATCTATTCCTTCCTATCATTTTCGGACAATATAGAGCGTATCTGTTTCAGATAATCCAAATTTCCTAGCACTTTTCATTCCTTTTCTTTCAGCTACGTTATATAATTCCACCTTAAACCCTGCATTCATTAATCGTTGAATGAATCCCGATTGATTATAAATTCTCACATGATCTTCTTGACCAAAAGCTAATTTTCTCAATTGTGGTGTTACAATTAATTTATTTTCTATAATAGAATCTACATTCATTACGATTGGTACTTGAATAATTCCCCATCCATTTGGCTTTAATACTCTATATAACTCTCGCATTGCTTTGTCATCGTCAAGAACGTGTTCTAATACATGGCTACATAAAATTACATCAAAAGTATTACTATCATATGTAATGCTTGTAACGTCAATTTCCTTCATTAATGGATCCTTTGGTTCTATATCCCCACATACATACGTAATATTTTTATACTCGTTAAACCAATCTCTTAACTTCTCTTCAGGTGCAATATGAAGCATAGTGTATTCTCTACTTAACAAGTCCGTTTCCATTTCAATGTACGCACGATACAACCTTTCACGATCCATTGAACTACAAACTGGGCATATCCCTGTATCTTTATTCCACATCTCAAATTTATATTTCGGAAAATCATAATGTGCTGGCCAAGGTGAAAATTTTTCAAATTGCTGATTGCAATATTGACAATAACAAGATTCTTTCTCAAACATATGAGCGACTAGCTTGTTTAACCCTTTTTTTATCTTTTCATTATAAATTTGATCTAGTTCCCCATTTCTTACCGCATCCTTAACTATAAATCCCGCATTTTCTAAACAATAAGATAAACTCTCTTTATAATCTCTCTCAGAACTTAAAAATCCACTATTATATGCATCTATAATTAATTCAATCCACTCTTCAATTGTCATTAAAATAAAATGTATTTGTTTTTGATTTTGTCCACTATGTTGTCTAAAATAACTAAGAGGTTCTTGTATATAAACTACTTTTCCTTTCCTCATCATATCTAGCCAAGTTGCAATGTCATTAATAGAAGAATAAGCCTTTCCTTTAAAATACCCAAACTTCCCTTCAAACAAATCTCGATTAAACAGAACAGTTGTCGGCTCACCAACTATATTTTTTAAATTTTTTAATATGTAATTTCCTAATTCTTTTCCTTCAAAAAGTGTAGTTTCTTTCGCAATTTTCATATTCAATGTTGAGGGTGGTAATATCTCTCCATTCTCATCAATCAGTTCACGATATGACGTCACAAATGAAATATTTTCTAACATCAAAAAGTATTTCATCATTCTCTCGATCTTTTCATGATGAAATAAGTCATCATCTAATAAAAAGTTTATATAATCCCCGTTCGCAAGTTCTATACACTTATTAAAGTTTTCAGCAACTAACGGAGTTTCATTTTTAGCATATGTAATACACTCATATTCACGTAAATACGGTTGAATCATAGCATTAACTTCATTATTTGTACTGTCGTCAGAAATAATAATTTCAATATTTTCATATGTTTGATTCAGTGCGCTATTGAGCGCTAATTCCAAGTAATAAGGTCTATTGTAGGCGGGAATAAGTATACTTACTTTTGGTAAAGGAGAATTATTATTTATATGTTGTTTTTTCTTTTCTATGTTTATTTTCTTTCTCCTAATTTTTTGATAATAGTCTAATGTATACAATATCGATGATGGAACTATCCTTCTTGCATAATCTAGAAAATTAGTTATCGCTTTGTCTAATTCTTTTTCGTCGGATAAGAAACCATATTTTTTTCCTGCTATAATACTATGTGAAAAATCTTCTAACCCATCCATCATTTTATTAGATTCATTTAACTGTTGATCTGGATGTAATCGAAAGTAACTAAGTGTCTCTGCTATATATACTGCTTTTCCTTTACTTAATAAAGATAACCATGAAGCTATATCTACGTTACATAGATACCGCCTCTTATCAAAAATCCCATACGGTTCTTGTAAATCATTTTTACGAAATAAAACTGTTGTCGGTTCTCCGATATAATTTTTTTGATCCACAATTACCCTATTTGCTAATTCTGTTCCCTCTATAATCGTATCCTTTTCAAATAAACGGACAGTTGAATAAATATGTCGTAGTTCTTGCCCTTTATCATCAATTACTTGGCGATGAGATGTTACAAGCTTAATTTCATTCTCTAGATCATTCAAAAAATACTTCATCATTTTTTCAATTTTATTCACGTGAAATATATCATCATCCATTAAAAAGTTTACATACTCACCGTTCGTTTCATTAAATAACATTAGCGCATTTTCAAATTGTCCGAGAGTTGACCTGTTTTTTATATAAATAATATTTGAATGATTACATAAGTATTTTTGTAACACCTTTTCTGTTTCGTCATTCGTACTATCATCTCCAACTATAATTTCTATATTAGGATACGTTTGTTCTAACACACTACATAATGCCTTTTCAAAGTAGCGAGGTCGATTATACGTAGGAATTAACACACTTACCAACGGAAGTTGATCTACCACCTCTACAGTTCTTTCAATATGTGTTCTCATTTTACTCTCTCACCTCTTCGCATATTATTTGTATACGCGATGCAAAAATCACATTACTTTAACTGTATGGAGCCTATATACTTTTATGCAAATATGAATCGAAATATCATACTTTTCGTTCCTGAATAAACATATTTAATAACGCGGACATTTTATTTGCACCTTTTTTATTCATATGATCACTATCATAAAAATCTTCATCACAAAATAATGGTGAATCAAATAGATCTATGATTTGAAAAGAATATTGTGCTTGAAAATCATTTATAACTTTATAAAAATCTTCTTTTAATTTCTTACTACTACAATTGAAATAATGTGAAGTAACAGGGAAGACAACAATTAGTGGCTTTATATCATTTTTTAACAGTAATTCTAAATATGTTTTAAAAATCGTTTTATTTTCAACTAAAGTATGAGGATACGACAATTTAGCATGTGAAGCTGCTCTCATTTTCCCATGTTCTTCAAAAGGAATATGAAGGGGAGTGGTATTCCATTCAGCATTTATCCAAGGTAGTATCAATGATTCATCTTTTAGTTCGTCTAATAAAATATATTCAAAATGCAAAGTAAAAATAGAAAAAAGTGGTTTCGGACTATCTAGATGTGAGAATCCATCAGTGGGTAAAGGAGAATGAACTACAGTATGATGACCGTCTTGAAACAATGGATAATATACTTTGTGAATTCTATATGCTTCAGATGATAACGACATGTCAAAGTAAAAAGAGAAATAGGCTATTCCTATCAAACAATATTGAAATGAATGATCGTTTGATAGAAGTTGTGACGCTATTAAATAATCATAGTATAGATCTTGCGATGGAAGTGTTAATTTTATTGACTTTTTTGAGAGGAGCTCCGTACTTATGCCACAATGCGGATAAGACAAACCGGTAGCAAACAATTCATATGTGGGATCACTCTTTACTTTTTTCATAGACATGTATAAAAACATAAGATCCGGATTTATTTGATATATAGAAATTAATTTATTCCTCCATTCATACATGTATTTTGTTAAATTAATAATTTTTTTACTTTGCACGCCCTTGTTTATCAATTCATTTGTAAGTTTTTCTGCGTCCACTCTCCAAATGACTATATATTGAAAAGAATTTTCTATACGAACAATAGTTGAAACGTCTACAACATGAACTATTGTTTTACATTTATTTTTGTCTAATGCATTTTGAATCCTTCCCCCTGATACTTCATCACTTAAAACAATAATTTTATACTGCTCCTTCATGTATATCCCCCTCCATTATATGTATAATATGAAATTCATTTTTCATTCATAATGATCATATACATCTGCAATCCAACATTAAAAAAGAATAGAATATTCATTTCAAAACAAAAATAGCTCCACCATTTGGCGTAGCTATTTTACAATTATTACTTATTCAAACTATATTCCTTTATCTAACTCATACAGCTTTCGATACTTCTCGTTTTCTTTCAGAAGTTGTTCATGACTGCCTTGCATCACAATTTGACCACGATCAAGGAATATAACTTCATCTACATGTTCAATTCCTACAAGGTGGTGTGTAATCCAAATAACAGTCTTTTCTTCTGTTGCAGAAAACATTGTTTCTATTAAAGATAGTTCTGTCTTTGGATCTAAGCCGATCGTAGGTTCATCAAGTACAATAATTGGAGCCTCTTGCATTAGCGTTCTAGCAAAAGCAACCCGTTGTCTTTCTCCACCAGAAAACCTTTTTCCCATTTCATGCATTTTTGTTTGCAATCCATCTGGAAGAGAAGCTATATGCGAAGCTAATTGTGCTTTCTCTAAAGCTGTCCATATCTCTTCATCCGTAGCCTCTGGTTTACCGATTCGCACATTATTTCCAATTGTCGTATCGAATAAATGCGGCTTTTGATTCAATACAGAAATATATTTTGATAAAAGATTCGTATGAGCATGTTCACTATTCAATAAAACTTCACCATGTAACGGGCTTAGCGCACCTGCTAACAATTTTAACAAAGTAGATTTTCCTGTTCCACTTCTTCCTAAAATGGCGATTTTCTTTCCTGCCTTTATTTGCAGTGATACTTCTTTCAATACAAATTCATTACTATCTGGGTAACTATACGATACATTATTTAATTCAATGTCTATATATTTTGATGCAACATAATCTTTATCCTCATGTAATTCCTTTTCATCCTGTAAAACATCATTAGCTTCTACTTTATTTAGACGATGAGCAGATTCTACATATGATGGAATTCGATCGATAGCATCTGAAAGTGGAATTAACGCATTTGTCACAGATAACGTCATTAAGACGAAAGCCGCAATAACGGTAGATGCAATCTGTTCACTTGCTGCCTCATTTCCAGTCCATATGATCATTGAAATAACTACGATTCCCACTACTAATTGAATGATACTGTCCCGAATATGATTCCAGCGCTTCATTCTTTTTTCCGTTTTTAACAACTGAGCATTTTGCTCTACATACTTATCAATGAATTCATCTTTTCTACCACTTGCTTGCCAATCAGATAACCCAAAAACAGCGTCTGTTAGTTGTTGATACAAACGGCTTCTTCCTTGCTTTAAAGTAACATGATGTTGCTTCATTAAAAGTAATGATACAAACGGAAGAAGAAAAACGATAATAGCCAACATACATGCTGCAATAAGTGCAAATACTACGTCAAATGCTCCGATAACAAGTACGAATATGCTATATACAACTAACGCTAATAGACTAGGAAATATTGTACGTAAATATAGGTTTTGCAAATGCTCTATATCTTCGGATAATATACCTAACATATCGCCCGTTTGAAATCGTGAGCGGAAAAATAACGCCTGCGGTTCTACTATTCTGTATAGTTTCGTTCTCATCTTTTCTAATATGCGTAGTACGACATCGTGTCCAACTAAACGCTCTAAATAATGAAATACCGCTTGTCCTATACTAAACGCACGTGTTGCAACAATAGGAACATATACAGCCATTACATTTTCTGGTCTAAGAGCAGATTTAGAGATTAAATAACCTGAAATGAAAAGTAACATCGCACCTGAACTAACTCCAAGAAGACCAAGGAAAATAGTTACAGTCATTCTACCTTTATTTTGCTGTATATAAGGTTTAATCCAGTTACTCATCTCTATCCCCTCTCTTTCCTTTGAAAATGTAATGCCTCATTCTTTAAAAGTTCTTCATACGTGCCGCTTTTTATCATTTCCCCTTTATTTAAAATAAGAATATGATCCATCTGTTTCATCCAGTGAAGACGATGTGTTGCAAGAAATACTAGCTTACCTTCAAACAGACGTAACATCGCTTGCTTTATTTCAAATTCAGTTTCAATATCAAGATGTGCTGTAGGCTCGTCTAATAAAATAATTGGCTTTTTGCTTAAAAGTGCACGCGCCATAGCGACACGTTGTTCTTGCCCGCCACTAAGCATACGTCCACCTTCTCCAATTCTTTCATACATCCCGTTCGGAAGCGATGTAACGAGTGAACGAAGACCAACTTCATTAATAACTCTTTCCACTTCTGCATCAGTTGTATTTGTTTCATAGAAACAAATGTTATCTTTTAATGAAAGCGGGAAAATATAAGGTTGCTGCGGAATATAAGCAATATTCTTTTGCCAATCTTCTCGAGTAGACCCGTCAATTTTCACACCATTTATTATCAGCTTTCCACCCGAAGGAGTTAAAAATCCTGCTAATACGTCAATTAACGTCGATTTCCCTGCCCCACTTTCACCAATTACACCTATAGCGCCGGTGCCTTTCCAAGTAAAATCAATTCCCTCTAATATAGCTTTTTCAGATTCATTATTCTTTATTTTTACATCTTGTAATTTCAAGTTACTAGAGGCATTCCATATTAAACCTACATTAGATTCTTTCGTTCCTATTTCTTTTTGTTGCTGTAAAATCTCTTCTATTTGCTCCATTGCAAGTTGTCCATCTAACGTAGCATGATAATTCGCTCCAACTTGTTTAATTGGCAGAAAATATTCCGGAGCTAAAATTAAAATCGTAAGGGCTGGCAATAGTACAATTGTCCCATCTATTAAACGTATCCCTAATCCGACCGCCACAAATGCAATGGATAAGCTCGTAAAGAAATCTAATGCAAAAGAAGAAAGAAAAGCAACTCGCAAAGTACGCATCGTTGCTTTTCTATACCTTTTACTTACTTTTTCAATCTTTCCTTCGTGTTGTTTACTTTTCCCTAAATACTTTAATGTTTCTAATCCTTTTAACGTATCTACAAAATGATTAGAAAGTACTCGATGTGTTTCATATTGGCTATCTGCCATTTTCTGCGCTGCTAATCCTAGTAGGATCATAAATGTAATTACGATAGGAATCGTTACAACTAAAATGATTCCAGACTCAATATCTAACGTAAAAACATATAGTACAATTAGTCCCGGTACGATACTACTTCTAATCATTTTAGGAATTGTTAATTCAATATATGTTTTAAATTTCTCAATACCTTCAATCGATAAGGTAACCAGATGACCTGTTCCAGCAGTTTGAACATACCGTGGACCTAATGTGAAATATGCCTCTATTAATTGTTTTCGCAGTAGCGATCCTGTTTTTTCAGCGAAACGTTCCACTAATATTTGCGAAATTCGAACTAGCATATGACGTACTGCAAACGTGATTCCAAAATAAACCGTTTCATTTAACACAGATTGCACTGTTTCTCCTTGAAATAAAAACGTAATAGCCCGTGCTAAAAACACTGTTTGCCCAATAATACTTATAGCTTCTAAAATGCTAATGATTGTTAACACTACATATAAAACTCGGCTACCAGGATACGACGGAAGTCCTCTTTTTCTTTTCATTAGTACTCCAAATCTTTATCTGACTTAACAGGTTGTCTAAACACATAGAAACTCCATATTTGACTTCCCAAAACAAATGGCAATATAGCAATTGAAAAATACGTCATCAGTTTTAGTGCATAATCTCCCGATGCTGCATTATAAATCGTTAAATCGTATATTGACCCTAACGAGCTAATTAAGACACGTGGAAACATGCCGGCAAACACACTCGCACTTAGTAAAATGATTGTTAAACTCGTCATAACGAAAGCCCAACCATCTCTTCTTCTTTTATTTAATAATGTTGACGCACATAATGCTACAAAAGCTCCAATCGGAACCATAATCCACTCTGTACCATGACCAGTGAAAATATCTGTTTTCCATAACCCTACACCGGCAAAAATAAGAAGTGCTATAATTGCAAGCGGTGCAATTTTCAACGCAGCAATACGTGCACGTTCTCTTAACTTACCAGTTGTACGTATAGTAAGGAATTGCAATCCGTGAACAATACATAGCAGAAGGAACATAACTCCTCCAAGTAATGCAAATGGATGAAGTAATGGTAAGAATCCACCTACAGCATTTTTCGTTTCATCAATTGGAATACCTACCATAAAGTTAGCAATTGCAACTCCCCAAAGAACAGGCGGTAGTAAACTTCCTAAAAACATACCCCAATCCCAAAAACCTTTCCATTTATGATTGTCTATTTTCGCACGGAATTTAAAGGAAACCCCTCTTATAATTAAAGCAAGAAGCATAAATACAAACGGAATGTAAAACCCGCTAAATAAAGTTGCATACCAGTGCGGGAATGCTGCGAACATAGCCCCACCTGCACAAACAAGCCATACTTCATTCGCGTGCCAAAATGGGCCAATTGTATTTAAGTAAATTCTTTTCTCTAAATCGTTTTCCCCTAAAAACCTTGAAACTATACCTACACCGAAATCGAAACCTTCAAGTACAAAGAAGCCTACGAATAAAACTGCAATAATGATAAACCACAACTCATTAAGAGATAACATACTCTTCCTCCTTATCAAATGGATCATGGCTTTGAGAATCCTGTTTCGCTTTCTTATTCTCATGTCCTTTAATAATACGAACGAATAAGTAAATAGTGATTCCACCTATAATTAAATATAGTGATGTGAATGAAACTAAAGAGAATAATACTTCTCCGAACGTAACATTTGGAGATACAGCATCTTCCGTTTTCATAACACCGAAAACTACCCAAGGCTGACGTCCCATTTCAGTCATAATCCATCCTACTGTATTACCGATAAACGGTAGTGCAATTGCATACACCATTAATTTTAAATACCAAGTTTTTTCAGCTAAACGATCTTTTCTTGATAAGAACCATCCGTATGCTCCTAGAAGAAGCATAAATGTTCCACTCATTACCATCGCTCTAAAACTCCAGAACATAGTGTGTACTGGCGGTATATAATCTCCAGGCCCATATTTTTCTTCATATTGTTTTTGAATTTGATTCATCCCTTCTACTTGACCACTAAATTTATCAAATGATAATAGACTTAGCATATAAGGGATTTGAATTTCAAACGAATTTTCTTGCTTCTCTGCATCAATTTTCGCAAATACTGTAAATGGCGCTGGATCCTCACTCGTATTCCATAACGCTTCAGCTGCTGCCATTTTCATTGGATGCGTCTTAATTAATTGTTGTGCTTGCGCATGACCAAAGAATAATACTAACGCCGTTGTAAGTGTTCCAACAATGATAGAAATGCGGAACGATTTTTTAAACACTTCAGTTTCTTGAGCTTTCGTTATTTTCCATGCACTCACACCCGCAATAAAGAATGCACCAGTTGCAATCGCAGCTGTAATTGTATGCGGGAATTGTACCCATAATTGTGGGTTTTGAATAATCGCTAAGAAATCATTCATCTGTGCACGTCCATCTGCTGCCATTTCATATCCTACTGGCGATTGCATAAATGCACTTGCAGTTAAAATCCAAAATGCTGATAACATTGTTCCAATTGAAAGGAGCCAAATACATAACAAGTGAATTCGCTTCGGTAATTTGTCCTCACCGAATACCCATAAACCTAGGAATGTAGACTCTATGAAAAATGCTAATAAGCCTTCAATTGCAAGTGATGGACCAAACACATCACCTACGAAACGTGAATATGTTGACCAGTTCATGCCAAACTGGAATTCTTGTAAAATACCAGTTACTACACCTACCGCAAAGTTAACTAGGAATATTTGTGTCCAAAACTTCGTCATCTTCTTATAAATTTCTTGTCCCTTTACCACGTATAACGTTTGCATTAACGCAATGATAAAAGCTAAACCAATAGACAGCGGAACAAAAAAGTAATGGAAAATCGTTGTTGATGCGAATTGTATTCGTGCCAATTCGAGCGTTTCCATACTACAATCACTTCCTTCATAATTTTTTATATCGTAATTTCAATTGAGTTGTATGAATAAAACAACTCAAATCTTAGAAATATAGAAAGATAAATTTGTTTATGTACTTTTAGAAAATATAATTTTTCAGTTTTCAAGATAATTACAAAAGAACTTTCTCATAAAATTTACCTTTTCACTATTTCAGTAGTGTTTTATCCGTTAATCGAATTGTATAATATACCTGCATAGTAAATTCAGCTGATTTTTGACGTATTATTGACATCATTTTGTCTGAAATATGTCTTTTGTCATTTTTTTGAATTAGATTTTTCTCATTACTAAAATGTATTTTTTTAATATAAGACTTACTCTCATATCAATAAATAAATCATTTTTCTCTACATACGCTTGACTTATTCGCGAAAAAATGTCCTCTTTACCAATGAAGAAATCAGTTGCTTTTTTGTCAAGAGAAAAATACATTCCTAAAATTCAAACACGAAATAATGTTATTCAAAAATAGAAAATCCCTTCCCTCTTTCTAGACTAAAAATTTATTTTTTTGCCATTTTTTCAAACTAAATTAATACATAAAAAAATACCGAGAATCGATTAGACTCTCGGTATTTTTCAAATTATTTTGCTGTATGTTTTCTAACAGCCGGTAAAATTTCAGTAGCAATTAATTCGATATTTTTCTCAATTTTATTAAGTGGCACACCACCAAAATCAATTTGTGCCATAAAACGTTGTTGTCCAAACAATTCATATTGGTAAAGCATTTTTTCAATAATTTGTTGCGGGCTACCAACCATTAATGCGTCACGATAATCTACTGCATTTGTAAATTGTTGCTTCGGATACCCACCACCACGCAGTGTAAGCATACCAGCATTAATATGAGGATAGTATTCACTAAACGCATCTTGTGAATTTTTTGCTGTATAAAATAAACTCGTTGTTGCAACTGGCAAACTTGCTGGATTAAATCCACTTTGCGCCGCAGCCTCACGATAAGCATCTACTGATCCTTTAAAGTTAATAGCTGGACCACCTAGTGTTGTTATCATCATTGGTACACCCGCACGTCCTGCTTTAATCGCACTAGCTGGTGGGCCACCAACTGCACGCCAAATTGGTAAGTTATTATTTTTAGCTCTCGGAATAACCGATGCATGTGCAAGCGGCGCTCTGAACTGTCCGTTCCATGTTACATGTTCCTCTTTATTAATTTTTAATAAAAGTTCCATCTTCTCTTCAAATAGCTCTTCATAATCATTCACGTCATAACCAAGTAAACTATATCCCCCAATACGAGATCCACGACCAGCCACGATTTCTGCACGTCCATTAGAAATTAAGTCAATTGTAGCAAAATCCTCATACACTCGTACCGGATCAGATGTACTTACTATCGTTGCTGAACTTGCAATTTTTATATTTTTCGTAGCTTGTGCAATAGCTCCTAAAATAACTGTATGAGCTTGCGTTGTAAAATGCGTTTGATGACTTTCACCGACAGCAAATACATCAAGTCCAGATTCATCCGCTAACTTTGCTGTTTCAATTAATTCATGAATTCTTTGTTCTGCACTAATTTTCTCTCCGTTATGTGGATTTAAAACATGATCCCCAATTGAATATAATCCAAACTCTATTCCTTTACTTGTATCCATACGGTATTTTTCCATAGTTGCTCTCTCCTTTAATTCAGTCGTATTCATTTTCTTCAATCACCCATCACTTGATTAGTCAATTGATAGTGAAAAAAAATTACTCTTGCGGCAATTCTTTTTTTTCACTATGCTTATGAACTTTCGTCATCAGCTCGTATAATATTTTCTGCTCTTCTTCATTTAATACATCATCAAAAAACGATGATTGAAATGCAAGTTGCTCTGGCAACGCTCTCTCTAAAGCTGCTTCCCCTTGCTCTGTAAGACTAATTGTTTTCGTTTTCCAATCTTGTTTTCGTACAATATATCCTTCTTTTTCAAGACGAGTTAACATTCGAGAAATACCGCCTTGTGTAACAGTTACCTTTTCAGCTAACTCCATTTGTGTGAGTGGCTGATACGTACGTATTTGCAAAAGCACATCAAATTGAGCTGTCGTTAAATCAAACCGTTTTAAAAACTCATTTGACATCTGATTACTTTGGTTCGTAAATCGTATTAAACGTAACCATATTAATGACCCTATCGTATTATCACGCATATTTGATCACTTCCTATCGTGAATCTCACTATCACTTTACCACTCAAGTGATAGTAATGCAAGAAATAATTACATTTTTTATATAACTCAACTTACTTGTACTTAACTAAAGGCATCAATCGTGTAGTATTAGGTCTACTTGCCATTCTCTACATCTCCATAAAAAAAGGATTAAGCTCCAACGCCAATCCTTATCATGCATTTATTTTTCGTTTTCAAAACAGTATATTTGAAATTCACACCATCTAATCTATTATTTTCTTTTATCGTACCGTAAATTCATTTGAGCATACCGTCTTCATGTAAAACCTGTATAAGTTTGCATAAAAGGCCCTTGTTTACACCAATCGGACTTTTACGGGATAAATCATTTAAGCTCTACTTTTACTTCCTCTTTAGACATAACATCAGGTCTATAAATTAATTCAAGATTAGAATCACCTTTTTTCGCTTCAAATGTTATAGCTCCTGTTAACTTACCGTTTGGATCTACATCTTTAATTTTAAAAATATTTTTATTGCTAGTTGAAAATGTATGGTCCACAATACTTCCATCGCCTCTTTCAAGGTAAAAATCCAATGGGTTAATTCTAACTTTTTGATGACCAATATTCTCTACTGTAACATGAACAATAACAAACTCATTACCTTTTTCCAGCTTATCATATTCTGCCACTTGTGCTATTTGTACTTTATGGACTGTTAATTTTTGATTTCTAATTTCAATAGTTTTTTCAACATTATATTCTCTTGTATCTTCATTCTTCGTATTTTCTTTTTTGGCACTACTTTGCTCTTCCTTAGTATCATTTGATACAGTTTTAGCTACTTCTTTCTTCTCATCACATGCCGATAAACTGAAAGCTAACGTCCCTGCTAAAGTGACTGTCGCGATTTTTTTAAACATAAATTCCCTTCCCCCAATGTGAAAATGATAAAAATCCCCAAAAACTATATACTATACTAACAGATAAACGAACATTATATTGTCGCTATGTGTCGAATGTAGTAAGGCTATGTATAAGTATGAAGTCTTACTTTGCTTCATCTCTCAACTGTTCGACATATGATAAAATCTTAACAATAGATATCTACCTTACTTACGAACTCTTTCTTCCCATAACTATGAGTATCATAAAGTTTTAAATAAGAAAAAATTCAAATAAAATGATAAAATTAAACAAAGCACTAGTATAAAGGTGGGCAGAACATGCATATTTCTAAACAATTTATAAAACCATTTCCTGAATATGAAGACATATTTTATGATGATTTAGAACAACATAAAAAGCACTTTTTACCCATTTGTTCTATAAACTTACAATGTATTGAACCGGAATTGGACGAATGGTTACATATTGTGTCAGCAAAAGAAATCCATGATGGTTGCGTGGGTGATTTCACCAAACCATTTCACACAAATTTTACGAAAGCAGATACATTAGGATTCAATGTCATTAATGGAAAATATAAATTTGAAGCGGATTGGAATTATTTCGAAATCGAACAAAATAATTCTGACATAATAGAACAAGCCTACGAGAGTAATGAAAGAAATTATCAAATCCGTAAAGATTATTTTCAACGTAATCAAAAAATTTATCCTTATTCTAGCTTTAGAAAAGAATTTACATCTGTAGAAGTATTAGAACGAGAGTTTGCCGAAAAACAAACAAATGGCTGGGGATTAAATTATCCCGTGGTAAATGGTATCCTAAATGATGTTCGTTTTATGACAGAAGAAGGTAAAGAATTATTAGAAGACTGCGATAACGAAGACGAAATTTTTGACTTTACGAATCTTCTATATGTACCAAAAGATGAATATGGACATCCATTTACATATGTTGGATTTGTTACAGGATATTATTTTCAAGCTTATGGTGCCGATCGTATTTACTTATTCTTTAATAAAGAATTAAGAAAAGCAGTAATTTGTTTTGAATATACATAAGATAATTAAGAAAAGTCCATTTTGAACATTATTACTTGACTCAAAATGGATTTTTTATAAATAATTTATTTATATTTCAATTCCTCATCTACTGTGAAATGTGTAAAACCTCATATATTGTAATATCCTCCATCTCTTCAATTTCAGGCTTTACTTCATAAAATTCAAACTGACTATATCCCCACTTATCTGGGTTATACACTATTACATTCCCTTTACAATTTTCTGTATTCTGGACATTCTTATTAAAAATATTAAATTGAGTCCCAATCAATGAATTCTTTTGAGAAATACTTCCCACATATTCAACAACATACTTACATTTCTTAAAATCACCACTTAGATTAACAACTAATGGAACACCTATATTTATTTGTTGCCACCCAAAAGATTGTAAAATATTATCGTAATACCCTTCAAAGATAAATTTGTTCATTCCTTCATGACCATTCCAAATATATAAAGGTGCATAACAGTTATAGAAATTCCCTTCCATACCTACCTCAGTAATTAAATATGCTTTGAAATTCAATTCTTGAAAACCATCCGTTTTATGCCCATTATCCTTTACCCTTTTTTTAATAATCTCCATGTCATAATCCTTTGGCAAAATGACTTTATATTGCATTCCAATCATGTTTATCACTCACTTTCTATCTTATATACACAATGATAAACCGGTGATTGACTAACGTAAAATAGGTATAAATTATGTTTGTTATCATTTATAATGATACCGTATAAGGGGCTGTGATAAATGGAAATAAATGATCTTATTATATTCAAAACTGTAGCTAGTGAAGGTTCTATTAGTAAAGCTGCTAAAGAGTTAGGATATGTTCAGCCAAACGTAACTGAGCGAATCAAAAAATTAGAACAAGAATTAGAAACTCCTTTACTACATAGAGATAACAAAGGCGTTTCCTTGTTACCTTCTGGTGACATTTTATTAGGCTACACGAATCAAATATTAACTTTAGTAGAAGAAGCGAAAGATAAAATTAAAACGAGTGGTTCTTCTTATATAATCGCGACGTCACAATCTATTTTGACTAATTATGTAAGTAAGCGTATTAAAGAAAATTTCAGGAATTATCAAATATATGTAGAAAATAGTAGTCATTTACAAAAATTACTGCAACAACAAAAAGTTGATATGGTCATCACTTATGAGGATGATCCCGACGCAGCTTTTAAAAAAGTATTTACTACTTCAATTTCTATAGGCTTATTAAAAACGAAAGAAACACGTACCATTGACTATTCGCAGGAACTCTTCTTCGTTAGTAATGACAAAAAGTGCCCTTTTAGAAATAAGACGATACAATTTCTAAAAGAAAATCATTTATCTCAGCGTCAACTTCAACAATTAGATTCTTATTCGCTTATGGAAGAGTTTATTCAGGACGGAAAAGGAATAGCCTTTTTGCCGATTAGAAATGATACATTGGTACCAATTGAAAATGTTCCAATCGAGAAATTAGCTGTTCATTTTTTTACAAATGAAAACTCTTTAAAACAAATCCCTGATGAACTATTTGATTAATAGAATAGCTATAAACTAATTACATACACCAATAAAAATCCCTCCTTTACGAATTTAAAAGAGGGATTTTCATATTCTATACAATTGATTTTTCACACATTTTGCTCCACTTCTGCACTTTTCTCCTTCTTACTCTGTTTCACATTCTTCAGTCTCTTAATCGTGCCAACTAATCCTTTCGGAAAAACTAGCAAGACGATAATGTACAATAAACCAAGAATAATTGTCCATCTTTCAAAAATCGGATACGCTGTGGCTAGTTCTGATAAATAATATTTCAGTGATTCAATAATTCCAGCTCCAGCAATTGCTCCAATTAACGTTCCAACGCCTCCAATCATTGTCATCAATAATGCATTTAATGTCATTTCAATTGAAAATACAGTCGTATTAACAAAGCGTAGTGTGATAACAAATAAACCACCGCTAATCGTAGCAACTACTCCTGCAACAATACTAGCAATAATTTTATAATGAAGAACTTTATATCCTAATGCTTCAACACGTTGCTCATTTTGTGAAATTGCCTTTAATACTTTTCCAATAGAAGATTTTGTGAAAAGACGTAACAGAATAAAAATGACAATTAAACATATAAGTGTTACATAATAAAACGTAAAACGATCACGGAATAAGTCTGGTACACCAAATGTAAAACCGTCCCCTCCGTGAGTGAGTCCACGCCATTTTTCAGCAAGTACGAAAAACAACTGTGAAATAGCAAGTGTTAACATTGCATAAAAATGACTTTTCAGCCGTAACGAAAGCAAACCGATTATATAACTAACAATTGCTGAAATGATAATTGCAGCTACTATCCCTATTAAAAAGTTCGTTATGGATACTCCTTGCCGATCAAATAAAAGTGCTACCCCATACGCTCCTATTCCAAAGAACATACAATGGCCGAACGATACAATTCCTGTATACCCAAGCAATACATCAAAACTCATTGCAAAAATAGCAAAGATGAAGATTTGAGTGAACAAAATTAACAAGCTCCGTGAATCATTTACGAATGGAAATACACTTAAACAAATGAGCATAAATACTCCGAAGTATACTTTAATTCGATTTGATGTGCTGTTCACCATTTCACCCCTTTTCACTAACAAGTCCATTTGGCTTCACTATTAAGAAAAATAGTAACATTAACATATTGATTGCAAGTGATAAATCCGGTATAAAATACGCTGTAAAAGCACCCGCTAATCCGACAATTAAAGATGCGATTGCTGAACCTTGTACGCTTCCTAATCCTCCAATGATTACTACTATGAAAGCTAAAATCGCATACTGCATACCCATCTCGGCGAAAATAACTCCTGAATACGGTGCTAATAAGAAGCCTCCCAACGCTGCCATCCCTGCTCCTAATAAAAAGACGAAAGAAAATATCGCTTTTACGTTAATACCGAGCGCTTGAACCATTTCTTTATCCATTACACCTGCACGGATCATTAGACCTATCTTTGTTTTTTTAAGCAATAATAGTAAGGAAATATAAATGATGATCCCAATTAAAATTACGAATAGACGATATTTAATTAATATAATACCTTCAAATGTATAACTACCTTGTAACCATAACGGTAATTTAGCACCAATTGGATTTGGCCCCCAAAATACTTTAATACATTCACTAAGTACAAGCATTCCTCCAAGCGTCACAAGAAGCTGGCGAACATGATTTCCATATACCGGTCTAATAAGGAATCTTTCTAAAATGAATCCAAGAAACATCCCCATAGCAATTGCTCCAATTAACGCTAATACATAACTACCTGTCATATTAAATATCCAAACACCTGTAAACGCTCCCCAGGCAAATAAACCACCATGTGCGAAGTTTAGAACGCTCATTAAACCGAAAATAAGTGAAAGTCCTGATGCTAATAAAAAAATGAGCATCCCTGTTGAAATCCCATTTACAAATAAATTGATTAACACATCCATCCTTCTCACCTCGGATTCATGTTAAGAGATTCCTAAATATTTGTGACACATTTCCTTATCCTCTTTTAATTCATGCATAAAACCTTTATGAACAATTCTTCCGTTATCCATAATATAAAAGTAATCACCAATTTGACTAGCCATCATAAAGTTTTGTTCAACGAGTAAAACTGTTGTTTTCTCCTTCATTTTCAAAATGGCTATCATTAATTTTTCTATCATAATAGGGGACAAGCCTTTACTCGGCTCATCAATAAGTAATAAACCATCACTATTAATAAATGCTCTTGAAATTGCTAGCATTTGTTTTTGTCCTCCGCTTAAGAGTCCACTTTTTTTGTGCCAAAACTGCTTTAAATCTGGAAATAGTTCAAGCATCCACTCAATTTTCTCTTCTGCTTCTTCTCCCTTACCCCTAGCAAGAGCGAATGTTTCTTCTACTGTCAGATCGTGAAAAATACCTTGATTTTCTGGTACATAACCTATTCCTTTCCTTGAAATTAAATGTGTAGATAATCCATTTACTTGTGTACGATCATAATAAATTTCACCATGTGCGATATGGTGAAATCCCATAACCGAACGTAATGTCGTCGTCTTCCCTGCCCCATTTCTTCCAAACAGTACAGTAATCGTTCCTTTCTCAACAGCAAGAGATACCCCTTGTAAAATATGAAACTGATCTAAATACGTCTCTATATTATTCACTTGTAATAGTGCCACTATATAATCCCCCTAAATAAGCACTTTGTACACGCTCATCTTTCATCATTTCTTCAGGCAAACCTTCAGCCAATAACTCTCCATGGAACAAAACGATAAGATGGTCTGATAAACCTAGTACCATATCCATCTTGTGTTCAATTAGTACAATTGTACTCTCTGGATGTTTCTTAATATTTTCAATCACTTGTAAAATAGCCGGTACTTCCTCAACTGATATACCTGCCGTCGGCTCATCAAGTAGTAATACATCCGTTTTTAAAGCTAGTAACATCGCAAGCTCTAACTTTCGTTTTTCCCCATGTGCTAAATCTTTCGCTAATACATGTTCTTTCTCGTGAAGTAAGACTGTTTTTAAGAAACGTCTCGCCTCTCCCACTTGTTGCTTAAATTTTGCCGAACTCGGAAAAAAACTATAGTAATCTTGAACAAATGATTGAACACTTAAACGAACATTTTCAAGTACCGTTAACTCTGGGAATATATTTGTAAGCTGAAAAGAACGGCCGATTCCTAATCGAGTTCGATCCGAAATTGATAATTTTGTAATCTCTCGTCCTTTAAAATATACTTCACCCTTTGTTGGAGAAATTTGTCCACTTAGTAAATTAAATAACGTTGTCTTTCCTGCACCATTTGGTCCAATAATGGAAATAAGCTTTCCTTTTTGTACCGTTAAATTCACATCCTTAATAACATGATGCTCGCCAAAAGATACGCTAAGATTTTTCGTTTCTAGCAAATGTGTCACGAAATCCCTCCCTTTAAAGCTTTAAGTATGAAAGAAATACGTATAAAGAGGGCATCCCCCTCTTTATACAAAAACAACAGAAAATTCAGTTTATTTATTTTGAACTGGTGGTTCTGTCTCTTTCATCGTTAATTCTCGCTCTAATACTGGCACCGGATAATCAACACCATCTTGCTTTTTCAATGTGATAGAATAAAGTGTTTGCATCGCTTGGTGATCCTTTTCTCTAAACTTCATCTTTCCTTTCGGTGTATCAAATTCCATTCCTTCCATTTTCTTAATCAACGTATCAACATCTGTATCACCTTTTGTTTTCTTTAAAGCTTCTACAATAGAAATTGCCGCTGACATTCCACCTGCTGTAAATAAATCTGGCACCGCACCATTAAATCGTTTTTTATGTTCTTCAACTAACCAATCATTCACCTTATTTTTCGGGAGTGTATGATAATAAACAGAAAAACCTTGCATTCCTACTAACGCATCCATCGTTTTTAATGCCGGTATATCTGGTGCACCGGTAGAAATTTTAATACCTTGCGCTTCCACATTCATATCTTTCAACTGTTTCCAAGGTGAATTTGCCCCAGCCCAAACGATAAATAAATAATCCGGTTTTGAGCTAATGATATTTTGAATATTTGCAGTGAAGTCAGTCGAATTCGTATCAGCATATTGCTCGTTTACAATATTCGCACCTAATTTCTTCGCTCCAGCTTTAAATGCAGCAATCCCTTCACGACCGTAAGCATTATCTTGTGCTAACGTTGCTATTTTCACATCTTTTTTAGCAATTGCTGCAGCACCAGCTACTGCATCTTGAGATGAATTTCTTCCTGTTCTAAAAATATATTTATTCCAGTTCTTTCCGGTAATACTATCAGCTACTGCCGGTTCAACAACCATAATTTTTTCATATTCTTCAGCTAGTGGTAAAACTGCTAATGTATCACTTGAACTAGACGATCCGACTAAAAAATCAACTTTCTCTTCTTCTAATAACTTCGTAGCTTTCTTCACTGCTACATCTGCTTTCGTTTCCGTATCTTCTACAACAAACTTAATCTTCTTCCCTTCCACTTTCCCAGTCCCACCCGTTGCATAGTCTAACCCTAATTCGAATCCGTTCACTGTTTGTTTTCCATATGATTCTAATGGACCCGTTAATGAAGCAAGAACACCTACCTTAATCGTCTTGTCACCCTCTGTACTTGTTTTCTTTCCTGAACAAGCTGCCGTTATTAATAACGAACTTAAAACACAACCAGTAGCCATCATTCTTAGCCATTTACGTTTTTTCATCGACATTGTGATCCCCCCATACTTTACTTTCTGATAGAGTCAAACACGCCAAAGTTATCCACCCGTAATTATGACTTTTCCTCTGAATCATACAAACAAATCTGTTAAAAAAATTTAATGAAGTACCTTTACATTCGCCGCCATTTTCCAAATACCTCCATTCCCTATGTATTCATCTAGCATTTTTCACCACCTAATTACAGTCGCTGCCCACGTATATCCAGTCCCTGCACTAACTACTACTGCAATATCTCCGGCCTGTAATTTTCCTTGTTCATTTGCAAAGTGAAGACCAATGCAAGGATCAAGCGCTGACATATGTCCATAATGATCTAAATATACAACTTGTTCTTCTGCTAGCCCTAGCCCCTGTATCAATTCTATTAACATAGAACGTTTTGTATGCAGTGGTAACAATACTTTAATATCTTTAGGAGTAAATCCACTTTTTCTTAACGCCTCCCGAATAACCTTGTCAAAATTAGGAGTTGAAACCCTGTCTAGACGTTCTTTCATACTAATAGGATCTATTACATCAATATAATGCTGTCGATTCTCAACTGTATCGTAGCTCGCAACCTGCTTCGATCCACCTGCTGGAATACGAACATCTTCATGAAATGAACCATCTGTTATAATCGCACTTCCTAATATTTCACCGTTTCTAGCGTCTTTTTTCACTAAAGCTGCACTTCCGCCATCAGCGAAATTAAACATAAAACGCGAGCGTGGATTATCATAATCTACAATTTGAGATTCTTTACATCCACCTACTAATAATATATTTTCAATTGAGTTATCGGAGTAGAGCATATCTTTTGCCACTTTGAGAGCAATAGGAAAGCAAGAACTAACATTCATAATTTCAAAAGCATAAGCATTTTTTAATCCAAGTTCATGCTGAATTTTTGGGGCACTAGACCATACGTGGTAATCTTTATGTGGACTGCCAAAATAAATGACTACATCAATAGATTGAGGATCTACTTGTGATAATATTGGCTTTGCAGCAGCAATAGCTAAATCTGATGCATGCATCGTTTCATCTGCGACATGTTTTTCATATAATCCAAACTTTTCTATAATAATGTGCTCAGGAATACCTGTTTTTTTAGATAGATCTGCAGCCGTCTCTACGTCTTTTGGGAAGAAAACACCAGTCGCTTCAATCCCAATATTCATTAGACTACTCCTCCTTCTTTTGGCACCATCATTGTAGCTACACCTGTTAATACTAAATCTCCTTTTTGGTTATGACACTCCGTTAACAATTTCAAAACTCTCTTTTCTATTATAAATTCTTGTACTGTAGCCGTTGCTGTAATTGTATCTCCTATAAAAACTGGTGCTGTAAATTTAATAGTTTGCTCCATATAAACGGATCCTTTTCCAGGTAAATGAATACCAAGCAATTGCGATAATAGACTAGAAGTTAGTAAACCATGTGCTATTCTTTGATTAAATCTAGTTTTTTTCGCATACTCATGATCAATATGGATTGGATTAAAATCCCCACTTAAACCTGCAAATAATACAAAATCCGTTTCTGTTATTGTTTTACTACATGACGCCTTTTGACCCGTGCTGTACATCGTCATCTCTTCACCTACTTTTCAATTGATTTGCTAACTGTGTTTTTTGAATTTTACCAGTTGCATTTTTAGGCAATTCTTTTAGAAAAACAATCTCTTTCGGTATTTTATATTTTGCTAGAAATAAACGACAATGTTCAATGACTTCCTTTTCAGTTAATACACTGCTACTTTTTTTCACAATAAAGGCGATTGGAGTCTCTCCCCACTTTACATGTTGCCTACCAACGACCGCTACCTCATATACGTCCGAAAGCTTATTAATGACTTGCTCTACTTCAAGTGGATAAATATTTTCACCACCGGAAATTATCATTTCTTTTTTTCTACCGACAATGTATACAAAACCATCTTCATCAACTCTAGCTAAATCTCCCGTATATAACCAACCATCTTGAATCGTTTCTTTTGTTGCATCTGGCCGATTCCAATACTCTTTCATTACATTTGGCCCTCTTATAAGTAACTCTCCAACTTCACCAATCTCAACTTTATTTTTGTTTTCATCAATAAGTACATAATCACAAAACAAAACTGGTTTCCCAATTGAGCCTACTTTACGTCTTGCATCTTCTTCTGAAAGCATAAATACGGTTGGTGATGTTTCAGTCATACCAAAGCCTTGACCAAATAAAAATCCTCTATTTATAAATTCTCTCATCAACTCTTCTGGACACGGAGCACCACCGTTATAAAACCAGCGAACTGATTGCAAATTTGTAGTTCCAAAATTCTCACAATTCATTAATGCTTGATGAATTGTAGGTACTCCCATCACTACAGTCACTTTATGTTTTTCTATCATGGAAAGAGCTGTAGTTGGCTCAAATTTTCTCGGAACAATGATTACACCACCTGCAAATAAAGTTGGAAATGCGAATAAGCCAATCCCACCAATATGAAATAAAGGCAGTAATACAATGGAGCGATCGTGAATAGTTAGATCAATCGCAAATGTATTATTTAGCGCATTCCAAAACATATTTTCTTGTGTAAGTACAGCTCCTTTCGGTTTTCCAGTTGTCCCTGAGGTATAACATATAATAAAGGATGCGCTTTCATTTATCTCTTCAAAGTTATCAATTTTTCTATCTTCTATTTCTTTTAAACTTTTAATCGAAATCACACTTTGTACATACGATACCTTCTGCATTGACAGTGCCATATTTTGAAATGTTTCCTCTACAAATAAAACTGTAGTTCCACTATCCCCTAACTGAAATATAAGTTCATTTTCTGTTAACCGTATATTCAGTGGAACAGCAATACATTCTACTTTTGCTATAGCAAATAAAACCACAATATATTCCAAGCTATTTTGCGATAAAATAGCTATCCTTTCTCCTTTTTGCACATGTAAATCGTAAATTAAATATGCAGCTACTTTATTTACATACTCATGTAACTGTTTATATGTCATTTCCTCCTCATCTGTAATAATGGCAATGCGATCTGGATGTAAATAGGCCCGTTTTTCAATCCAATAAGCAATGCCTTGCATATTTTCCCCACTCCCTTATCTCTTTCTCAATCCTTCAAATATTAATGACATCGCTGCTTCAAATACATCTTCCGGAACATCTTTCTCTTCCCAATACCCCCATCGCATTCCTAGAAATTGCCCAATTGACATAAGACAATACGCAATTGTTTCTTTATCAAGTTGTTTAAACTCCCCCGCTTCCATACCAGCCGATAAACTTTTTAAAAATCCATTTGCGAGCTTTGCATAGTACCATCTATATAAGTTATCATCAACAACTACCGCCTGTTGTACAATGTTATATAGATTAGGACGATCTTTCACCCATCGAAAAAATGCTTGAAAACCTCTTCTTTGTGCCTCTTCGTAACTTGATATCCTCTTCATTTCTTCTTTAATAATTAAGCGTAACTCACGGTTCAATCTGCGAATCAATTCACCAAATATATCTTTTTTAGATGGGAAGTAATTATAGAAAGTTCCGTGCGCTACCTTTGCTTCTTGTGTAATATTCACGATAGACGCCTCGTAATATCCTTTACTACCAAACACTTCTTCTGCAGCACACAATAATTTCTCTCTTGTTTCTAACCCTTTTGTTGTTAGATTTTTTACATCCATTATTATCTTTTCTGACACCTGAATCACCTCTTAGATTTGATTATAAATACATTTCTGAATTTTACAATTATTATTGTTAGACAAAATCTGCAAGCATTTTTTATACCCCAACAAAGGTTGTCTTCTTTTGACCAGCTATTAATTAGTAAGAATTTTATAACACATCCCTAATCAGAATGAATCAACGCCCCGTCAGTTAACTTTTTATACTTCCCTCCCTCTTATAACACCAAATATATTTAAGCAATATTCCGAAAGTAAATCCATATTTTACAAAAACTAAATATACCAATATAATAAATAAGTGATTATCACTTAAAAGTAACGGATATGAGTGAGAAAATATTGTTTTATATACTTAGGAGGAATCATAATGAATTTTAAACATGTACTTGCAACAGGCTTAATTACCGCCACATTATTCGGTGCAACGAATGCTCATGCACAAACTGAACGTTTCATCGATGTACCAAAAGGGCATTGGTCTGAAGATTCGATTGACCATTTAACTGAACAAAATGTCATGAATGGTTATGGTAACGGAAAATTTGGATTTGGGGACAATGTAACTCGTGGGCAAGTAGCTGCGATTATTTCAAGATACTTAAAACTAGAAAATACCGGATCTACAAGTAAACATTTCTCTGATATTCATGGGCATATGTTTGAAAACAATATTAAAGCAGTTGCTCAAAAAGGAATCATGACAGGGGACAATAGCACTGACAAGTTTAGACCTGATGATACATTAACTCGATATGAAATGGCTGTTATCTTACAAAAAGCGTTTCATTTACCTGTAAAAACAAACGACCTTTTCTATGATGTTCCAAATAATCATTGGGCAACAAACTCTGTTCGTTCATTGTATAGTAATGGTATTACAAACGGAATTGGAAACTATCAATATGGCGGAAAACTGAATGTAACAAGAGAACAATTTGCAAAGTTTATGTATAGTGCAATTAATGTAAGTCCTTATTTTGTTCCTGATTCTATTCCTGCGAAAGATGAGGATAAGTATAAAGAAATTGAGAATATACTAATTGATTCTGGATTTTTCAAACGCTCTTCGGAATATATATATAATAAAAATGGTAAAGACGGATATGATAACATGATGTATTTTTATTTTTCTTCCTCAGATGATAGCGCATATAGAATGTATATTACAAGTGATGATCCGGTATTAAACGAGCCTGTGAAAAAAATCCTAAACACACTACTACCAACTAAAGCAGATTATCTGTACAGTCTAATTAAAAATCCTACTGCAAGCTCTCGAACAATAGAATTAGATGGTCGCAAAGTTGAAATTAGTAGAGGCTCTAATATAAGTGTTTCTCTTGGAAAACGAAAATACTAAAAGAGTGACTATTTAAAATGAATACAAGTATCTATATGCTTATTCACCAAAAATAAAAAGCTGCCACATAAGTCGTTTTCATCAACTTATGTGGCAGCTCCCTTTAATCTTAATTAGAATTAAGTTCCACTTTCTCTAACCCTTCAGCCAATTGTTTCTTATCTAGCCCTTCTCCTATTACTACCAAGTTCGTTGGGAAACCGAAGTCTTGTTCCAATAAAATCGGTACCCCGAACGAGTATTGGAATAAGTGAGGATATTTATCTCCATGGAATTTCACAAATCCTTTTACACGATAAATACTATCTGGTAAATTCGAAAGCCATTCATATAATTTATCTTGATCAATCGATTTCGTAAATTGATATGTCATCGTTTGTATATGCAAATGCTGTTTGACATGTAGTGTCTCATGTTCCCCATCATTCGTAAATTCAGCTGCTTCTATGTCTTCTAAAGATATATTACAATATTTTGTTTCAAACAATTTCGCATGATTATTTATTGCTTTCACTTCTTCAATTACTTTGTTCTTATCCGCATCTGTTAGTAAATCTGATTTATTAATTAAAATGTGGCTACCAAACTTCAGTTGCTCATGCAATAATTGCTGAACGTTTGCACTTAATACACTTCGATTTAACCACCTTACTGCATCTAAAACGACGACAATTGATTTCACTTCTAGGAAAGGTGCTAAAATTGGTGATACACATGCATCTAACACTTCAATTGGATGTGCAACACCTGTCGTTTCTATATAAATGACATCTGGTCTTTCTTGCTGATATAACGAATGTAATTGTATTTCAAGCTCTTCTTTTAGCGTACAACAAATACATCCTTTCAGAAGCTCTCTTAAAACATTCTCTTTTCCAATAATATCTGTATCTACCGAGTATTCACCAATTTCATTCATTAATACTGCAACTTTTCTATTCTTCTTTTTCTCCGCTAACAATAAATTTTGTAATAATGTTGATTTTCCACTACCTAAAAAGCCACCTAATATATGAATTTCTACTTTTTTCATTTGATCGACCATCCATTTCTTTATTTCAAACGTATTCAAAGCGTAATAATTACGATTTATATTTATTATTTTATTAAAAGAGTGGTGATTTGTAAATATATGTTCACTTTTCGTTTACTTCATGAGCAACTCGAATTCCAGACTCTATTGCTCCTTGCATCCACCCATGTGTTAATGTCGTATGCTCTCCGGCAAAATGCACTTTCCCAGATGGTGGTGTAATATACGGAAATAACTCGAGTTCTTGGCCCGGTTCGAAAGCTGTAAATGCGCCGCAAGAATACGGATTTTGACTCCAGCTAAAAGATGCCCCTGTAACAAACTCACTATAAACGATGTCACCGTATATTTCCGCTAAATTTCTTAATGCATAACGAATGCGTTCACTATTCGGTAAACTATCCCATGTTAACGCCTCATCTGCCCACGTATAACTCGCTAAAACGGTAGCTGCCCCTGGTGTATGAATGCCATAACTCGGATAATATGTAAACCGTATAGGTAAATCTGTAATAGATTTACCGCCACATTGCCCCACTCTTTCCCAAAATCTACTTTTAAACTCTATCGCAATTTTAGTTGCAGCAATATAATTTAATTCACGAATTGCTCGTCTTTTATAATAAGAGAATAAATGATACGGCCGAACTTCTACAAATCGTAACGCTGAAAATGGAATTGTGATAATAGCAATATCACTTGTTATAGTAAATCGCTCTAACGTTTGCTCACGATTTCCTTGTAACATTACTTTATTATCTTCTTGTATAATTTTCTCTACTTTATATGACATAAAAATATTATCCTTTAGCTGTGGCAAAAATGAATTGGGTAATACATCCATTCCACCCGTTATCTCATAATATTTCGTCGTTGAAGTAAAAAAAATCATTTCCCGTAATACTTCAATTAAAGACATTCCCATATAAGCTTCCATATCAAGAAGTACCCCAATCATATCTATTGCACCGTCTGAATAATATTCAGTTAAAAATGAGCCGAGCGAATATGTTTTATACTTTTTTTCAACGATAATCCAGTTTTTATTAGGATCTTTTTTTATAAAATTTAGTATGGGTTCTAATACTACTAACATTAACTCTTCTGCCGTTTTCCCTTTTTCGTTCTCTAAAACAGGATATCCAAGTATACTTGGATTTTTTTCGAATATGCTCAATCTCGTTTTAATATTATTCGTATAAATAATATCTGAAGCGGTTTTATTTATAAACAGATTTAACGGTAATTTAAATTTATGAATATAAGCTAAAGTTAACTCGTGTATTCCAGGAATTCGCATCGGCCCTGCATTAAAATATAAACCAGAGCTAAATGGTTCACGAATCGTATATATTCTTCCGCCTATTCGATTATTTGCTTCTAAAATTGTTATGTTATGCCCTGCTTCTTTCAATAACGATGCTGCAACTAATCCTGAAATCCCTGCACCAGCAATAATAATTTGCTTTGGATTCTTCGTTTTAACGAGCCCCACATTAATAATATGAAGCATTTTTCCCATCGTTAATGGCTGCATCATACCCTTTTCCCCTTTGATAAAGGATTTTATTGCATTATATTCCTTTAACTTACTTCCTATGTTTCATGCAAGAAATTGCAAGGATACATTTTCAAATACTTGAATATCTTTTATAAAATGTAATAAACTAGATATGACTCTATAGAAGTAAGACGTATTATCTTACATAATAAAATCAATGAAATTGCGAGGAATTTTGAAATGAAAAAAGGGATTAACCGTGTTGTATTAGTAGGAACAGGAGCAGTTGGATGTAGTTATGCTTACTGCATGATTAACCAAGCTGTAGCTGAAGAATTTGTTTTAGTTGATGTAAACGAGGCAAAAGCTGAAGGAGAAGCCATGGATTTAAGTCATGCAGTTCCATTTGCTCCAGCTCCAACTAGAGTATGGAAAGGCAGCTACGAAGATTGTAAAGATGCTGATCTTGTAGTCATTACGGCTGGATTACCACAAAAACCAGGCGAAACACGTTTAGATTTAGTTGAGAAAAACGCGAAAATCTTCAAACAAATCGTTCGTAGCATTATGGATAGCGGATTTGATGGTATTTTCTTAATCGCAACTAACCCTGTCGATATTTTAACTTACGTAACTTGGAAAGAATCTGGTTTACCAAAAGAACGCGTAATCGGTTCTGGTACAACTCTTGATTCTGCTCGTTTCCGCTATATGTTAGGTGAGTATTTCGATATTGGTCCACACAACATTCATGCTTATATTATCGGTGAACATGGTGATACGGAACTTCCTGTTTGGAGTCACGTATCAGTCGGTATTCAAAAACTACAAACGCTTCTTGATAAAGACAACACATACACGCAAGAAGATTTAGACAAAATCTTCATAAACGTTCGTGATGCAGCTTACCATATTATCGAGCGAAAAGGTGCAACTTACTATGGTATTGGTATGTCACTTCTACGTGTTACAAAGGCGATTTTAAACGACGAAAATAGCGTATTAACAGTATCAGCTTACTTAGAAGGCCAATACGGTCAAAAAGATGTTTATATCGGCGTACCTGCTGTTTTAAATCGCGGCGGTGTTCGTGAAATTTTAGAAGTAGAATTAAGCGAAGAAGAAGAATTAAAATTCGATCACTCTGTTCAAGTGCTGAAAGAAACAATGGCTCCAGTTCTTTAATATGCATAATAAAAAGCAATCCAATTTATTTTGGATTGCTTTTTTGTTTATTTTCTATTTTTTAATCGCTTCCTCATTATTTACATCAAGTACATCTAAGAAAAAGATGAAGATTGGTATCCCGATAATAAGCCCCCAGATTCCGAGGAAATGTTCTGAAAAGATGAGAATCATAAATGTATAAAAGATTGGTAAATTCGTTTTCGCAGACATAAACTTCGGATTTAAAAAATAACTTTCAAGAGCATGGATTACTGTAATGAACACAAGTATGTATACAACGTACATAACTCCGCCTACGTTATATGCAATAATACAAAGTGGAAACAAGGAAATGATTACCCCGGCAACAGGGATTAATCCAAGTAAGAAAATCATGACAGCTAATACGAGAAGCTGCGGAAATCCTAAAACAATTAATGCAATGACAGTAAGAATACAATTTACAACTGCAATTAAAAACTGCGCTTCAATTACTTTACCGAACGATCTTGCAAACCTTTCACCAAAATATGCAATCTCCTCATAAAAAACCTTCAGACTACTATCTTTAAATTTCGAAGTAAATGATATTATGCGTTCTTTTTCTAACAAGAAAAATAAACTTAAAATAAGTGAGAGTAATATTTGCAAACTGACTTTTCCTATATTTGCAATCGATTGATATATGACATCTACACCTTGTTCTATATATTTTGATACTTCCATTCCGTTAATTGTCGAAAGTGCATATTTAATGATTTCATTATCAGGTGGGTTTTGAAAAAACAATTTAAATTGATAAATCAATTGTGAAATTTGTATCGTTAACACAGGTAAATATTTATATAATGTCGTGCCAATAAAGGAAACTAATATGATATACAAACAGGCGATAACAATTTTCCGGTTCACTTTCAATTTCTTTGAAATAAAACGTTGAAAACGATCCATTAAAAATGTCAGTATAAACGTAATTAATATTAAATTGATCATACTTTTTAATCCATATAATACTAACGCTACTATTATTAAAACGAGAAACCGTTGAAACCCTCTACTTCGAAAGAAATTTTTCACTTCATTCATTAAGATTTAACCTCCCCCTTCAGTGGATGGAAATTGAATATATTACATTTTATGAACTTCTATAGACAATCTTTCTTACTAATTAGAAAGAATCCTTTTTTTCTTTTTATATTGTTAGATTCTATTTACATTAGCCACCTACTTACTTCAATGGAGCTCTTTTTTTCGTTTACCCTTTTACAATTTAGGTGATTTTCTATTTTTAGACTGCTGTTCATACGCATAACCAATATTGAATAGTTCCTTCTCACTGAATTGCTTCCCGACAAACACTGCACCTACTGGCTCTCCATTGTTATCATATCCTGCTGGCACCGCTAATTCTGGATAGCCAGCTACAGCTGATAGAAGAACTTCATCGTTGTTAATCATAACTAAAGCATCCAAACCTTTTTCTACTAAATATCTATCTAGCTCTTTTCTTGCATTTTCTTGACTCGTTTGCACTACTTTTTCAAACTCATCTTTCGTTATAACAGATTTTTCAGACGCCTCAATTAATGTTTGTCCATATTTTATTCGTCTATTACTATCCTTTTTATTAAACGCTATAATCTCTTCTAACGATTTTACCGGTACATTTTTTTGCTGTGAAAAATAATCGTTAACATTATGTTTGAATTCATATTCTAATGTTTGCAGATTATCTACACCCTCGCTGTTTAACTGAATATCATCAGTCAATATCGCACCTGCATCTTGAAGGTCTTTTCTAATCTTTTCTGCTACTTTCTTTCTATTCTCATCTTGTTGATCTATTGAAAAAAGAACCCCTATTTTTTCCCTTTCAATCCATCTATTGATAAATCCTTCGTATAATCAATTCTTTCTTTTTCTTTCATTTTTTCTGTCATAGTATCTTTTTCATCATAACTTACCATTATGTTAAATAACGTTGCCGCATCCTTTACCGTTCTTGCCATCGGCCCTGCTGTATCAAGCGTTTCAGCTAACGGAATAATCCCTGATCTACTCACCATACCTAGTGTTGGACGTAATCCAACTACTGATTGCTGCGTCGCTGGTGCTACAATTGATCCAGTCGTTTCTGTCCCGATTGCAAGCGGCGCAAAATCTGCCGCAACTACTGTAGCAGATCCAGAGCTTGATCCTGATGTATCAAACGTAATCGGACCGTACGGATTCAAATTTTGTCCTTTTTTCCCGCTATATCCGCTAGGCATTGTAAAGGATAAATAATTTGCCCATTCAGACATATTCGCTTTTCCTAAAACAAAAGCACCTTCTTCTTTCAACTTCTTCACGATTGTCGCATCTTCATCTGCAATCCAATCTTTTAACACATACGTGCCCGCACTTGTCGGCATCACCTTTTCTGTTTGTACATTATCTTTTACGATAACCGGCATGCCGTATAAGTTCGATTTCTTATTTGAAGACCTTTCTTTATCTAACTTTCGCGCTTCTTCCATTGCATTTGGATTAATCTCTGTAACAGCATTTAATGATATTCCATTTTGGTCATGTTCTTGTATTCTAAAAAGATAAATACTCGTTAACTCTTCATATGATAATTTTCCATCATCAATCATTTTTTGAAGCTCGTTCACAGTCGCATTTACAACCTCTTTTTCTTTTATCTTCAAATTATCTATGTTAATCCCTTTCAACTGATTATGTATCGGTTTTAACACTCTATCTTTATCATATACGATACGCTCAGGTTCCTTTGGAAAATAATTTTTATACACGTAATATCCTCCGGCACATGTCAATAGGACGATACCCCCAGCAATTGACAGCGTTATCTTTATCCACTTTTTCATGCTGTTTCCTCCGCTCTAAAAGTTGCTCCATTGTATTGAAAAAGAGAGTTATCCTCATAACTCTCTCTAATTAGAATGCTAAATGAAAAAATAAAGGATTTCAATTTCATTACTTCTTTTTTTGCATTTGCTTCGCTAATAATTCTTTCACTTGATTATATGATAATCCCGAATTTTCATTTAAACGTTTTACTTCTTCAACATCAGTACCTACCACTGTATACTTTTTCTCATCATTCATTTTCCCACTTCCCTTTCGATTATTTCTTATATTTTTCCCCTAAACTCTTATTAATTAACACAAATACAAATACGGAAACTGGACGAAATTCAATAGCTAAAGGGAATTCAGTTACATAAGAGGAAAAGATAAAAAAATGTCGAATGTATATACTTGTTAAATTTAAGGGCTTGGAGGGTACATTTTGAAAACATATGAGTTTGAACATAACATTCCAACATTAGAAGAGTACAAATATTTGTGTGATTCTGTTGGATGGACTGATTATATGAATTTTGATGTAGCAGATACTTCACTGAAGAATTCTATTCACTGCATCACAGTGAAAGATAATGAACAAATAATTGGCATGGGGCGAATTGTTGGTGACGGATCTATCTATTTCTATATTCAAGATATAGTAGTTCATCCGGATTATCAGAAACATGGTATCGGGAAAGAAATCATGCATCGTTTAGTTGCATACTTACATGAGAATGCCCCTGATAAGGCGTTTGTCGGTTTATTTGCATCAGAAGGTAAAGAATCGTTCTATGAAAAATTTGATTTTAAGGATTACTCACCAAACATGACGGGGATGTTTACTGTCATTACAAAACAATAAACATAACAGATTTTTAATTGTAAGGAAAAACTTCGATTCATATGAAGGAAATCGTTCTTGCAGTAAGAGTTTAACATTGCATACGAAAGGAGAGTACATATATGACTAATACGTACTCTCCTTTTATTTTACTTTTTATATATTAAATTTCTTAATAAAATTTCACTACATCTTCAGTAGGTAAGAAAGTTCTTTCTCCTGGTTGTTCATTTGGCTCACCAAATGGCATTTGTCCTACTAAGCTCCACTCTGCTGGAATGTTCCAAGTTTCTTTCACTTCAGCATCTACGATTGGATTGTAGTGTTGCAGGGATGCACCAATTCCTTCAGCCGATAATAACATCCATACAGTATGTTGTAACATTGCATTTCCTTGATGAGACCAGAATGGGAACTGATCTTTATATAATGGTGCATTTTCTTGCATTTTTTCTACTGTTGCTTGATCTTCAAAGAATAACACAGTCCCAACACCTGCATGGAAACCTTTTAATCTTTCTACAGTCGCTTCAAAGTTTTCTGCTGGTACGCGGGCTCTTAGTGTTTCTTTAACAATATCCCAAAACTTTTCATGTTCTCCATCCATTAATACAACCATACGACCACTTTGCATATTGAAAGATGTTGGTGCGTGTAAAGCTGTTTGTAAAACTTCTTCAATTCTTTCTTTCGTAATTGCATCGTTTTTTGTTACTTTACGAATAGAACGACGGTTCACGATTGCTTCTTTTAAATTTGTTGTAGTTGCTGACATTTTAATTCCTCCAAATATTTGTTTTATAATTTATTTTGTTATTTCATAACAAGCGAATTAGCAATATCCATCTGTATTACATTGCATACCTTCAAATGAATTTGTTTTATCCTTTTCAATTTCTTTATCGATGACTCTTTGTAGCGTTTCTTTACTAGCAAGCCCTTGAATGACTTCATCTCCAATCATGACAGTTGGAACAGCCATAATATTTGCTTCATCATATGCATGCTGAATTGCTTCTTGATGCTTTTCTTTATATTTACGAGTTACTAAAGCATCTTTAAATTCAGCTTCAGGAAGACCTACTTCTACCGCTAATTTTGTTAAAACATTAATATCTTCAATGTTTTGCTCTTCTTGGAAAAATGCGGTGAATACGCGGTGATGATACTCATTTCCTAGTCCACGTTCTTTCGCAAATTGACATCCTTCGAAAGCTAAATGTGTATATGGATGCGGTGAAACACGCGGCAAACGCATATCGATTCCTAACTTCTTCGCAGTTGGAAGAATAAAAGCATCCCATGAGCCTAATTTTTCTGGCTCATTCCATGGATCTATTTTTGAATATGGACTTGGACGTAATTCAAATGGCATCCATTCAATTTCTACATCTTTCTCTTTCGCTACTTCATCTAATGGACCTTTTGCTAAAAAACAAAATGGACATATAAAATCTGAGTATACTTTCATTTTTATAGTCATACTTTTACACCTTACCTTTATAGTTGTAATTAAATTAGTTACATTAATAACAAAAAAATATAAATATGATTTAAGCATTCATTTTTTCTTGCAAAGTTTCAAACAAATGCCCCATCGTAATATTTCTCAAAATTTCTTCCATCGCAGATTGCGCTTGTATTAATATAACTTCTAACACCGCTTGAATATTTGCTCCAATTGGACAATCTGGATTTGGTTGCTCGTGAATATGAAATAGTTTGTCTTCTTTGACTACATTTACTGCATGGTATACATCTAACAATGTGATTTCGTGTAAATCCTTTAATAATCCGGCACCACCTGGACCGCGATTTACATATACAAAACCAGCTTGTTTCAAGTACGACATCATTTTACGAATGACTACTGGATTTGTGTTTACACTTTCAGCTATATAGTCTGAAGTACAAAGTGAAGATGGATTGTTTTTCAAAATAGATAAAATATGAACAGCTATAGAAAAGCGGCTACTAATTTTCATCGTGATCACCACCTCGATGTAATCATTATAGTTACAATAAAAAGATAAGTCAATCCTTTTCATAGATTCTTTATAAGCAAATTAAAAAGTGTCCCATTATGATATATGAGACACCTCTTTTTATTCTGCAAATAGCGCTTGAAATTCTTCAATAAATAGCTGCACAGCGATTGAGGAATCCTTTAATGAAGGAACAGCTAAAGCAATTTCTCTCCATACTTGTGGTTCCAATTCTCTCGTTTGCACATTCTGTGGTAAATTCGTTAAAGATAATTCGGCTAATATTGCAATACCTAACCCTTCTTGAATCATATTTAAAGCTGTAGTAACGGTCGATATTACATACTCAGCCCGAAGTGGTACGTTGGCTTGTTTAAACATATCAATAATGGGTGGTTCGTATCCACCCTTACATAATATGATCGGTTCATTCTCTAAATCACTAATTGCAATAGAGTCCTTCTTACAAAGAGGATGATCATCTCTTAAGATAGCAACCATTTTCCCCTTCGTTAATGGGACAATCTCCATCTCTTTATTAGGCAAAATGACAATTCCTATATCAACAACCCTCGATACTAACCAATCTTCAACTTCTTTAATCGTTCCTTCACAAAGAACGACTTCTAAGTTCGGATACTTCTCCTTAAAAAGGTTTATCATTTTGGGTAAGAAATGTGCAGAAGCACTCGGAAAACTCCCAATTCGAATCGTCCCAACTTCGTGTCCTTTCTCCATCGCAACTTCTTGTTCAATCTTCTCTACACCGTTCAAAATCTCTCTAATATGCACAAGAATTCTGTTTCCTACATCCGTAACGATTAGCCCTTTTCGTTTATCACGTATAAGAATCGTAACTCCTAACTCTGACTCAATACTTGAAATCGCATGACTTACAGCTGGCTGCGTCATATTTAACACCCGAGCAGCCTTCGTAAAACTACCTAACTCAACAGTTTTTATTAATACTTGCAGTTGTGTAATGGTCATAACTAATCACTTATACTCCTTATAAAAAAGATTCATTTTATTTATTACAGTCGATATCATATCATAGTGAAATGAATAACAACAAGGAGGTCTTACCGTGACACAGCTTTCTCGAACTAAGACGGCCATAATCCTTACCTTTCTCGTTTTCATGTGGGGAATCAATTGGCCTTTATCTAAGTTTGCCCTGCATTATACACCACCCGTTTTATTTGCAGGCGTTCGAACTTTAATTGGAGGATTCATTTTACTTCTTTTCGCATTACCGAAATACAAAGAGTTACACTTAAAAGAAACTTGGCATTTATACGTTATTTCTTCTTTACTTAACATCATTATATTTTACGGATTACAAACTGTCGGCCTTCAATATATGCCTGCTGGGCTATTTTCCGCCATCGTATTTCTACAACCAGTTTTACTCGGCATTTTCTCATGGATTTGGCTTGAAGAATCTATGTACGGTTTAAAAATTTTCGGGCTTGTTCTTGGATTTATTGGCGTAGGTGTCATTAGCTCTAGTAGTTTAACTGGACATATTTCTATTATCGGAATCCTTCTCGCGATAGGATGCGCTATTGGCTGGGCACTTGGAACAGTATTTATTAAGAAGACTGGGCACCGCGTTAATTCCATTTGGATGGTAACACTGCAGCTTATTATTGGCGGGCTTTGCTTAATTGGATTTGGATCAGAGTTTGAAAGCTGGTCTAGTATTGCTTGGAGTATACCGTTTGTTAGTGTACTACTCTTTATTTCATTCTTTGTTATTGCAATGGGATGGCTTGCATACTTCACTCTTGTTGGAGCCGGTGAAGCAAGTAAAGTTGGGGCTTATACATTCCTCATTCCACTAATCGCTATTATTGTAAGTTCAATTTTCTTACATGAGGCCATTACTATTAGCTTATTCATCGGACTATTATTTATTGTTGTGAGTATTTGTTTCGTAAATATAAAGCCGAAAACACTTACTGTAAGGCAGCAGGTTGAAGTGAAATAAAAATGAAAAAGAGCCTGCTGTTTGTAGGCTCTTTTTCACCCTTACTTACCTTTTACGACGTACTACAAAAACACACGCAACTACCGAAGATACAATCGCCAAAATAGATAAAACAATCGCTATCAATTGCAAATTACTAGTACCTTCATTTTTTTCTACATTAGACACTTCACCATGTTCCCCTGTTAATGACGTACCTTTTGCAATTGTAGTAAGTGAATGTGGTTTTTCAGCTTTTTCATCGCCTGTCCATTCAACAATTTCTCCGTCTTTATATTGTTGATATGCATCCCAAGCTATTTTTTGTTCTTTATCCGGATTTTTAGCGACGAAAGTAAATCGCTGGAACTGACCGGTTAAAATCCCCTCTCCTGTTGCTTCCCATACTACAGTTTTAACTTTTCCAGCATTATCTTTCTGCTCTTCCACTTTCCATCCTGGCACTGGTTCATACTGTTGGAACTCTACTCCAGACGGTATTTTCAATGTAACTTTTGTCGTTGCTACATTCTTCTCAACCGGTACTTTTATCGTGTAAGTCTCCCAAGAATTAACGTCCGAAGCTTCTGGTTTCACAGTGACGTGCGCACTAACAGGTAACGAAAAAATCCCCATTGCAATTATTGTTGCGATCATTGTTGTGCCAAATTTTTTTATACGTTTCATTTTCTATTAGCTCCTTTTTATCTATACCTTCTCTTTATCCCGGCTATTCGCCGGATAACCCGATTGATGAGGGCTGATTAAAGTTTCACTTTATCTGCCGCCTACAATAAATTTATAATCCGTATCAAAACTATCAAGAGATTTTGTTAATCCGTGCACTTGCATATTCCAGTTTCCTGTCATGTTAATATACATGCCTTCCGCTTCATATTCTCCTGGTGACACGGCCGAAACTTTAAATGAACCCTTCCCCATATTCATATCCAATGATTGCGTGGTTAAAATAATTTGCTCCATATCAGTAACAGGTTGTCCGTTCTCATCCTTTAAAGTAATATGGAATGTATTTTGTCCTACTTTATTAGGACTTACATGTAAAGTAAGTTCATATCCATTATCTAATTGCTTACTCTCTGTAAAAGGTCCAGTTGGAGGCATCGGCGGTGTTTGTACGTTTGTCATAAAAGCTACGATTACGAAAATGATAATTCCAATGATAAACTCTACTTTCACCGTAGCGCCTAATCCTTGCTCCGCTCTCATTTTCCCTTTCACATAGTGAACAATTCCCAATATCCCCATGAAAATGAATAAAAGTATCTTTGCTAATAAAGCTAATCCATACTTCGTATTAAATAACGAGTGGATAGTTGGAATAAAGAATGTACTGTTAAAAAGACCTGTTATTAAAATCACGATGACAGCACCTGTTGCCCACGGCGAAAAACGCTTAATCATATCCCAATACATATTCCACTTGTCTTCCTCTTTATGTAAAAGAAGAATAATGGATGATAGACCTCCAACCCATAACGAAGCTGCGAATAAATGTAGAAAGTCCATAACGACCGCAATCTCTTTAAACTTTAAACCAAATGCATGACTATTAAAGGCTTTCATAACAAGTATCCCGATAAACAATAGTATTGGAATGCTCCATACTTTAAACGACGACAGCTTCTCACACTTCATCGCAAAATAAGTAACAATTATAAGCGAACTAATAAGAACCATTTGAGTAATCCATACATATCCAAAAATAGAAAGCTGTAATGTTTCTTTTAATAGTAATGGATCGAATGCTTCTAACCATGAAACATCAGCATTTATTTTCGCTTGCAATGGTAGATTGAATAATAAGCTAATCAATATACCCAATAATGAGATCCATATTATGTTCTTACTCCTTGATCGAACCGAGGTTGCATTCCCTTTATACATAATAAGATTAAAGAATAGCACTCCTATAAATAGTGAGAAACTTGTATATAAAACTCCACGTTCCATAATCATATCTATTTTCGGGACATACCCCATCTCTTCTACTTGTATATCGTCTGCTCCCGCTTCTGCTGCCCCAATGCGGAACGGAATAACTCCTTGAATGGGATGCCCATCAGCAGAAATCACTTTCCACTGAATAGAGTAGAGACCGTTTTTCAAATTTCCTTTTAACCCTGCTTCTAATAACTTTTTGTTTTTCTTATCAATATGAGCATCTTTTAAATCTACTCTTGTACCCGAGGTATCTCTTACAAACACTGTATTAAAATTCGAAGCTTGTATATCCTCATCGAATTCAATTTTCACTACAGATGGTGCTTTCTTCAACGTTTCATTTTCAGCAGGGTTTGATTTCACAACGTACGCATGAGCAGATGCACTTTTTGGTATCAATATGATAAGTACACACGCAATTAATAGCCATGCCCCTAATCTTCTCATTACTTTCACAATCATTTCACTTCTTTCTTCCTCATCACTATCTTTTCATTCCTTAAACTTCCCAAGTTTCATTCTCCGACGAAATATTAACCTGATTAAATATAAATTTCTATACAGTGTAACTTTTTATTTCTATCTCACCTCTTAACTTCCAATACAATAGTAACTTCCTTCATAGATACAACTTACATTTTTAAAGCAGATTGTTATTATATCATAAAATATATTTATGTAAGTTCCTAAAGAAGAAAAGTTATCGTGAATCATTTGTGAAAAAAGTGTGAAATACATAAATAAAAAAGGTATTACGTTATTACGCAATACCCTTCTTCCATCATAAAATTTCTTTACTTCTCTTCTGGATAATCACAATACTCAATGATTGTTCCCTCTGTATCCGCTGGGTTAAGATATATTAATCTTCTACCGTGCTTATTAATTCGAAGTGTATGCTCTAACGTTCGAATACCTTGTTCTTTTAACTCTTCTAGAGCCACATCTAAATCATCGACACGATATGCGACGTGATGAACACCTTTACCTTTTTGTTTAATAAAGCGTGCTATTGGAGATGTCGTATTATTCGTCGGTGCAAGTAATTCAATTCTATCTCCATCCACTTCAAGAATGGCTACTTCGCTTTCAACACCAGGAGCTTCACTTACGTAACAATCTATTAAAGTTCCTAACAACACCTTTTCATAAAAACGTATCGTACTATCTATATCTCGAACTGCGATGCCGATATGGTCAATTGTTTTTTTCATTATATTTCCCCTACTACATTATTTTTTTATCCTAATCAATAGTAACAAAAAAAGTTATAGAATCAAATTCTATAACTTTTTTATTTAACCTATTTTCTTATTCGCACTAGCTGGTTGAACTTGATTTTTTACTTTTAAAACACTAATGCCATATCCGATAAATCCACCGATAATCGCTGGGAAGATCCATCCTAATCCTACTTCTTGCATCGGAAGGAATTTAGTGAACACTCGGCTTACTACTTCAATGTTAACTCCAGCTGCACTTAAACCATCGAATAAGCTGATGATAAATGTTACGATTAAGCTCACTTGATAAACTTCAGCTCTTCCTTTGAATAATGAATGGAAAAACGTTAAGAAAATCAATACGATTGCTAGTGGATAAATTGCTGTTAGTACTGGAACAGAAACTGCGATTAATTGTGTTAATCCTACGTTTGCAACAATTGCACTAAATACACATAGCGTGATTGCAATCGCTTTGTAAGGAACATTTGGGAATAACTTATGGAAGAATGAAGAACATGCTGATACAAGTCCCACACTAGTTGTTAAACACGCTACTGTAATCATTAATCCTAATAATACTCCACCATATGATCCAAAATAGTAATTAGAAACTTTCGCTAATACTTCTCCACCATTCTCTAAATGTCCAAGCTTTGCAACACTTGAAGCACCCATATAAGAAAGAGCTGTATAGATAATTGCTAAAATAGATGCTGCAATGATTGTCGCTTTTGCACAAACGATCATAATCTGTGTTTTCGTTTTCGCACCTTTTTCTTTAATTGCATTAATGATGATGATTCCAAATACGAATGATGCAAGCGTGTCCATTGTTAAGTATCCTTCTTGGAATCCTTTAAAGAATGCATGTGATGTATAAGCTTCCACTGGTGCTTGCATATCTCCAATCGGATGTATAAAAGCAACGATTACTAAAATACCAATGAAAGTTAACTTAATTGGCGTTAAGATTTTTCCAACAATATCGACAATTTTCGCAGGATTTAGCGAAAAAAAACAAGTGATGCTAAAGAATACAATTGTGAAAAGAATTAAAGGTGTAGAACCTAATCCTTCTGGCATAAACGGTTTAAGACCAATTTCATAAGAAACATTTCCTGTTCTTGGTATTGCAAATAACGGGCCAATCGCTAAGTATAAAACTGTTGTAAACACAATCCCGAATACTGGGTGTGCACGACTTGCTAATGACTGTAAATCATCTTTACCCGAAAAACCAAATGCCAGTACACCTAGTAATGGTAATCCAACACCCGTTACTAAAAATCCAGCGTTAGCAATCCATACATTCTCTCCTGCCGATTGACCGAGCATTGCCGGGAATATTAAATTTCCTGCTCCAAAAAATAGTGCAAATAACATTAATCCAATAACTACTATGAACGAAAACGGTACTTTATTCGCCATAATATAACCCCCATTCAAATTTCCTTATCTCATTTTCCATTTTTAACTAATTGAATTTTCTGAATATTAAATCCGACTACTAACTATTCTTGAACTCATTATAGTTTGTCATATAATATTTTGCAATACTATTTTCAAACTTTTCTTTTATTTTATAAATATACATTTTTTAACATAGAAATAGACTAAAAAACCAACATGGTCATCCATGTTGGTTTTTTATATTTACTATCAATTAAAATTTCGCCGCTACTTTTTTAACGTTCTCTAAACCTTCTTCAACAATTTGTTGTGAACGATCTGGATATTGATTGTGCCCTTCAATTACAACAGTCTCTGGATTTGTAATTCCCCAGAACCCAAGCACATTCGTTACATAATTAACTGCCATTTCCATAGGCGCCATTTGTTCCGAAGAGTAATCTGAACCACGCGCACCTAACACAACTACTTTCTTACTACCAGCTAAACCTTCTGGGCCATTTGCTGTATATTTAAATGTTTTTCCAGCTTGAGATAGGTATGAAATATATGTGATTAATGGTGCTGGTACTGTGAAGTTCCAAAGTGGGAACGCAAATACAACTTTATCAGCTTCTAAAAACTGATTTAAATATTGATCTACTGTTGCTACAGCCTTCTCTTCTTCTGCTGTTAATTCCATTCCTTGACTACGTTTATATCCACCTGAAATAGCGATATTTCCATAATACGGAAGATCTAATGCAAATAAATCTAACTCCGTAATTTCTGTATTTGGGTTCGCTTCTTTATAAGCACTTACAAATGTTTCATACATTCTTGAACTAACTGCTTGCTCCGCTGGACGATCGTTTGCTTTTACAAATAATACTTTTGACATTGTTTTATTCTCCTCTACATTGTTATTTTCTTCTTTTTTACCAAATAATGAGCTAAATAATCCCATTTTCTTCACCTAAACTTTCTTATCATATTCATTATTCATCATCATAAAAATTCTTATTCTAATAAAAAGTTCCAATTGATACCTTAAGTAAAGATATTCGAAACTTTTTGTTATTTAATTACCTTATGTAAGTGATTGTAATACACATCACTTACTTTAGTCAAGTAACTTTAAATAAAAAATAATATCTCGAATTAAAAATAAAAACCTCGATACAATTAAAACATCCATTGTAACTTTATTATTTGTATAATGGATGTTGAGAGGGCAATTCATATTTAGAAAGGATTTACTCATGAGCACTATAGAAAAGATTCAAACTTTTATTATTCTTTTTGCTGTTACATGCGGCATCGTACTCGGACAATTTAATTTGATACATATGTATGCAGAGCAATTTATTGTCCCCTTCTTATTTTTCATGCTGTATGGATTATTCCTCAGCATCCCATTGAAAGAAATAAAAAATGGATTCCGTAATTTAAAATTTGCTGGAACGAGTCTTACTATTAATTTTTTATGGACACCTTTACTCGCTTGGGGATTAGGTGCACTATTTCTTTCAGATCATCCAGCACTTTGGGTTGGATTTATTATGTTAATGGTTACTCCATGTACAGACTGGTACTTAATCTTTACTGAAATAGCGAAAGGAAATGTAGCACTTTCTACTGCAATTTTGCCTGTAAATTTAATTTTGCAAGTACTACTCCTTCCCATGTATTTATTTTTATTTGCTGGTGTCATGAAGACTGTAGCGGTTTCTGTTTTAGTAGAAAGTATTGTTATCGTAATCGTCTTACCATTTGTACTTGCACACGCTACAAAATTCATTATGAATAAACTGAAAAAAGCTGAAACACTCGAGAATACACTCATTCCGTTTTTCAGCTCTGCTCAAATTGTATTTTTAAGTTTAGCAATCGTAGCGATGTTTGCATCACAAGGAAAATATTTACTACAAAATATGAATGTCGTTTTATTACTACTCATTCCTGTTCTATTGTTCTTCATCATTAATTTTGCACTGGGACAATTTATCGGACGCATAATGCGTTTATCTTATAAAGATACAGTAAGTTTAAACTTAACAACATTAGCAAGAAACTCACCTGTTGCACTCGCCATCGCTGTAACAGCTTTTCCGGACGAGCCTCTTATCGCACTTGCACTCGTTATTGGACCGTTGATTGAACTGCCAGTACTTGCTTGTGTTTCACAAGTGTTGTTACTTATTAAGAAAAAACAGTAATATACATAAAAAAACGTCCTACTTTAGGACGTTTTTTTATTGTCGAGAAATTATAGAAGTAACGATAATTATCAGCTCTAAGGATTTTATACGTTATAGAAAATTAGCTTGTCGTTACATTAACAAAACCTTTCTAATTAAACATTATAGGAAAAGTAAATATAACGAAAGCTGCCCAAAGTCCGTAGATTGGCAAATACTTCGTAACAGCATCTTGGATAGCTGTCGGTCCTGATTTGTTTTGTAGAAAACGCATATAGGAAAACATAATCCAAATGAGATTTGCCCAAATCAGTATGTTTACGCCTAAAACAGCAAGTCTATTAGGTGTAATCCCGTAAGAAGAAAGCCTAAATACGATGGCTGACAATGCGACAGTGTCAATAATAAGCGCCAGAACAATTAAGGCAAAATTTATATAATCTGAAATGCTCTTTTTCTCGTCTGAATCACTCTCAACGATAGAAAATATAGTAACAGCCAATACACCAAGGAGTATTCCGTTGAAGGCCATTAGGAAATTGCGGTCCAAGAATGGATTTTTCCCGACCCAAATTACCGTTATTAGATAGATAAACAATGTGATCAAGACAAGCGGACTAAAAATTTTAGATATGTATGGTGTAATATTTTTAGCAAGTTTAAGATTCAATGATACTAAGTATGCAGCCACTACAGCGAGAGCGGCAGCTCCAAATAAAACAACATTACTAAAATAGAACTCTCCTATATCCAAGTCAACGAAGCTAAATAATCGCATGGTGAATAATGCTAGTATCATTCCGCTCACTGCCATACTCGCGTAGAGAAGACCATATTCTAAATTAAATTTAATATACGCTAATCTTGTACTACCTTTTGAATATTCATTTCCCGTAAACGCAAGTCCCAATAAGCCCCAGAACAATATAGGAAGATGTAAATACGCAAGGATACTGCTGTCTTTATAATTTAATGGCAACATATTAAGATACAACCCGGCAATTAGGAACAACACTGCAAGTAAGTAAATAATACTTTTTTTCGGAGTATTATTGTAAATAAAATAAGCAGCAATAAAGGGAATTACACCAAAAGCCAAGTTAATTGGAGCAATTGCTTCCTGCTCGACAAAGTGGAAAATGATTCTAGTGCTTAGCCCAGCTAGAATAGCTAACATGCCCATGAATAAGAAACCTTTTTGAAACAGCGATATTTTTTCTTTATTTGCCGTCTCCTTGAAATTCAATCTTTCATACCAAGCAGCTAGAAGCTGAGAATCAGGGTTTTCATCCCATGCTTGTGAGAATGACTTTTTAAAAGCTTTCGGGTCTTTTCTATACATTCTCTCCAACTCATGAGGGTTATCCATATTTTCAATAATCAAATTGTGATTGTTCATAGTTTTACCTCCTCTAATAAAAAACAGCGTTGTTAACTTTCTATAAAAAGCACCTCACTGATTTATTATGATATTGATTTTAATACACAATTTATCGTTTTACAATAAATATTTATCAATTACAAAGATTTTTTTATTGTATATTTTATTTTAAATAAAAATATATAGTACTACTTATTCAAAAAAATATCCTATAGAATAGACTTTTTTTAGTGTCTATTCTATAGGATACAGTTTAATTATCATATTTTTTTATTTGTTGAACAACTTAATTCTCAAACACAAAATTAATCTTATTATCTTTCCACTCTAACATCGCATCAAACGTTTTCTCGCCTTTTTTAAAGCCTTTAATTAAATCGGTCTTTTCACCTTTTAAAAGTTTTGTCATATTCTTTTGCGAAATTGTTTTGCTTAATATTTTCTTTGAGATTGTAAAGTCACATTGTGTCGTGTTGTAATTAGAACAACCGTAAAACGTTGACTTATCAATCACATCGCCATCACATTTTTTACAGCTACCAACCTTTTTACCTGTTGTAAATTTCGATCCTTTTCGCTCAATCGATTCAACATGTAATCCAGTAAAATCCCATTTCTCTGACATTTCCACTGCATCTTCAATAATTTTAGCTGATAGCTTTTTCGTTTGTTCCATAAATGTTGCTGGTGATGCTGTGCCTTCACCAATTTCCGCAAGGCGTTGCTCCCATTTCGCTGTCATTTCTGGTGAAGCTAGTATTTTATCACCGATTGCGGTAATTAATACTTTCCCTTTATCGGTTGCATACACTTGGTTCTTCTGCACATCTATATATTTACGGTCTTTCAGCATAGTAATAATACCTGCACGCGTTGCCTCAGTACCTAAACCTTCTGTTTTCTTTAATACTTTCTCCAGCTCTTCATTTTCTAAATACTTACCGGCCGTTTTCATTAACGTAATAAGTTGTCCTTCTGTATAACGCTTCGGCGGCTGTGTTTTTCCTTCTTTCACTTTCACCTTTACAACTTTTCCTTGTTCACCTTCTGCGACAATTGGAAGAATTGTTTCGTCATCTTTATCGTCTTGGAAAATAACTTTACGCCAACCTTCTTGAATTTGCTGTTTTCCTTTTGAAATGAATTCAGCACGTTCGTCTACAAGAGTTGTAATCGTTGTGTAGTCAAAGATTGCTACTTCATAATGCGCCGCAATCAGTCTTCTTACGATCATATCGTAAATTTTCTTTTCATCACCTGATAGTTTGCTTGGATTTGTAACTTGCTCTGTCGGTATAATTGCATAGTGATCTGTAACTTTTTTTTCATTCACATAACGCTTATTATTCATAATCGATTCAATTGGTGCTGGCAATAAACCTTTATATTCATCAAACTGACTTAACTTCTGTAAAATATCAGGGAACGTCGCTGCTTCTCCTTGTGTAACATAGTTAGAATCCGAACGCGGATAAGAAACTATCCCTTTTTGATATAGTGCTTGTGTTATATCAAGCGTCTTTTTCGGTGAAAATTTAAAAGCTTTATTAGCTGTCGCTTGCAGTGCTGATAAATTAAATAAAAACGGGGGCTGAAACTCTTTACGCTCCGTTTTCATTTCTTTTACTACAGCCGGTTTACCTTGGCAAAATGCTGCAATTTTATTTGCCATATCAGGGTCTTTTAAGCGGGATTCACTATCCTTCTCCCATTTCCCCTCATACTTCTTTCCTTCTATATTAAAGGTTGCGAACACTTCCCAAAACGGCTCAGACTTAAAGTTTTCTATTTCTTTTTCACGCTTTACAATTAATGCGAGTGTCGGTGTTTGTACACGACCAGCTGAAAATACATCGTTCATTCCTTTTTTCTTTAGCAAAATACTAAAGACACGTGACGCATTCATACCAACGACCCAATCCGCACATGACCTTGTATACGCCTCATAGTACGTATTGATTGTATCTGCTTCATCTAATAAATTTTTAAATCCCTGATATATAGCTTGTTTCGTTAAAGATGAAATCCAAAGACGTTTCATCGGCTTTTGCACGTTACAAAGATTTATAATGTTTCGTACGATTAATTCCCCTTCGCGACCAGCATCGCCCGCGTGAATAATTTCTGTTACCTGAGGGTTATGTAACAACTGTTTCACAACGTTAAATTGCTTATACTTTGACTTTGTTACCTCAAACTGAAAACGCTCTGGAATCATCGGTAATGTATTTAGTGACCATTTCTTCCACTCAGCGTGATAATGTTCTGGATTACATAACTGCGTCAAATGACCAATTGCCCATGTACAGTACGCTCCATTTGGAAATAACTCATTCGCTTCTACTTCTAAATATCCATCTTTCCGGCGATATTTAAATTGTGAAACAAGAGCCAAACCTTGATCTGGTTTCTCGGCAATAATTAATTTCATTTTATAACTCCCTATCTGTATTCCAGTGTTACTTTCATTGTCTATCTGTTTAGAGGCGATGATAAAAGAACAATCTTATTTATCATTCGCGGGTTACTCCCAGTAATGGGATAACTATAATATTATACGCTTATTCTTTATGGCTTCACAATAGAAACTCATTATATAACAATTTCTTTCTCATGCTTACAAATAAAAAAGATGCTCAAAAAATCAAGCACCTACTTACTTACATTTATTAAATTGTGCAGATAATATGCAGATATAAATAAGCATAAGTAATCTCCATACGAACATATGATGAAATGAACGATAGGACAGGGAGGTATCATAATGTTCGCTTACACATCGACTGCCTTAACACTTTGTTGTATCTCGATTCTTATTACATCATATATTTCTAAACGTAACGGTACCCTAATGGAGTATATGGTATTTATTATGTCTTTTAGTATGAGTATGGGTTTAAGTATAGGTTTTTATTTAGGTATTCTTTTTAAAGGAGAATTATTATATTCTACATTGCTTGCTATTTTGATTAGTGGTTGTATCGGTTTTTTAGTCGGTCTACGTTTTCACCTATTTACTGCTTTAGAAGGAATGTTCTCTGGATTAATGGCAAGTATGATGGGAGCAATGATTACAGAAATGTTAAATGCTCAACAAGCTCATAGTATACTGTTCATTAGTCTCTTACTTACGATAACAATAACTATGTCATGTATAATTCAACTTTTATCAGAAACCTTTTCTACTTTTATCGAACGGCGTTTTTTATTATTACTTTCGATCAGCGTAGTAATTGTTCTTACTGTATTCGTAACATTCCCAGATCATACCCTACCGCTCCCCTCTGAACATGAACAACCTATCCATAAACACTAGCAGCTATAATCGATAATTTTATTTTTTAACAAATGAAAATAAAAAACACTTTTGAATCGTCAGCCCCAAATGAAATGTGGTTTACGGATGCGACTTACTTATTATTTGGAGTATTTGTAGATAATAACTATAGTTTAGCTTCTGGCATGGGATCAGGATTAATAATTATACAGAAAACTAATAAATAATAGCTTTGCATTATATAATAAAAGGTCACAGAATTACAATGCTGTGACCTCTCTTTTTCAAATTAATTCATGTCGTAATCTTCACCATCAATTATTTTTCTACTTTTCTACACTTAATGAACCTTCTAAATCTACATGATTGATAGTATATTTTTTCAGTTCATAGATATTCAATTCTCTTAGTTTGATGAGGTATACAATACCCCCATCTTAAAATAAAAAATTCTTACTTAACTAATATATTGTTTTGGATCCATAGCATTGCTCTTCTGTGCATTCCATTCACCTTTATGGATTTCAAAATGTAAGTGTTGTCCTTCAGATTGTCCTGTATTCCCCATTATGCCAAGTTGTTGTCCTTGCTTCACTTTTTGACCTGCAGTAACAGAACGACTCTTTAAATGAGCGTATACAGTTATATATGTTTGTCCGTTAATATTGTGAGAAATAAACACCACATTACCGTAGCTTGTGGAATAATATGAGCGAGTGACTACACCTTTTGCGGCAACAACAACTGGCACTGTTCCTGAAGCAGCAATATCTAATCCGTGGTGCATTTGCCCACCACGTTTCTCAAATCCAGAAGTATATCTTCCTGCAGCTGGTTGAATAAAGTCATTTGTTTTAATTTCATTAGTTGTATTTACCTCTTGGGATTGTCGCTGCTCCTCTGTATCAGTCTCACTTGTTTTTGATAGAAATTTACTTGATACATAACCGTTTTTACCGTTGTAATTAATTTTCAACCAGCCATTTTGTTCAAATAGAACTTGTACTTTTATTCCTTTTGATAAAGCACCGATTACACCATGATTTGTACCAGCACCGCTTCTTACATTTAACATGCTTACGTTAACATAGTAGTCACCAACTGTTGCTCCAGTAGATGGATTACTTGTTTCAGGTTTTGATGGTGTACCCTCTTTAACGAATTTTACATATTCACTGCTCACATAACCAGTTCTGCCATTATGATTAATTTTCGACCAGCCATTTTCACCGCCAGTTACTTGCAATGTTTGTCCGTTTAATACACCGCCAGTTACTTGCAATGTTTGTCCGTTTAATACACCACCAATTACACTATGGTAAGTAGCAGGACCTGTACGCACACGTAAAGAAGTAGCGTCTACAATGTATGTACCGTCAGTTTGAACCGTAACATTATTTTGTTGTTCATTTGTTTGGTCTACATTTGCATTAGAGCCACTCTTTGAAATGTAATCTTTACTAATATAAGCAGTTTGTCCACTATAGTTAATTTTGACCCAGTCTTGAACTTCACCAGTTACTTGAACAACTTGTCCTTTATGTATAGAGCCTAAAATCGTATGGGAAGTACTTGGACCTGTGCGAACACGGAGGGAGGATACATTAACTTTGTAATTCCCACTCGCTACTTGAACTTTTCCATTGTTATTGTCACTTCCATTTGAGCTATCGTCTATTACAAATTGACTGCTTACATAACCTACTTTTCCATTATGGTTAATTTTCAACCAACCGTTGTCTTCTCCAATAACATGTAAAACTTTCCCTTCATACACGCGCCCCATTATTGCACTAGACGTATTTGGCTGTGTGCGAACACGTAGAACATTCGTGTTTACTGTTACTGGATTTTCATATGTTACTGTATCAGTAGGTTGCTCATGTTTTTTGTCTTTTGGCACTATAGAAGTTTGCGCTTGAGCAGTACCAATAAATGTACTTCCTGTAACAGAAACTACTGCCACACTAGCTAAAATTCTTTTCATAGGTATTAAACACCTTCCCATAAATACATTTAAGTATCATCATATCTTTAGTTTATTATTTTTTATATCAAATGCTTTTCTACTCATGTTGTACTCTTCTTTTCTATCAACCTCTATTTCTAGATATACAACGGAGGTGTTATTCCATTCTTTCGTAACGTACGAAGGCAATTAAGAAAAAAGGAATCGCAAATCCCAGTTTGTAAACTGTAATGTAAATAAATGCTTGATCTGGATTCTTTGTACCAAGCATTAATAATGCGGTCAAAATTGGACCGATGCACGGTGAGACAAATGAAAGCATTCCCGTTCCTAGTACAATCCATATCTTTTAATCTGCTGCATTCATTTTGCCTCTTTTCACAAAACACTACACTGTGTAGTTTAAATTCTTAAAAAAAACCACAAACACTCACCCATAAGTTAGTCACTGTTTTCCAAAAGATGCGGTCACAAGATCATTGGAAGCTTTTTTCCATTCCAATAAACTTAAGCAAAGCACTTCCCATTCCAAAAGGTGACTTTATTTTATCTATCACATACTGTACTACTGATCAGCTAACAATTTTTGATATGTGCTGTAACGTTGTAACATTAATTTTTTCTGCACACTTTTCATTGTGATACCTTCTGAGCACCAAATAATTTCTATGATTTTTGCTTCAAGCGGTCAAAAAAATAATTTATGCCTTATTCATTTCACTTATAGTTTTGCTTGAACATACCCGTCCTCCCTTCGCACTACGAATTGTAGTATAAAATAAAAAAAAGGTCAAATGTAAGGGGCTATTATCTATCCTTTTTGAACTACAACACATTAAATTTACCACTGTAATTTTATCAACTGAGTATACAAAAAATTAGCGATTTCTTCTATTATCTACTTCCAAACCAGAAACGAATATGTTTTTTAAATCCATAAATAACAAAAATCGCATTTTTTATCTTGTAAACTCTTATACAGGGCATTATCGCTCCCGCTTCCTAAACTTTTATAAAAATAATATGCCCAATACACAACATTACATTTAAAAACAGCTTTTTTCATGCTAAAAATCATTAAAACAGCTATCCCTAAGATAGCTGTTTTATATTATCATCAACTCCATAAATTTTATATTATTCTGGCTTATTAGGAATGTTTGGGTTTGGAACATAATCAGATTTATAATCTGTATATTTCACTTCTGTTACCATCCCAGCGGAAGCATGGTGTAAATCATGACAGTGGAACATCCAATCACCCGGATTATCTGCTACAAAGGCTACTTCATATTCTTCACCTGGTTTTAGGTTCAAAGTATCTTTCACAATTGGAGAACCTTCTATCGGTTTTCCATCTTTACTCAACACCTGGAAGAAGTGACCATGTAAATGCATCGGATGATCGTCCATTTTAGAACGATTTACCAATTTTACTTTTACTAAATCACCCTTTTTCACTGGAATCGGGTCAATGTCTGGAAATACCTTTCCGTTAATTGTATATACCATTTCATTTCCATTCATTTGCGTATTCAAGTCCATATTATATGTGGCAGTATACTGCTGATTTAACGTGAAACTACCTAGTTTTTTAGCACCATATTTCGTCATATCTAATTTCGATAATTTTTCTTTTTCATCTGCTTTATCTTTCATCTCTTTGCTGCCATCATATTCAATAACAGCTTTCATTCCTTTTGCACCTTTATTTGCTGAATGGTCTTCAACATACCATTTCCCAGGATTATTAGCAGTAAATTCAATATCATAACGTTCACCAGGTGCGATTGAAATTACTTGATTCTTTATAACTTTTGGATCGTTTATTGGTTGACCATCTGTCGCAATTACTTTTATATCATGACCGTGAACGTGTATATCATGTGATAGATAACCAGCATTAACGAGTCGAAGACGGACTTTATCCCCCTTATTCACTTTTAATGGTTCTACTAAATCCCCGCTTTTACCATTGATTGTGAATAAGTCATACATACTCATATCATGGCCTTCCATCTTCATATTTCCATGGTCCATTCCTGTCATATTACTAGAGTCTTTTTTATCACTGCCCATGTCCATACCGGAATGATCCATGCCGTTCTTATCTTCATTCTTTTTCGTATTTTCATTATCCTTAGATTTATTACCTTTTTGCCCTTTTGTCATTTCTTTTAACTGTTTATTAATCTCTTCTTTATCTGTTACCCATTCATCTAACATTACTGTGTAATCTTTATCATATTTTTCCTTTGTATCTTCTACAATGAGCGCTCCATACAAACCTCTATCTAATTGATTTACAGAATCTTGATGTGAATGATACCAATACGTTCCTGGTACGTTCGCTTCAAACTCATAGGTGAAACTTTTTCCAGATTCAACCGCATCTTGCGTCACACCTGGAATTCCATCCATATTATTTGGGACAGGATACCCATGCCAATGAATAGATACTGGTGCAGATAGTTCATTTTTTAATGTCACTTTCACCTTTTCGCCTTTTTTCACCCGAATTTCTGGACCAGGAGATGAGCCATTAAATGTCCAGACTGGAACAATAACACCGTTACTTAATTTTTGCTTTTCTTCTTTCGCTATTAAAGTAACTTCTGGTCCTATTTCAACTTTCAATGGTTTTGTAGCCGTTTCAGTCTGTGGTGTTTTTTTATCGTTCATATTTTTATGATCATTTGTTGTATTTGTAGTCGCAGAACATGCAGCAATTAAAGATATGACAGAGACTGTAACTGCCGTTAACACAAATCTCTTCATGGAAACCCCTCCTTTTTCTTTTTCAAAATCATTATAAAAAATGATTTTCAAGAAAATATGGAGATATGCAATGAGCTAAATAAAAAGACGCCCAAAATTGAGCGCCTCTTCTAATGGTTATTTCGTAACAACTTCATCTTTTTTTATATTTACATTGTTTTCTCTCATAAACGCTTCAATCTCTTCAACTTCTCTAATAATATCTTTTGACAAGTTTTCATGTCCGTCTTTCGTTACAAGAATGTCATCTTCAATACGAATTCCAATTGCTTCTTGTTCAATATAAAGACCAGGTTCAATTGTTATAACCATGCCTTCTTCTAACACTCTATCTTTATATGTTCCTACATCATGCGTATCTAAACCAAGGAAATGGCTAACACCATGATAATAGTATTTTGATAACTCTTCGTCTTCTTGAATTAAACCAATTTCTTTACACTCTTCTGCTAGTACCTTTTTTGTATGCTCATTTAATGCAGCAAACTTTACTCCTGGCTTAATGAGTTTCGTTGTTTCTTTCAATGCTTTTAATACAATATTATACATTTGTTTTTGGCGACTAGAGAATGTTCCATTTGCCGGGAATGTATAACTAATATCAGCGTTATAGTAGTCTTTTTGAGCGCCTAAATCTAGCAGTACTAAATCACCATTTTGAATTTGTGCATCATTGTCTTCATAATGAAGAACTGTAGCATTTTTCCCACTTGCCAAAATTGTATTGAATGCATGATGCTTAATACCAGATGACTTCAATGTGAAATCAAACTGAGCTTCTAATTCATACTCCATCATGTCTGCTTTTGCATGCTTAAGTACGTTGTAAATACCCTCTTTCGTTACAGCAATTGCTTCTTTTATGATTTCAATTTCTTCTTCTGTTTTAAACACTCGTAATTCACAAATATTCGGATATACATTACCAACTAAAACGTGTGGATACTGTTCTCTTACATGTTTAGCAAAAGCAAGCGTTTTTGTCTCCGTACCATTCCACTCACGACGCTCTAAATCTAAATATAGATGCTTCACATTTTCTGTAAAAAGTATATTTGACATTGTCTTTTCAAAGCTATCTAAATATACAACTTTCTTTATACCTGAAATTTTCTCTGCTTCTTTGTTAGAAACTGTTTTACCGACCCATTTTTCCATGACTGGATCCGATTTTTCAATGAACAGTGTTTCTTCAACACTATTTCCAAACTTCTTCAACATGAAAATAACATTTGGTTCCTCGATTCCTGTTACATAGTAAAAATTTCGATTCGGCACAAATTTATAATGTGCATCCGCCGACATATGAGGTGCTTGTCCAGCAAATAAAATAGTAATAGATTCATCTGGTAATGTGTTTACTAATCGTTCTCTATTTTGAGCAAAAAATGTTGATTTCATAATAATCCCCCTAGCGTTCTATGTATACTTGTAAATCTAATTACCCAATACAATTCATTTTATTATTGTTATAATTTTTCGTCAATTGATAGTACTCATAGAAAAAGGAAAATTTTCATTACTAGTGTCCATTCCAATCTAAATGATGCATACCACTCCACAATTTCTTGACATTTATTCCATATACTTAAAATCTCATATATAGGAAAGGAGCTACAACTTTGAAATATTATGTAGCAACAGGGATAGCAATTACTTCTTTATTCATCATTACAGGATGTTCTAACAACGCCGAAACAGCACCAGTGAAGAAAGACACGGTGCAATCTCAACGAAAACATACAGAAACAGGAAATACGAGTCCGCAAAACTTCTATAAGGAAACTACATCTGGAAAAATCGAGCACATTCATGGAATTGGCTATGCAGGAAATATGCCCGGAGTTTCTATCGCCACTCACAGTGGTATAAAAGTTTATCAAAATGGAAAATGGTTTGAAACTAAGACTGAGCTACATGATTATATGGGGTTTCAGGCAACGAAGAACGGATTCTTTGCCAGCGGCCATCCTGAACCAGGTGCAAATTTAAAAAATCCTTTAGGATTAATGAAAAGTTCTGATGGCGGTAATACCCTCGAGAAGCTAGCGTTTTATGGAGAATCTGATTTTCACAACCTTGCTGTCGGATATAATACGGAAGCAATTTATTTATACAATGAGCGTCCAAATTCTAAATTACAACAAGGTTTTTATTTCAGTACGAACAACGGACAAGATTGGAAAAATAGTAAGTTAAAAGGTCTTTCAAGTACAATTCATTCCTTTTCCGTACACCCTGATCAATCTAGTGTAGTCGCGGTAAGTGCTAAAGATGGTGTTTACTTATCTACAGATTACGGAAATACATTTGAACTATTCTCTACATCACTTGAATCGACAGCAGTTACATTAAGTAATGAAGATGTTTTTTACGCCCCTATCAATAAGCAAATGATAACGAAGAAATCAATTGCTACAAATGAAGAAACAAACATACAAACTCCATCTTTAGATTCTAAAGATGCAATTATGTACATATCACAAAATCCTCAAAATTCATCTGAAATAGTATTTGCTACAATGAAAGCAAATGTGTTCCTTTCTACAGATGAGGGGAAAACTTGGAAGCAGATTACGAAAGAAGGAGCATTTCAATTTAATTAGAAAGGTGAATATAACGTGTTTTCAACAATTAGCGAGTGGAGTTATCAACTCATGTCTCCTTTAATGGATGTCGCGAATACTACGAAATCAATTCCTCTTTTATTTGCATTTTTATTAGGCATTGTAGGTACCCTTGCTCCTTGCCAATTAACAGGAAACATTAGCGCTATTACACTTTATGGGAATCAATCTTTACAAAAGGGACATGCATGGAAACATATATTGTTATTCATTTTAGGAAAAATAATAGCTTTTACGACACTTGGACTATTAGTATGGTTTTTAGGAAAAGAGATTCAGCAAATATTAACTTTGTATTTCCCATGGTTACGAAAAATAATTGGACCTTTATTAATTTTAATGGGGCTAATGTTGGCAGGTATTATAAAAGGAAGCAGTTTCTTCTCGATCAAATTTATACGAAAACAAAATGAGGTTGGCTCATTTTTACTTGGATTCTTCTTTTCCTTAGCTTTCTGTCCGACTATGTTCGTTCTATTTTTCGGAACGTTAATCCCTTTATCTTTCTCATATAATTATGGTTACTTGTTTCCGACATTCTTTTCGATAGGAACTGCTCTCCCTATCGTTATATTAATGTTCATCATTTCCTACCTTGGATTAAATGGAGCACTACTTAAAAAGAGCCGAAAAATAGGAAAACACATTCAACTTATAGCAGGGGTACTACTCATTTTAGTTGGAATTTATGATATATCCTTATATTGGGTATAAATAAAAAAGGTAAGTTCAAGTGATTTGAACTTACCTTTTTTACAAATTATATTTCACTCTTCTGCATGCCCTTTTGTTTCATCTCCCACTTCTTATACAATAGTACTGCACCAAATAAAAATACCCCTGCAATGAATGAACCTACTGGTAACATTTTTATCATTTCATCAGGAAATACGAGCGGAAGTAAGGGAAATGCATACGCTGCTGGAATACGTACTCCAACTATTTTTAATAAAATAAGCATTAATATCATATTGAATAAAGTAACTACAATCCATGAATCAATTGCAAAATACAATAAAGTTCCAACAGTTGCTGATGTAGTTAATACTACTATTTGTTTAAATGCCATTTTTTCATTGTACATCGGTTTTTGAAGTGATTCATACACAACGACTAGAATTGGCGGAATAACCGCTAATTGTTCATAACCAGTTATCCAACATAAACTGATCCAAACGAAATTTAGTATTAGAAATACAGTCATATATTTATACTGTATATTCACTTTTCGCTCAATACCGTTATTCAATTTAAAAATAAGAACACCCATCATTAAAATAAATGTCAAAACGAAGACTGAGATAACAAATGACCATTCCGTCGCATTTGTTACTAATGGTAATAAACCTGTCGCAATAGATGGTGCTAAATTGGACTGAATAACACGTAAAAACAGCATCATCAATACAAGCGTTAAGCTTACTTTCCCTAAATAGGCTATATCCATTTGATTCACCATAAAACCAATTACAGCTGTTATTGACGGTGCAATAAAGATTTTTTCTGGTTGTCTTAGCCATCCCGGCTCACGGTATGCCCATAAAGCGATTGCCATTGCCGCTATTTCCGGCAAAATGACTTCTGGATCATTTAATAACACACCTGCTATTACCATGGCTAAAATAAATAAAATAGCAATCGTATATGAGATGATTGTTTCTTTCTTTGAAATTACTGCATTCATTATTACATACTCCTTTTTGCTTATTACTCTCATAAAGTAAAATAATAACTTTATATACCCTACTTAGGTATTGTATATTAACATCTTCCCTATTTCAAGTATTTGTGGTTTTTTCATTCTTTATCACCCCACACACTTACAAAACAATGAATGTTTATAAGCATTGACACTTATTAAAAGATACGTTACAATAACTATACATTAGTAAGTAACTAATGTAATTAATTGAAACTAGAGGTGAATCAAATGAAAAACATTTTATTCCGTATTAACGAATTATCAAAAAAAGAAAAAGCATATGGATTAACAGTTGATGAAAAACAAGAACAACAAATGCTGCGTCAAAACTATACAAAAACATTTCGTGGAAGCTTAGATTCCATTTTATTAAACACAAAAATTGTTGATCAACATGGTCTTAACGTTACACCAGCCGCATTACAAGATGCTCAAATACGTTTAAAATTAAGCAAATGAAATCAAAGCTAAAAAAACAATCGTATAAAACATAAAAAGAGCCGGAATTCCTATTTAGAAATTCCAGCTCTTTTTATTGTCTTTTCCAATTTAACATATGAGCGATACATCGCAATTCTCCACGAAACAATCATCGCAAATGCAAGTAAGAAAAACATTCCGCTTAACTCTGCTAAATCAATTGATTGACTTAAATACGATTTTAACGCTACTCGTACAGCCAATAAGCCCACTAAAATAAATATGAATGCTTTTGACGGTTTCATATATATATGTTCGTTTCTTATTTCAAACTTAGTTGTTTTAATAAGAAATATAGAGAAAATAAGTCCTATACTAATCGCCTCTACTATTTCTAACGATGTTAATCGAAACTCCGGTAAGAAGTACATCATTGCGCCAGTACTCATAAAAATTGGCGGTAATATAATTTTCTTTTTCGTTACCGGTTTTTTCGCTGCTTTAAAGCGAAGAAACATGACACCAACAGCCATACAAACCGCTACAATACTTGATAAAAGTGCTATCATACTATCCACTCCTATCTATATAATAAACCTATAATTAAGTAAATAAATGCTGCATTATATAATTTCTTCATTTTATTCCTCCTGCTGTAAACTTTCCATATTCGCTGCAATCATTTTACACAAAGTTTATGAACGGAATATGAACAAAATATTACATTCAACTTTTGAAAATAAAAAAGCCATTCCACAATTAATATTTGCGGAATGACTTTTCAACTTATTTTAAATCTTCTATCGAGAAAGCACCTGGAAGTAATTGCTCAACAGTCACTTCTTTTTCATCACCTTTTACATTCGTTAGTAAAACTGGCATTTTCGGTTCACAGAATTCAGCAATTACTTGTCTACAAGCACCACATGGTGATATCGGTCCGTCCGTTTCGCCTGTAATAACTAAGTAACTAAAGTCGCGCTCCCCTTCTGATACTGCTTTAAAGATCGCTGTTCTTTCTGCACAGTTACATAAACCGTAAGAAGCATTTTCTATATTACAACCAGTATAGATTTTACCTTCTTTCGTAACTAATGCTGCGCCAACAGGAAATTTCGAATACGGAATATATGCTTTTGCTAACATCTTATTTGCTTCTTCGATATATTTTTTCTTATCCATATTATTTCCCCCTTAAAGTATGTGTAATTATGATTAGTCAGTAATAACTGTATGAACTAATTTAGGAGCCACTGCTGTTTCAGCAATAGAAATATTTTCATAAATTTTTGCTTTTACATCTTCTACATTTTCACGATTTGCATAGATCGTTACGAATGGCTCGCCTTCTTTTACTGCATCGCCAACTTTTTTACGTAACATTAATCCTACTGCTAAATCGATTTCATCTTCTTTTGTCGCACGGCCAGCACCAAGTAGCATAGCTGCGATACCAATTTCATCTGCAACAATGTTAGAAATAACACCTGAAGTTTTTGCAGGTACATCAATTACATACTTCGCCTGTGGCATTTTTTCTGGATTGTCTACAATTGAACTATCTCCGCCTTGATTGCTTAAGAACTCTTTAAACTTCTCAGTTGCTTTTCCGTTTTTCATAACTTCAATTAGCATTTCACGAGCTTCTTCTAACGTATTTGCTTTTTTCGCAAGTACGACCATTTGACTTCCTAATACAAGTACTAATTCCGTTAAATCTTCTGGACCTTCACCTTTTAACGTATCAATCGCTTCTTTCACTTCTAGAGCGTTACCAATTGCAAATCCAAGCGGTTGTGACATATCTGAAATAACAGCCATCGTTTGACGTCCTACATTATTTCCGATACGCACCATTGCATGTGCTAATTCTTTTGCATCTTCTTCTGTTTTCATAAATGCGCCAGCACCTGTTTTTACATCAAGTACGATTGCGTCAGCACCAGCTGCAATTTTTTTACTCATAATTGAACTCGCGATTAAAGGAATTGAGTTTACTGTTCCTGTTACATCACGTAATGCATAAATCTTTTTATCTGCAGGTGTTAAGTTTCCAGTTTGTCCAATAACAGCTACTTTGTCACGGTTTACAATATCAATGAACTGCTCTTTCGTAATTTCAACGTGGAATCCTTCTACCGCTTCTAATTTATCAATTGTTCCGCCTGTATGTCCTAAACCACGACCAGACATTTTTGCTACTGGTACATCTAAAGCAGCTACTAATGGTCCTAATACTAATGTTGTCGTATCACCAACACCGCCAGTTGAATGTTTGTCTACTTTAATTCCTTCAATTGCTGATAAATCGATCGTTTCTCCAGACTCAACCATCGCCATCGTTAAATCTGCACGTTCGCGATCTGTCATATCTTTAAAGAAGATTGCCATTGCAAGTGCACTCACTTGATAATCAGGAATACTTCCGTCTGTATATCCATTAATAAAGAATTTGATTTCTTCAGTCGTTAATTCTTTGCCGTCACGTTTTTTCGCAATAATATCTACCATTCTCATTACAATCACCATTCCTTTTTATATGATATGAATCTGTTAAAATAATAAGCCTACGATTGTTGCTGATAAGAAACTTACTAATGTTGCACCGAAAAGTAATTTCAAACCAAATCTTGCGACTACATTCCCTTGCTTTTCATTTAAGCTCTTAACTGCCCCTGCAATAATTCCAATTGAAGAGAAGTTTGCAAATGAAACTAAGAATACAGATATAATCGCTGTCGTTCTATCTGAGAAATTAAAGTTTCCTTGTGCTAAATCTGTCATAGCGACAAATTCATTTGATACTAATTTTGTTGCCATAATATTTCCGGCATTAACTGCTTCATGCCAAGGTACACCCATAATAAATGCAAATGGTGCAAATACATAACCAAGAATTTCTTGGAATGAAATACCGATTACACCTTTAAATACTGCATTAATGAATGCGATTAAAGCAACGAAACCGACTAACATAGCTGCTACTGTAATTGCAACTTTAAATCCATCTATAATGTATTCCCCTAATACTTCAAAGAAAGTCTTTTTCTCTTCTTCTTGTACTTCTAACATATCTTCTTCTTCAGTAACTTCATAAGGGTTAATGATAGAAGCGATAATAAAACCACCGAATAAGTTAAGCACTAAAGCGGTTACAACATATTGTGGTTTTAATAACACCATATATGATCCAACGATAGACATTGAAACGGTAGACATTGCAGATGCACATAATGTATACATTCTTTTCTCTGGCAATAATCCTAGTTGTTTCTTAACTGAAATAAACACTTCAGATTGTCCTAAAATCGCAGAAGCAACAGCGTTATATGATTCTAGTTTCCCCATTCCATTTACTTTACTTAATGCTAGACCAATAGATTTCACAATAATAGGTAATACTTTAATGTGTTGCAAAATACCTATTAAAGCTGAAATAAATACGATTGGCATTAATACACTTAAAAAGAACGAAAACTCTTTTTGATTTACTAATCCACCAAATACGAAATTCACACCGTCAGCGGCATATTTTAATAGCTCTCCAAAACCATCTGCTATTCCGCTAATTAATATATTCCCTACACTTGTATTTAATAATAAAAACCCCAAAATGAATTGTAATATAACCATCGTTATGATTGGGCGATATTTGACTTTCTTTCTATCATTACTAGCAAGCCAAGCGATACCTAAAATCAATACGAGGCCAAAAATACCGATTAAATATTTCATAAGCCGTCTCCTCCCATTCGTATCCGCTTACATTTTTTTCAATTGTTAAAGCAATAGATACACTTTACTTTGTGTATCTATTGCTTTTAACTTCATTAATGATTAGTAGTTATCTGTAGCACCTTTTGCATCATTTAATACGATTGCAACACTAGCACTTGCTCCAACGCGAGAAGCTCCAGCAGCTACCATTTTGTCTGCATCTTCACGTGTACGAACGCCACCAGATGCTTTTACACCAACGTTTGGTCCAACTGTTTTGCGCATTAATGCGATGTCTTCAGCAGTTGCTCCGCCAGTTGAGAATCCAGTTGAAGTTTTTACGAAGTCAGCACCAGCTTTTACTGATAATTCACAAGCGCGTACTTTCTCTTCATCTGTTAATAGGCAAGTTTCAATGATTACTTTTACAAGAGCTTTTCCTTTTGCTGCTTGTACTACTTCATAAATATCTTTTTCAACGAACTCGTTATCGCCATCTTTTAAAGCGCCTACGTTGATTACCATGTCAACTTCAGTTGCACCTTTTGCGATAGCATCTTTTGTTTCGAAAGCTTTTGTTTCAGTAGTGCTTGCTCCTAATGGGAAACCGATTACAGTACAAACATCTACATCATGCCCAGCTAACTCTTCAGCAGCTAGCTTCACCCATGTAGGATTAATACAAACAGAAGCGAATTTATATTCCTTTGCTTCTTCGATTACTTTCATAACATCTTCTTTAGTAGTATTAGCTTTTAAAATTGTATGGTCAATTAACTTTGCAATATTCATTATCTTCACTCCTCATATCTTTTAACAACTTCATTCTAACTCTTAGTTGAACAAATGTAAATACACTTTTGAAATTTTGTTCATTCTTTTCAGAAAGGAATTTTTCAATAGTAAATAAAGCGCATTCTAACTAAGAAACAATTCATATTTAAAATCAAAACTTTTATATTAACAATGGTAGTATGTATCTCAATATCCATAATTATTTTTAAAAAGGCAATTTGTATTCAAAAAACACTCCCATAATTCATACATAACAAAATAAAAGGCTTTCTCAAAATTAACATCTTGAGAAAGCCTTTTATTTCTAACCTTTTTGATAATGTAACAATTCTTTTGCTGTATGCTGATCGATAATTAATACATTTGCATACCCGCCACGTAACGCACCATCAATTGCTTTTATTTTTCTATTACCACCAGCAACTAAAATAGAACGTTTCTTTAATTTCAGTTCTTCTAACTCAATTCCAATTGTACGCTGATTAATCTCTTCGCTACTAATCTTTCCGTCTCCATCAAAGAAACGTGAACAAATGTCACCGACCGATTGTTTTTTGAGCAAATTCGTTTCATCCTTATCGAAATAACCTAATCGGAATAATAGTGCTTCGTCTCTCACTGTTCCTACAGTGAAAATTGCAACATTCGCTTGTTTCCCCATTTCGATAATGTGATGAATATGTCGATCCTGCTCTACTAATTGTTTTGTCACTGCATTATCAAATATAACTGGAAGGGGTAGATTTCTTGGTGTCGTTTGAAAAGCATCTGCAAATAAAGCAATCGTTTCATTCGCATATGTATTTACACTCGAATGACTAATACCACCTTTTAACTGAACAACTTCTACACCTTTTACATGTTGTGGTACAATTTTTCTAGCGATTTCATACATCGTCATTCCCCAGCTTACACCAACGATATCACCAGTTTTAACCGTCTTTTCCATATACTCAGCTGCATATTTACTAATATACTCTGTAATCGTTGCATATTCTGGCACTGGAGAAAATACGACATGTGCCTCTAACAAGTTGTACTTTTCTTTCAGTAAATTTCCAACGTTATCTAAATCAGCAAATGGATCGGCTATGCTAATTTGAACAAATCCTTTTTCTTTCGCGTACTTTAATAATCTAGAGATAGTCGGCCTTGAAATATTTAATTTATTAGCAATTTCCTGCTGACTATAATCTGACTGATAATATAATCTTGCAACTTCAACGCTTAATTGTTGTTTATCTTTATCCATAGTAACTCATTACATATCCTTTCCTGTATTTCCTTTTCGTTACAAGCATTATACAGCTTTATGCAAGAAATTTCGACTACCGAATTTTATCTAACTGAACTTCTACTACACTTCGTATTTAAAATGAAACTTTATTGTATATATTTACAACCTCAGCATAGATACACTTGAAACATATAAATCGATTTATATGTAATTCATTCTTTTTTGCTTTTTCTGTAGTAACGATAACAAAGCCTTTCAATAAGAAACATGAAACATCGTCTAAAAAGTTACCTTTACTAATAACTATTCAAATACCCCTCATAAACAGAAAATACTGTTTATGAGGGGTATTTATTCAATTTAAGTCTATAAAAATTGGATAAAAACAATGCAAGTTTTCACTTATTTAGAATAAGTGACAAGATGATGTTTTATTTGTTCAATAAAATAATGATGGTGTATATTATCGTTAGATACTCGACTTGCCATAATAGCTCCCTCCATTGAAGATGTAAGAAAAGAAGCAAGTGATATAATGTCTATATCTTCTTTAAGTTCTTGTTTCTCTATTCCTTCTTTTATGAGAGAAGCCATTAACATTACTGTATCGTCATAACCTTCTGCTGCTGCTTTTTGTAATTCTGGAAATACTCCAGTACTTTCAATTGCACTATTAAGTAATGGACAACCTCCAGCAATAGGAGGATTATTAGCTGCATCTTGATATACAAGGAATATTGCAAGGATTTTATCGATTGCTGTCTTTTTATTTTCCATTGCTTTATGAAAATGACTCCACATAATCTCACCACTTTTGTCGTAGGCAGCAAGGACAATTTCTTCTTTATTTTTGAATCTACGATAAATAGATCCTTTAGGTAGTTCAGTAGCTGTCATTATATCCTGGATGGATGTGCGAGTTATCCCATTTGTATTAAATAAATATAAAGATGTTTCAATAATTTTTTCTTTTACCTTATCAACTTTAGTCATGCTTTGTAATCCTCCTAATAAAAACGATCTTAATATTCCAGGTAATGTTTACCTCTATTTTCTTAATTTTTTTGTAAGTATAAATAAATTTGGAACAGAAATATCTTATGGAAACCTCAAACAATACAGTTTGAAAAGAGGTTAATCAAATTGTATTATCCGTATAATCAGAGTGAATTTTCTGCCAAAAACAACATGACCAATTGTTTAATTCAGTCATTTTATTCAACTAATTTTACCTAAAATCGTAGAAGATGTAAAAATATATATTTTAGTGTATAGACATATGATTATTATATATAATCTCTATTAATATGTTTAGCTAAAGTGTTTGAACTACCCCCACTTTCACTTCATATATTAGGATATCTACCGCATTCCTTGCGGTTAAAAGCCTTATCACTTCATTCTTTAAAAAGGAAATCGTTAATAATTAATGAGTACTGAAATTTAATTGTAAATAAGAAACTCACATATAAGTATTTTGTATTTTTGTCATTTTGATTTTGTTAATACTTTGTAAAAAGGATTAACAAAACTAGAAACTTATAGTATCATTAGTTTTCGGACCGAACCGTCCGGTTTGGAATCTTATATAAATATATTTAGAAGGAGAACTTAATGCAGAAAGAAAATTCAAAGATTGTAGGTAATTTAATTAGGAGGATAATAAAATGAACTTTATAAAAATGAATAAAAAAGAACTTACTATGCTAATAATCTTTACACTGTTTGTACCATTTCAAATTGGCTTGTACATATTATTTGGCATATCACTTTTAGCTAATGTCAATTTAGTTGAATCAGAATTTGTTCTTAGTGCCATCGGTTTTACTGTACCTGCTATTATAGGAATAATTTTCTTTAGGAAAGAAATCATTCAAAGTTTTACTTATTTTAAAGAGAAGACAATTTTGAAAATAGTAAGTATTCCTATGGTGGTTTTATTTACGGTAATTGTGGAACAGTCTATTATGCGTTTTCTAGCAACTGGTCAGCCAGAGAACCAAGAACAGCTTCTTGAAACGGGTGCAGAGGTACCTATTATATTTACATTGCTTATATTTGGTATTCTGGGACCAATACTTGAAGAAATTGTGTTTCGTCACATATTAATAAATCGTTTTTCTTATCATATTGGTACTGCTATTGCATCTATCATTTCGATCATTATTTTTACACTTCTTCATACAAACCAGCTTTCGGATATTGCTATTTATTTACCTGGCTCGGTGATACTTACTGTGGCTTATCTTATTTCTAAAAGATCCATTGCATATGTAATAGCGATACATATATTAAACAATTGCCTTGGTTTCATTCTATAAGAAATTAGACTTAGTTCTTTTGCAAAGTAAAAAAATAGAAACAGATATTGATAAATGAGGAGTACAATTTAGACAGTGACTAATGATTTATGAAATTCCTTGTACGTCGAAATACCGCAGTTTGGATGTAAACTGCGGTTTCTTTTATATAGGGGGGCCCACTGCATCACAATTAAACTAAAAAAGGAAATACCATGACTAATATATGTTCTCCTTATATCCCATTACAGTAAACATTTTTGGAAAATATCCAGAATTTTATTAGCGAGTTAGTAGTTGAAGAAAAATTTGTTCCTCAGCCCTTAAGTTATAATACATAAAAATTAAATTGCTTAGTTAAGAGAAAAGATGAAGTATCAATTTTGCTTAAAGTATCTAAACTACCTTGATTTTTTCTTATACAGCAAACTATATCAAGTGATTAAGGAACTCATTTTTGAGGCTCAAGTTAGATATGTATATAAAATTAGTATGAAGGTGTGAAATCAATTATAAAATAGTAGCTTTAGAATAAATGAAAAGAGAAATAAATAACCACCATTATTTATTTCTCTTTTCATTTACATATTTATTTTTGGAAAAACAATCTAACTCCAAATACTAATAATACCGCGCCTGTAATACCCTCTATTGTACGGTTCACTCTTTCTTTTCTTAAAAAAGTTCTTAATTGACGTATGAGTGAGATATAAAGTAAATACCATATTGCTGTCAAAGTCGTAAATGTGACTCCTAATAATAGAAATTGTAGGAAATGATTTTGATTACTTACAATAAATTGGGGTAAAAAACTAAGGAAAAACACAGCGGTTTTTGGGTTTAAAATTGCCGTAGTAAATCCTTGTCTAAAGCTTTTAATTGCCCCAATATCCTTAGAGTACATTTCTACTGAACCTGACATATCTTCTTTTTTATGTAAGGCACTTTTAATTGACTTTACAGCTAAGTAAATTAAATAAAAAGCCCCAGCATATTTTATAAATGTAAATAACATAGCAAATTTCATTAGGATGGCAGAGAGTCCTAGCGTAGCCATTATTGTATGAATCATCATTCCAGATATCGTTCCTAAAACAGTCTTTATCCCACCATTTTTACCATGCGAGATAGTGTTTTTTGTAACTAGTGCAAAACCAGGACCAGGCATTATTATGATTAGCATTGCTGTAAGAATAAATAATAGATAATTTTCCATGTTCTAGTATTTCCTTTCCAATTTTTAATTTTACTTACAGTATAGCTTTTTTCATTAAAACATTAAAATTAAAAGACTTGATCAAGAGTTCCGACAGGAAAATGCGGATTTACAACGATAAAGAAATTCTAATATAAAAAAAACAACTTTTCAAATGCTTCCACACATTCATTAACCAAAGTAGTAAATTCTTTACATGCTTTCATTCGCTTATTTCGTATCCACGCCCCCCTTACTGATAATGCACTCTTCTGTTCACTCATCATTCATCCTCCTCCAAAATAAAAAGTACCCGAATGGATGCTTTTAAATTTACTCAAATATTACTGTAACTAGTTTAATATTTTCGAAGTCTTCACTTAAAAATAAAGTTTGTTATCTTCACTTTCGGCAATAGCTTTTAAAACTTCTTGAAGAGCACTCGATGCTACCAAAGAAATATCTTGATTTTTATTATTTAACTTTATCATCTCCTCTTTATGGCTTCATTAAGCTTACATTATATATCTATAATATAATTAAAAGTTACTTTTATGACAAAAAAGAGCAACCCATTAGTTACTCTTAAATGACAAAAAAACTGGCATCCTAAGATATAGGAATATACAGGATTTTAAAAAATAGGAATTATAAAAATCATAAATAATCTTTATTCTGGTGTTTCCGCACCTTTCAACGTACAGCAGAAGAATATAATATTACCCGACTGCCTTTCATTTGCTGTACGCTCAAAGGAAAGGAAAACCCTTCCCCGTATATGAAGTTACTATTAAAAAGTGGAATGAGCCCACTTATTTATTTTTACATAATTTCACCACTTAAATATTTATATTTTTTCCTTTTAAGCAGAAAATGAATATTACAAAAGAGTAACCATGCATCAGTTGTACTTTCGTCAATTTCTTATATTTTTACAGTAATTCCCTTTAGAATCAAATTAGGTCTTACTCTCAATTACAATTGTCTTGTCCCGATGAACATTTGAAATATTTTTGGTCATCAAACTGACTATTACTAAAACTACAATATTCACAAATAAAGCGATAATCCCTTCATTCAAATCTTTAATAACCTGAGGAAAACCAGGGAATAGTTTACCAATACTAATATTTCCTAAGTCCATAATTGAGACTAACAACCCTCCTGTAATAATCCCAGCAAATGCCCCTTGTTTAGTCACAAAGTTCTTTCTCATCAAACTCGCAAAAAATGCAGGAGCGAGTTGTGTAATGAAATTATAAGCAATTAGAGCTAGACTAAACAGGGTATTCCCTCCTTTAAAGGTCAAATAAATTCCTACAAGAGAAATAAATGGGACTAAGTATTTTACCAATTTGCCAAGCTGCATTTCCGTTACAGATGGATTAAATACTTGATATATATTTTTGGCAAGCAATGTTGATATTGCCATTAATAATAATGAACTTGGTACTAGTGCCGCTAACACTCCCGCTCCGCCAATTACACCAACAAACCATGGGTCAAAAGCTTGTTTAGACAGTTGCAGCAAGATAGTATCAATATCACTACCATTTAATCCTGGCATCCGCAAGATTGCAGCAAATCCAACGAAAAAGGCAAATAGTAAAATTAATTGATACATTGGCATTAAAATTGCATTTTTTCGTAATGCTTTTTCACTTGATGCAGCAAAAATGGGTGAAAAACCATGTGGCCACATATAAAATCCAATAGAGCTTAATATTACTGTTGATATATACCATGATATACTCATCCCCTGTTCAGGCAGTATGGTAAAGTTCGGTTTTACTTTTTCAATTGCCTCATACATAGGTTGAATCCCACCATAATAATGAATAGGAAAATAAAGTCCTAAAAATACGACAATCCCAAGAATTAAAATATCCTTTAAAATCGATGTTTGCGCAGAGCCATGAATACCAGAAACCATCACAAAAACAGTTACCCCTATCGCTCCAAACCAAATAGCTGTTGTAGAAGATATAGCACCGTAAGATGTTGCAGAAACGATATATCCTAGTCCCTTCAATTGCAGTACTAAATAGCATGTACAGGCTATTACACCAATAACTGCAACAAGTACCCCAAGATAAGGACTTTGATATTTTTTCACAAAAAAGTCCGACTGTGAAACTAACTTATGTTTCTTTGCATACCTCCAAATAACAGGAAAGGTCCAGTAGGAGATTACCGTTGCTAAACAACCATATGTTATGATACTAAAAATAGATCCCCCCTCTCCATAAGCTGAACCACTTGCCCCTAAAAAGGTAAAGGTCGTATACATTTCGCCTGCAGACAGAAGGAAAATCAACAGGGCTCCCATTCCACGACCTCCAACCGACCATTGCTCTAAATCCATTTCTTGCCCCTTTTTAGCACGAATACTAATCAAAATAGGGATGACGAAAAAACATAAAATGAATAACACTGAAATATTCATCTTGAATCCCCTTTCCGGTTAGTGGGATCTATTTTATAAATAATCGATAAGATAACTGTAGTTATAAGTGACCAAAGTACAATCCAAAAGTGGAAGAATGGCATTCCAAAAACATAAGGATTTACCTTATTTGTAAATAAAGCCCCTACAATAAACCCTAAGAATGGAATAAAGCTAAGCCAATGTATGATTTTCATACTTTTATCCCCCTAATACGCTAGGTTTAACATCTTATAAGTACCGTGAACTAATAACTGTACTCCATATCGTAAAGCTTGTTCATCAATAGTAAATCTGGGATGATGGTGAGGATAGATAATTCCTTTTTCTTCATTACGAGCCCCTATAAAAATATAAGATGATGGAGTCATATATTGGTAGGCAGAGAAATCTTCACTCCCCATAATTGGTTTTAAAATCTCTCGATTGTCTTCACTAAATACTTCACATACTGTCTCATCCATCAATCTTGTTACTTCTTCATCGTTTATAGTCGGAGCATAGCCAAACTGATAATTGAATTCATATGTAGCTCCATGTGCTTCTGTAATTCCCTTTACTATTCGTTCGATAAAAGTTGGAACTTTTTCTCTTAATTCTGGATTAAAACTTCTAACAGATCCCCCTATGCTTATCTTATCTGGAATAACATTAATTGCACCTCCTGCATTAAACTGAGTCACTGAAATTACAAGTGTTTCCTGAGCGTCTCGATATCTCGAAACAATATGTTGGAGATTAGTAACAATTTGAGTTCCAATTACAATGGGGTCAATCGTTAATTCAGGTTGCGATGCGTGTCCTCCTTCACCTAACACCGTAATATTAAAAGTATCTGCTCCAGCCATCATTGGACCGTAACTTAAGCCGATCTTACCCACAGGAAGCGCCGACGACAGATGACTTCCAACAATCATATCTACTCCATTTAGTACACCAGCTTGTACTAACTCTTGAGCACCACCAGGTGGAAGTTCTTCAGCGTGTTGAAATATAAAACGAATCTCCCCTTTAATTTGATTTTTTAATTGTGCAAGAACCCATGCCGTACCCAGTAACATTGCCGTATGTCCATCATGTCCACAAGCATGCATTACGCCTTTCTTCTGTGACACAAAGTCAAAATCATTCTCCTCCACAATTGGAAGCGCATCCATATCTGCCCGTAATGCAATTACCTTTCCTGGCTGCTTACCAATTAAACGAGCCATAACACTTGTGTTTGTCGGACGTGAAATTTCTAGATTACCAAAGCTTTGTAGCTTTTCAAAAACAAATTGTGCAGTATTTTCTTCTTGAAATGATAGTTCCGGATATTTGTGCAAATGCCTCCTCCAACTAACAACTTCACCTTGAATATTTTCAATTAAATTATGAACTCTTTCTATTTGAGACATGTATTTCAACTCCTTTTCAATTTAAACTTCATTAGAAATTCTATTTTAGGTGTATTTAAGGAAAAAATTCCTTAAATGAAGTATATTAGTTATTAAAAGAAATTTCAATATTTTCAGATAAATAAAATCTTGTATGAATTACAAAACAAATAAGCACCCCTAATGGATGCTTATAACAATCGATAAATTTTACTTGGTCTCCCACGTGTTGCATAGGTCTCTTGCCCGATACATTGTGCCAATTCAACCTCGCACATATCCGTAACAATACGTCTCACATTCCGTTCTGTCATCTCAAGATGTGTCGCTAATTCCTTTGTTGTGAAGCAATTCCATTTCATTTTATCTATAAGAGCCGATATTTTTTTATACGTTTTCACACTTATATTTCCTTTTTTTAATTTCTCTAAAAGGAATTCACTTTGGGTACGAATTGTAAAACTTAATTCTTTTTTATCACCCGGCGATTCAACAATTGTACCATCATCTTGAACAATTACAATCCCACGCTTTTTCATTCCCTTAGAATGCTGAATTGCACGAAAAGCATTAATTTCTGCCGAATATGCAGTCTCACCAAAACCAATTCCAACGGCAACAGTTGTATCTGCTTCAAACGCTAATCTCTGAATAGCATCTTGCAGCATCTGTATTTCTCTTTCAATTGCACCACGAGAGCTAAAAATCATATATCTACCGTTGCCCTTATCTGAAACAGACCCGTTAATTGTTTCACCAAGCTGAATCATTATTTCTTTCAATCTAATCTCCAAGTATTGCAAATGATATGGAGTCTTCATTTCCTCCGCAACTTTATTAAAATACTCAACTTCAATGATTTCGACACCAATTTGTGCATCTTTAAAATAGGCGGCTTTTACTTTCTCAGAAAGTATTCTGAGTGTCTGGCGAATTTCCATCTTACTCATCGACATTCTATAAGATGGAATTCCACGCTCTCTTAGGGAATCACATACTGACGGGAAACAAGTTAAGACTCCTGATATTTTTCCTTTTTCCCATAAATCCATGTGAAAATTTAATAATTCCTCCATATCAATATCCAAATCAAATACTTTCGTATAAATCTGTGGCTTCTTTATATGTAACTGTGATAAAGCTTCTTCACTAATATTATTTAAAGACATTGTATCGATACTTAGTTTCTCAATAATTCTCCCCTGTTCATAAATCATCTCTAAAAGAGATTTATATAAGCCTGATTCTGTAGCAGGAACATAAACCATTATTTTATCGGTGCCTATATATTTTTTTGCAATTTCATAGGGAAGCGGGCCAGAAAAAAGCCACGCATGGACATGAGGAGTATATTCATTTACAATTCTCTCTATTTCCTCTATTTGTTCATAGGAATAAGAGGTAAATTCCAACTCATGTTTGTATTCTTCTACCATGCCTAGAATCTGATCTATAGAAGTTTTTAAACCGATTAATCCAACTTTATACATACTATATTCACCGCCTTTACCATATATATGTACTCATATTATATAGGATACATACAGTATACTATAAAACTTAGACTTAGGACTTACGATTATAAGGCAGTTATCCCTTACCTAAAGTTCTAATTTTATACCTTCTCATTTTCCGACAGAAGATCTCTCTCTTGAAAATGCGGAGGTATAAAATAGTTACTCTAAAACATCCTTACTCACTCTTAACTCGATAGCAACATAATACTTCTGAAATATGCACATTAGTAAGAAGGCATTCGTCTAAATACCGTTTTTAATCAAAACGTATATCTAAATCATCCTCCCTCTCGCTTCATGTCACCATATGTTAGAGATACATAGAAAAAAAAGAGCAATGTATAGCTATTGCTCTTTTTAACTCTCATATCAAAATGTTACTAGACTTTTTAATTTTCACATATCCATCTAAGTACTGACCATCAATTACAGCTGCATAAGCAACCAGTTCATGTGTCTCTTCATTTTTATATAAATTTAAAATTATATATCCCCAGACTGAAACTTTGCAATACCGTCTGCACTATTCCCATGAGCAATCACAAATCCATTACCTGCCGTTGCCCTAGATGCTATTCTATTTATTTAATATACCGATTTCATAGCGATTATAAACATGAAATAAACTTTATCTATTCACCAAACTCATGGCCATTCAAAGTGATTCATCCTAATAGAGGTATCTACTTTTGGATACCAAAAAGAACCCTTCCGTTTCGGTTAGGTTCTCTTTGGTATACTGCTTATAATGAAATTATCCTCATTATTTTCGGTCCTTATTTCTTCTTCTTTTAACTCCTAAATAAAGTACCCAAATAATTACAGCGAAGATCAAAATACCTACCACAATTCCCAATAAGTTAGAAAAAACATAGGTAATGAACATAAGTGAAAATATAACATGAATCATTGCTACAATTATTGATACAACTCTTACAGTTGTAGGATCCATATCCTCATAGTTATCTTTCAATATATCTTTTAACCATAGCCATATCATTACAATATTAAAAACTAAACTTAAAAGATTTATAGCCAATGTCCACATCATGTCTAAACTTCCCCGGCCATTAAATATACTGCTATAAAAGCCTTTTACTGTTTCTATTCTTATTTCTTGAAATCCAAAAATCGCCACAATACCTATAATGATTACAATTAATGAACCTACTGATTTTCCTAAACGATTTTTAAAGGTATCTAATACTTTCTCCATAATATCTCTCCTCGTACTTTTTATGATAAATACGTTAATAGGTGAATCACACCGTAAAATTCCTCTATCCTTTCATCTAGGATAATCTTTATAGTAGTTTGGTGTTATTCTAACTTCCCTATACCTATTGAGTGCATATAAGCCTCATCATTGACAAATCCAATTCTACTTCATATTTTTTCATTAGTTTCTAAAATTCATTTCCCCTTGACCCTCACATTAGACTATCATAAAAGCTATTATTTCTTACATGTTTAATGAGTTTCTTCTGTTGCTTACTTTTTCTACACTTTCATTCCAACAAAATAACCATCATAAGGATCCATTGCAAATTTTATAAAGAGTATAAATAGAACGAAAGCACTCAGTTAATCGACTTAAATGATAAATAGCCCTGCCTTGGATAAACAGAGCTTTTCATCAAAAGTAGTGCTATGTATAATAAATACACTAGGGTAGGGTATTTAAACACCTTTCAACGTACAGAAGAATATGCCGACATCTCACATGTTTTTCATCTTGTTGTAGACTCAAATGAACTTAATATATCGATTATCGCATAATCACACTGTGAGTTTTTATCTATTTTTTCGTTAATATACGCAAAAATAGAATTTATTATTAGAATTTTAATTTATTCAATTGATTACATGTTTTTTTACATTAATTGTGCAAAATTTGTATTTTACATACAAGCGATCACTGTATATCTAGAGAAAACTCAAAATAAAAAGGAAAGGTTTTTCCCTTTCCTTTACACTAATTTATATTTTTTACTTGTACCAATTCATCCGTTATGATAATACTCTTCGAATTATCTAAAACAGATATACATGTCACAAGAGTTACTTCTGTCTTACCATGATCTTCTATCACTTTTCACTGTTCAGGTGTAACTTTTAATATTCTCGTCACGATATGTTATTATTCTGTACCGTTGTCATATAGATAAATTTTATCATTCTTTTTTAATTTTGATAGCTCACTAAACAAAACCACTATGCACATAGGATAGTGGTGTTATTCCCTACATAAAGAAATAAGTAACATATCGCAAATTACCCATCATTGAAAAGCAATTCTATTTTAACAAACTTTAAAGGTAAATTTAAAAACATTTTTTCTTTATTAATGGACGCTCCTCCTTTTAGAAATACATACTTTGAAAACCTTGAAGTATTTGAAAATCAATTTTATCTGCTTTTGTCCTTTGAATTATAAAATCCAATACATTATTAACATTATCTGCATATTTAGGCATTACTTCCAGAGTATCTGCCAATGGTTTAGTGAAATCATCCCAATGTATTGGAATAACAAGTTTCGGTTGCACCTTTCCTACCGTTTGTTCGTAATACCTATTTAGAAACGTACTTTCCTGCTTTCCTAATCCCCCTACTCCTAAAAATAAAACATCAGCTTGAATATTATCTAATCCCCCTTCTATATAGTTAGCACTTGGTTTAACAAGGAAAGCTTTATTATTATGTGTAATTAAGAAATCATATGAAGAGTCCTCATGATAATCTAAAGCTTTAGCTGGTTGTTTTAATGGCTTCGTTATTTTTTCCCCTTCGTCAAAGGTTGGTGAATGTTTTGACGGAAGGACAGTGATAGTAAAGTCACCAAACTCTATAGCCTTATTTATCTCGTATACAGACATCTGTTTCTTATTTATACCACCACCAAGACCTACATTGATTGTTGATTCTGAACCATATACATATGTTCTAGTTCGTTTAGCAATATAAGCTAAATCAAATGCATGATCATAATGTGTATGTGCGATAAACAATCCCTTAAGTTTATTATTATCAACCCCTATTCTATTAAAAACTCTATCTACAGTATCTTCATCTGTTTTTAAACTGCTAAACACTATCCTTGGTAAAGATGGCCTAGAAATAAAACCATCAATCATTAATTGTGTATTACCATCATCAAATAATAATGATGATGTTCCTAAAAATGTGACCTTTACCTCTCCTTGATTCAATACTTTTTGTATTGTCTTTGGAGCATAATATTCCTTGTATTGCTTAATATCTGCTGAAGGCGTTAAAAATTTATAATAAACAAAAATGGAAGCAATTATCACCAATACTAATAACCCTATAAAAATACCCTTAACTTTTTTTCTTAATATATATTTCAAAAAACAATCTCCTTTTCTAGACATAATATATTATTAACACATATTTTACAGCGATATTACCGGATAACCAAACATATTCATTCCATAAATGGGGTACCACCACATCTCCATCAAGCTAAAAAATTGTATCCATAAAACACAAAAACGCGATTCTTTTTGTAGAAATATACAGAAAGAGTCGCGTTTTTTGTATGAGTTTATCGATTTCTGATGAATTACAATTGTTTTCTAAAGCATTACAGCAACTTAATATTACCTTTCTCTTCTAAATCTTTCTTTTTCACGTATCCCCTAATCAGGTATTTCAAACAGTTTAATGATAGGACATACACAACACAAAAGATAAACAGTTCTGAATCACAATCTCAGCGACTCTTTCTATAAAGTCACATCACTTCCCCATAAAAGAAAGTAATTACAGTTTTGTAGATTTCAAAAGTATAATTAACTGTAAATTTCCACTATAAAAAATATGACAATTTATAAAAAAAACGAAAATTACAACATAAATAAATTGAAGATTTTTTACTAGCCATTACAATCTTATGTTTGTAAAATAAATTCAGGGTATTTTGTAAAGCTATGTAAATTTTTAGGAATAGCTTTAGGAGAGACAATCTATGAATATACTTGTATCAAGCTTAATTTATAACAAATCTGCAAAAAGAAAAATTCAAATCCTTGAAATACTAAGTGGAGAACAAAAATCCATATCCTCCATTGAATTGGCAAAACAAATTAACTGTTCAAATCGGACTATTACAAGTGAAATTAGTGAACTTAATATTTCGCTTCCTGAAACTTGGGATATAATCGGAGAAAAATCTAGGGGCTACATGTTACAAAAACCAACAACTGACAGTCTTTCTCCAATTATTATGTCATCCATAAAAGACAATATGGTTTTCAAAATCCTTACAGAAATATTCATAAATAAGTATTATTCTTTAGAAAAGTGGTCACAAATTTTATATATAAATAAATCCACATTACGGAGTAATTTAAAGGATTTTGAAAAATCTATATTAACTCCCAATAATTTAGAATTTAAACTAGGCTTGATTAAAATTAACGGAGAAGAAATCAATATAAGATTTCTTTATAAAGCTTTTTTCTTTAGTATAGAACAGTATACAAATGTAATTTCACTACCAAACGATTTAACGGAAAATATTAACAACACTCTTAATTCGCATAATGTAAAAATAGATTCTAATTTATTAAAAGTAATTATTTATGTCTCTATTCAGAGAATTATTGGCAAGCATTTCGCAGATACTAAAATTAAGTTCCCTGTTATTTTTACATTCGAACAATCACTTTGTTTCAATGAAATAATTTCGATCATTGAGGATTACTGTATGGTGAACCTACCTCAGGACGAAATAGACACATTAAATCTTGCTTTCTTTCTTTGTTCAACTAGTATTACGCAACAAAAAGTCAAAACTCTTAAATATCTTGAGAAAAAAAACGAAAACTATTATCAAGATTTTTTAAAGCTTGTGGATATGATTATTTCTAATAATAAAAGACATACTATCAAAAGTGACTATTTAAAATCGGAATTATGTATCTATTTTTATAAACTTTATGTTGCTAAACAGTATAAATTCTCAATGGACTGCTTTTATACACAGCCAGATTACCTAGTTCCCAGCTTAAAAGAAATGTATGATACAAATCATCTTATTATTTCTAAGTGGAATACTACCATCAACGAGAATAAATTTAATGAAAATGACATTAGTCACCTAGCACAACACACAATTCATATTCTTTACTCCACCTATTCCAGAAAGAATGTATTATTTTCTTTTTCAGGAAATCCAGCGTATGCAAAACTTGCCAATATGACTTTAAAGGCACACTTTGAAGAGTCTATAAATATTCATTTAAACCTAGACAATTCAACAAAATACGATCTTATAATTACCAATGATAGAACAACTTCTTACCCTAATGATTCACCGGTTTATTTCATTCATCAATTTATTACTAAAAAAGATATCCAAGATATTAATGATTTACTATTTGATTAAAAGTTCATGCCATAACAACATGGGGTAGCAAACCCTGATTTTCTTCCAAATAAACCGACTCACGCAAAAAAACAAAGTGAGTCGGTTTATTCTTGACATAATGAAATGAATTTTAACACGCAAACGCATATAAATGAAAGATAGTCACAGTTTAATAAACTTCAATTATTATTTATTATTTAGCAAACAGATGATTTCCAATTTGTGCCACAGTTTGACGTGTTGTAATCCATTTGTCAGTGGATGTTTGAGGATTATAGAAATAGAGCCAATCCGAATTTGTTTCTTTGGAAGTGAGAGCCTCTTCTACTGCCATTCTTGCTTCCTGAGTAGCAGGCTGATTAATCCTACCGTCTGTAACAGGAGTAAATGCATAACCGTTTTTAATGGGTTCATAAATTACGTCTTTAATTGTATTTGGAAAGCCATTAGTGTTAACCCGATTTAACACTACCTTTGCAACCGCAACCTTCCCTGCATAAGGTTCCCCTCCTGCTTCTGCATTTACTAATCGAGCCATTAAGTCCACTTCTTGTAATGAAATACCAGTATTGATCTTTAAGTGCTGACCGACAAAAATATGATTTCCGTCTATTTTATTGTTTTGTTTTATAGACTCTATTGAAACCTTATATTGTTGTGATATAGAACTTAATGTATCTCCGCTTTTCACCTGGTAAATTGCTTGATATGTATTAGTTGAAGCTGTTGAAGTATTCTTTTGAACATACTCGTTTGCAGTTGACGATCTTGGTATTGTTAAACGTTCTCCAATATTAATTTGATCATTTGCTTTGCTATTAGCTTGTTTAAGTAATTGTACGGATACTCCATATTGTTTACTTATCGCTTCCATAGTATCATTCTTTTGAACCGTATAGACTGTTGAAGCTGCAGCCCCTACTGGATTTGATATTATTGTAATCATTGCTGCAGATAGTGGTAACCAGGTTTTCACCTTACATAACTTCATTCAAAAAAACCTCCTAAAAATATTCAAATAAGCTTTATTATGTTTAAGCTGAAAACAAATCAAGCTAGTTATAGCGTAACAAAACATATAATTTTAGTCATTGCATTTGTATTTCTATATACATAGTTGAATTGCCGATGATATTAAAATGAATTATTATCGTTTAGATTTCAATAGAACCGTATAATCTGTTCTAATTCTCAAATTAAAAATGGTGAATATAGAGACTTTAATTTTTAACGTATTCCCCGAAAGAATTCTCCTTCCTCAAGCATGTGAAGGGCGTAGCCCAACGATAGGTGGGATAATTGTTTCGGTTTGGCATAGCCAAAAACTTTTGATAAATTAGCTATATGAAGTTCTTTGATAACTTGATATAGAAGGTTGCAGGAAGAAAATAGAGTGCGAAAACCAAGGCATTCGGTTCCTCCGTAAAATATCAACCGTACCAAAAGAGCGCCTATGCGTTGAACATCTAGGGTTGGAACACCCCGAAGTAACGCTCAGGGAGACGAAAGGTTACTTTCGTCTCGGAACTTGAGAAGCTCCCACTTTAAGTTTTGCTAAGTGGCGAGTAGTTTACATCCCGCTTTTTAAATAGAAAACCCCTCAATAGTATTGAGGAGTTTTCTTAGTAAACAGTTCATAAACTAACACTTATAATCAGAAAGTATACATCTCCTATGAAAACATGGAGATACTTAAGGATTAAATCTATTATTTCATGAAAAAAACTTTAAAAATAATATAAAATTTCCTGTTACAAGCAAAAATAGGTTTCCTAAAATTTATCCTTATGTGTTAAAATGCATGTTTATATTTCAAGCATTACTATTCTCATTAATTGTATTGAACCTATTTTAAATACCTATTATTAATCTAGTCAAAAATATTTCTTAATTAGCTACAAAAAAAACAAACATACATTGGATATGTTTGTTTTTTTGTATACAAATTCTTTAGGCACATGAGACGAATACCAAAGAAAAACTTCTTATATTTATTCTATCAAAGTAATTCTTCAAAAAAATTAATGATTTTTCTCTTGATACGGAAATTTCGCATCACATTATTCTTATTTTTTAAATCATTTTTTAATAATACACAAAGGTACATCATTGATTCTAATAATAATCAATTTCGAATATCTGAGTTTTTCATATTAGCAAAAGTAAAGGAGGAAGCAAGATAGATTCTCTATTTATATTGGAAGAAACCTCTTCTGGCTAGGAATGCAGAAGAGGTTTACAATAAGGGATCTTGCTCTTGCAATTTTTAAGGAGACAACCTATTTAGTTGTCAGTTATTATTATTACACAGATCCTTTTCAATAAGTTTTCTTAAATTTCCTTATTAGAGGAAAAAATGAAAACGTTTAACAAATCCCATTAAGTTATAATATAATTGCAAAGATGGGAAAGCAATAATAGATATTATGACACGGAAAAATAACCGATACTCAATTCGAGTACCGGCTATTTTTGTATTTATATAGAAGACTCACTAAATTAATGAATTTTATTGACTCTACATATTTTCTTATATTAAATGAAAATGCCTCCAATTCCAATTGGAGGCATTTTCAAATCATGGCAAAATATAACGTTTTCTCTTACTACTTGAAGTGGATACTATTAATTATCACATCAAGCTATCTTTATCACATTATAAGACAACGTGTTTATTAAAAATAGATAATGTTATTTCTCAGTATTCAATAAAGATTTCCCCACCATAGCAGCAGCGATTCCACCTAAGGTTGGAGCAATAATGAATACCCATAATTGAGAAATAGCTTCTCCACCAGCAAATAATGCTGGTGCAAAACTACGTGCAGGATTAACAGAAGTTCCTGTTAATGAGATACCTAATAAGTGCACTAACACTAAAGTAAGACCAATTACAATTCCAGCTAAATTAGTAATCCCCTTGTTACCAGTTACAGCGATAATAACTAAAATAAAGACAAATGTTAACACGAATTCAACTATGAATGAACCCGATGCCCCTAAATTTCCAAAACTATTCTGACCTAAGTTACTTAATGTCATTCCCGATGATTTTAAAATGGTTACTAAGGTTACAGTTCCTAATAAAGCACCTAAGATTTGTGCTACTATATAATACGCAAGCTCCTTAGCCGTCATCCGTTTATTTATAAACATGGCAATAGATACCGCAGGATTAACATGGCAACCAGAAATTGTTCCAATGCTATATGCCATAGCAACAATTGATAATCCAAAGGCCATCGCAATTCCTAAAATACCGATTCCTTCCACTCCTTCACCTATTACAGCTGTTCCAGTTCCAAATAGTACCAATACAAATGTACCAATACATTCAGCAATTGCTTTGTTTATCATGATTTTCCTCCTTTAAATATGCATGAAACGATTTTATAGGGTTTTAAATCGTTTCATGCTAATTAAGTTCTCTTTAATAGAACTACAAATTAAAAAGCATTCACTTTTATTACAAGTGAATGCTTTTTAAAACACAGTGAATAAGATACTGAACTTGAATAAATACAATACAGTTCATAAAAAACTCAATTAAATTATAACAAACACAAAATAGTATTTTCGCTACATTTTTTCCGGTTAAGCGGTAAAATTATAACGAAAATTATTTATTTTGACTTTTTTATCCTATCGTTACCAATACCTATTCCACTAATTAATCTACATTACCTATAATAAACTTCTCATATTTAAGAATAGTAAAAAATTCATAAGTAACCTCTGGTTCTACATAGATTACTGTTTTTGTCTGATTTCCTATTTCTATTGTTACTACCGAATTTCAGTATACAACATGAACTTATAGAAACAGTAAAGGTTAATTCAAATGATAAATACAAATTTTAATTCAATTAATGTCACCTTCCGTTAACTTTCCTGAAAAGTATATAATTGGGGTTTTTGTTTTAGTTAGAAAACAAATGATTAATAAATTTTTTAAGAAGATCCATAATACGGCTCTTTTTTATTAATAAAACTAATTCAAATAAAGCTTTTGTTTAATTACCTTTCAGTGTTAGTTGTTTCATGTCCCTAACCCCATTGAACGAGATATAATTTTCTTCTTATCTGCCTGCCCCATGGTTAATGCAGCGATTTCTTCATGTACTCGTCTTCTATGGGACTGGCGACCACCTGCTTCGCAAGCACATGATCCCAATGGATACCTACTATCCACTCCAATACCGTTTTGAGTTACCCCTGTTCCGTTACACGCGTAATCGTCACCCTTTCTTATTACAACCTCGAAATTACGTTCTAATATCTAAGCTACTGAAAAAGCTAAGTTGTTATGGCGAGCAATGCTTAAATGTAGTTTGTTAAAGGTATATAACAATCATTTATCAGAAAGTCCAATCTTTTAACCTGTTGGCTGTCTTACTAAATGCACTTCTATTTTTTCAAGTACATCGATTTCTATACCGAATTCCCCATCTGCTATTTTCTAATGTACTTCCCCTATATTTTTTCGATATCCATAATGCTTGCCAACCACTTTTATTAAATCGAACAATATTTTCATTTCAATCCTTCTAACAGTCGGATTAACGTAGCATATTGAGCAAACTGTTATCATTTTTTCTTCAATCGTTCATTTTCTGATTCAATGATAGGTTTTTCTTATTCTGTGCTGTAGCAGATAGGACATGTCGGATAACCACCGTTTATTCCTTTTACACATAATTTCTTAAACGGATTTTATGATTTTTACTTTTAGTACAGACATCAGAACTCATACTGGAATTCACTTTTTTGACTAAATGTTTTATTACAGGATTCGTTTCTATTTGAATGACTTCCATTCTTGTCATCTGAAGCTTAGACCCTATTTTCTAACAAGATAGTTATAACTGCAAAAGAACGTCCTTAACGTAAGATGCAACTAGACTTTCAAATTAAAAATTATTAACATACGCATCTCACATTACTTTGGATATTGCCTTCTTATAATCCAATCGTTCTATTCATTACTTTTTTACGCTTTACAAAGGAAAAATGTATAACAAAATGGATGACCTTAATTTGTTATACTTACTTTAAATATTTTATTTGAGAGATATAAAGATGAAATAATTCAGGACTTATAACTGGGTTTTAATCGTCGATAATGAACAAATCGCTTTCAAATCTTCAGAAGTGTTGGACATTAGCAAGAGGATTGTAGAGATATAATACCAGGATATTAAGAAAATCAAATTTAAGAAACCTAAGTCACTAACTAACGGTTATATTCACTTCGAATTGATTAGTAAATCGGGTACAAAAAGAACTAAATTAGAAGTAACAAGAGAAGAAAACGCCGTATTTTTCACAAGGAAGCTAAAAAGCTGGTTGAAAGTCATCTGTAAACGAAGGAGCATAATAATGAAAAAAAATTACTTACAGCATTAACTTTTAGCGCATTACTTATGGGGGTGGTTGCTTGTAACCCAGATGAGAAAACTACAACTGAATCAAAGTCATCTGAACCTACATACAAAAAGGATGAAACAAAACCAAAAGGGAAATTAGCATTTCAGGATATGACTACAGATCAATATCTGCAAAACTACAACAATATTAAAGACGATTCAGTTAATCAAGGTATTCAAATACTACCTTTTAATCTTGAATATGAAGAAAGCACTGAAACTCATCGTTTTTATTACACAAAAGCTGAAGATAGTACATCAGAAGCTAAATGGGTTAGTGTGAGCCTGAGAAGAGATGATAAAACAATTAACAGTATTTTATATAATGGCGCTCCAGACCTAGACACTGTTAAAGCCATGATAAAAGCTACAGGGTTAACATGGTCAGACAAACTAGATAGAATGGTTGAAGGAAATGAATCAAATAAAGATAGCAATGAGATAGTAGTTGATGCTGTAAAAATCTCTATTTTCGGAAGTCCTACTACTATCAATGTTTCAATCGATGCACCGGCAAGCATTTAACATGGTTAATATCAATTCGGAGGAAGGCACCTTAGGGTATCTTTTTTCCCTATTCTGCTGCAAATGATTAGAGTATTACACTAATAATAAAAAAGAGCTATAAAATATATTATTTTTATACAAAAATAATATATTTTATAAGATTGAAAACAATTTACTTATTTCAACTTCTACCTTTACTTTGTTTAATAATTACTCTTTAATTTACTTGGAGAATACCATTTTAATTCAAAAAATGATCTCGTTACATTCTTTAAGACCATTGAAACTTTCTTAACATGGTTAAAAATGAGGGGATCGGCTTAAAAATGGACTTAGCGTTGTAAATCCCCATTTTTCTGATGGTACCCCATCAGAAATTCATCTATGTTATTAGTATCAATTTGTCTAAATGTTATTAATAACATAGATAAAAAACACAGAAAATTTATATATCAAATTACAAGTCCAACTCTCACAAAAAACAGGATAAAAAAATAAACAGCGGAACTAGTCCACTGTTTACTTCGCCACGCCTTCATGTAATTTTTCTGTATAATCTTTTACATCTTTCCAGCTATCTTTCGCTGTATGTAAATCTTCTTTTATGAAGGTAAATTCTTCAGGGCTGATTCCTTTTACGTTTTGCAGTAAATTATTATACTTTGCCCCTACTGTATACCATTGATTTGATATATTTTGCAATGCTGTAATTGCTGCATCAATTGTTTCAGTCATATTTGTTGTTTTATTTTTTACATCTGTCAATATTGCCACTTCAGCTTGTGCGCCAGAAATTCTATCTTTTAAATTGGAGATTTCTCTTTCTGCATTTGCGATATCTTTTTTCGCAATCGCAATCATCGGTCCGCCAGCAAGACATGTTATTAGTGCTACGCAAAGTACGCCACCAGCAATGACCATATCATTACTCTTTTTGATTGAATCGTTATATGTATTTATTTGTTGCTCTAGAGCCGGAATGCCAGCATTCGTACTTGCTAAAATTGCTGTTAATTGATTTGTATCCTCTTTAAAACTATTTGTGTCTTTCGCCATTCTATCGCGAAAAGCTTTCAAATCCCCTAATAATACATCTACCTCATTTTGATTCTTTACAATATCCGCATACAACTTTTCTAAATCCGCTTTTAATTTTCCACTATCCTTTTGTTCAATCGCTACTAGCATGCTATTATAATACGCTTGAAAAGTATTATTGTAATTAATAATATTTTGATCTGTTTTCATAATTTGAGGCTTCATATAATTTAACCAATACGCTGCGTTAATTTTTGCATCTCTTTGGTGCTGAATCATATTTCCTTTAAACTCACTATTAATGGAACTTATTTTACTCAAATCAGTCTCTTGCTGATTTTGAATTAATTTTGCATATGAATCCATTGCAAATATGCTCGATGTCGTTTGCGCCATAACATCTTGGAATCCAGCTGGCCCTAGCGAATAATTTTCCGCACTTTCTTGCAATGTTTTTACGTTTTGTTCTGCTGCAAAAGGATGTAAAGGAAATGCGTTACTCGTTGCCACTCCAGCAATCATTAACGTTAAAAGACATTTTTTATAAAATCGTTTCTGCATACTTTTCACCTATCTTCTTTATAAGGGTATAAAAAGCTCCTGCTCACAACTGAACAGGAGCTTCAAATCACTCATCAATACTTAACGCTCTAACGATTCGTATCCGATTATGCTTTTTTCGTATCTACTACTTTAATATCTTCAGCATAAATCTTTTCTGCATAGTCTTTAATGTTTTTCCAGCTATCTTTCGCAATGTTTAAATCTTCTTTAATGAAAACAAGGTCGTTTGGACTAATTGAATCTACATTTTGAAGTAAAGAATTGTATTTTGATCCCATTGTGTACCATTGGTTTGAAATGTTTTGCAACGCTGTAATTGCAGTATCAATTGTATTTGTTAAATACTCCGTTTGTGTTTTAATGTTCGTTAACCCAGCTACTTCTAATTGAGCAGTTGTAACTTGTCCTGTTATTTTTTGAATTTCAGCTTGTGCATTATCAAGTTCTTTCTTCGCTAATACGATTCCAGCTGTACCACCGCCTACAGCTGCGGCACCACCTGCAATTAATGCGACTCCTAGCGGCGTTCCTGCACCTGTAGCAATAACTACTGCACCACCGATAATTGCAATTGGTCCTAGTGCTGTTGCAACAGATGAACCGATAATAATTGCATTATATTTACTAATTGCTTCATTGTACGTTGTAATTTGATTTTGCAGAAGCGGAATTCCAGCATCTTGACTAGCTAATATAGATGTAATTTGATTTGCATCACCTTTAAAGTTTTGCGTATCGGACGTCATTTTGTTTCGGAATTTTTTTAAGTCTTCTACTAACTGATCTACTTGCGCTTTATTTTCATTAATACTACTTGATAATCTAGTTAACCCTTTCGTAAGAGTCGCTTTATCCTTCGAATCCACCGCAGCAACTAACGTATCATAATAGTTTTGGAATTTCGTATTGTAGTTAATGATATTTTGATTCGTTGAAATAAGCTGCGGCTTTAATACATCTAACCATTGTTTCGCATTTCCTCTAGCTGTATCCTGGTGCTGAATTACTTTCCCTTTTAGAGCCGTATCAACAGAGGATACATTACCAAAGTTAACATTCCCTTGTTTAATAATTGTTAAAGCGTACAGATCCATTACTAAAGCGTTTGAACCTGTTCTTTCCATTGCATCTTTTAGGCCTTCTGGTCCTAATGAGTATTCTTCATAGTCATTATAAGCTTTTGCTACCGCATGAATTGGAGCTTGTTTCACTGTACTTTCAGCTGCATACGTATGGGCTGGCATGATATTTCCTGCTGCAAATACTGCCATAAGTGCTGATAGAGCCATTACTTTATAAGGTTTTTTTGTCATTTTTCTTCTCTCCCTATATCGTTACTTATTTTTAATGTATTTCAACGTTTGTAACGTAATCTTCAAATTGATTCGTTTGTTTATTCATTTCATCACTTACTTTTTTAATTTGATTGAAATGTTTTTGAAGTAAACTACTATCTGTATATGTGCCTTCTTCAACATTCTTTTGAATTTGGATCATATTATTGTTTAAAACTTTCCAATCCGTTAATAACGTTTCTAGAGTTGTAATTTGACGATCGATTAGTTCTGTAAAGCTACTTACTTGATCTTCAACGAATGTAATTTGTGTCGCCTCTGCTTCAGTTTGTGATAACTTTTGAATAAGTGGTAGTAGCTCTTTTTGCTTTTGCTGAATGCGAAGAGCTGCTTCTCTCGTTTGACTATCTGCAGCATTTACAATTTCATTACTTAAAGTACCGATAGAAACGAAATCAATTGTTTTCGTTTGCGCAGTTTGATTTGTAATTGTAAATACTTGTTTACCGATATTAATAGAACCTTTAATAATTTCTTGAGGTCTATTCAAAATAGTCGTTAATTCCGCTTGGATTTCTCCTTGAATTCTTTTAATATCTTCTCTTAATTTCACAATATCCCCACTTGATCCTTGCAGTGTTTTTATTGCTTCATCAGCTTTAAGTGATAAGTTGCTACTATCTTTGTCTAATACCGTTTTAAATCGATTTAACTCTAATAAATCTTGCTCCATACTCTCTTGGATGCTTTGTACTTGCAATTGTAATTTTCCATATGCATTTGTAAAATCTGCTTTTGCCTGTTCATCTTCATTGACGTTTCCTGCTAGTTCATAGAGCTTACTATAATAACTATTAAATCTAGTACTATATCTCATCATCTCTTGATTTAAGTCGATTAGCTTCGGATTATATTCATCAATCCACTCTCTTACATTTGCCTTTGCAAACTTTTGATGATTCGTCAAACTACTCATCGCATTCACCTTAATGTCTGGCTGCTGTAAAATCACTAGTCCATATGCTTGTATAAGCGGTGACTGTGATCCTAACATTCTAATTGAATTGGATAATGTATTTGGAGCAATTACATTTTGTGCATATACTGTTTTCACTTCTGTTTGCCCTTCCTTAGCGTAAGCGCTTACAGGAATAAAACAACTCGTAGATACTGCTGTAACCAATAACCCTGTAATTAAAGTCTTTTTCACTTTAACTCCTCCTATGTATTAGCAACTATTACTATCGCATTTTATTATTCTATTTTCTTGCATATAGTTTGAGATGGTTAAAATAGAGAACGTTCTCACCGCGATCCATGTACGAACCACCTCTCTCAACTTTTATTGCTACAGTACTTACTTATTGTTATAAAACATTTCATATGTGATTAGTATGAATAATATTGTATAAAATTTCTATTTTATAGCCATTCTCACATTCACACAGTGAATATATTACATAAAAATATTATTCATTTTAAACTAAATAACGTACGTAAATATGAAATTCCGTTTTGTTTTCATGTAAGTTTTGTACTGTAAGGTCATTTAAACACAGCTATTTATATAACGTAAAGAAGTATTTTCATTCCCTTTATTTTCAAGCTTTCCTGTCCTTATTTCAAAATATAATCCACTTCACTTTTTCAATTGAAATATCCATATATCACAACAAAAACCTCTACTTATTCATAGATACAAAAATTATATCGATATATCTTTCAGACCCATATGCAATTATGCATAGTGTATACACAAAAAGGATAGCTTCACTTTCGTAAAGCTATCCTTAAAAAATCTTCTTACTTTTTCAAATGATATGGAACTGTCGTAATAACAACATTTCTTTTATAGAGTAAATACGCACGAATGAGTAAACTAGACTGATTATGAAGAATGTTATGCCAACCTTTTTTCGGAATGAACTGTGGTATAACTACAGTAACTCGGTAATTTGACTCACTCGCTTTATATTGTACTGTATCAATAAACTTTGTTAGTGGCTGAATAATACTTCTATAATGAGAATGTAAGGTAACAAGCCTTACTTCAGGTTGCCACTTCTTCCATTTCTCTTCAAATTTCTTTTCCTCTTCTCTGTCAAAAGCAACATATACAGCAATAACTTGATCTGCCGAAAGAGCCTTCGCATAGTTCAATGAATTTTCTACTACATGCGTCATACCAGCTACAGGAACCACAATTACATTTCCCTCAATTGGAACAAGTCGCTCACAAGTTTTTAAACTTAATTGATCACCCACTGCATCGTAATGCTTCTTAATTCTATGGAACAAGAAGATGATGGCAGGTAAGAAAATAAGGATTGACCAAACTTGTGCGAACTTAGTTAAAAAGAACATACTCATTACAATAAAACTAATGACTGCACCAACTAAATTGACCGTTAATCTCAAAGCCCATCCTTCAGGTTTGTCACGAAGCCATTTTAATACCATCCCCGTTTGAGAGAGTGTAAACGGAATAAATACACCTACTGCATATAACGGAATTAAATGTTCTGTTTGCCCTTGGAAAGCTACAATTAAAATAATCGAAGCAATTCCAAGTATAATAATACCGTTTGAGTAACCTAGGCGGTCTCCTCTAATCGTAAACATTCTCGGTATAAATTTGTCTTTTGCAAGGTTAACTGCTAATAGCGGGAATGCAGAATACCCTGTGTTAGCAGCAAGAATTAATATTAAAGCAGTTGTACCCTGTATAAAATAGTACATGAAATTACGCCCAAAAGTTTGTTCAGCAATTTGTGAAACGACTGTTACTTCCTTACTTGGATTAATTCCGTAATAATAAGCTAAGAAAACAATTCCTGAAAATAAAACTGCAAGTAATGCCCCCATTGCGAGCAATGTTTTCGCTGCATTGTTAGGTGCAGGATCCTTAAAGTTTGGAATTGCGTTAGATATTGCCTCAACACCCGTTAAAGCAGAGCTTCCTGAAGCAAATGCTCGTAACAGTAAAAATAAACTAATTCCTGCAACTGGTGTTCCAATCGGTGAATGTAATGTCGGTGAAACTTGACCAGTTATAATATTATAAATACCTACACCAATTAATATAAATAGTGCTAAAACGAATAAATAAACAGGATATGCTAAAACGGAAGCTGATTCCGTTACCCCTCTTAAATTTAAAATAGTAATCAATATAACAAATATAATCGCAATGATTACATTATGTGCATGTAAACTAGGGAAAGCTGATGTAAGCGCATCTGTACCTGCTGATACACTTACTGCAACAGTTAAAATATAATCAACTAATAAAGATCCTCCAGCTATTAACCCTGGATTCATCCCTAAATTTTCTTTTGATACTACGTATGCGCCCCCGCCGTGCGGATAAGCAAAAATAATTTGTCGATAAGATAAAATAAGGGCTGTCAATAATACTAATACCCCAACAGCGATAGGAATAGAATACCAATAAGCTACTGCTCCTAGGCCTGCTAGTGCGATTAATATTTGCTCTGGTCCGTATGCGACCGATGACAATGCGTCAGAAGATAAAATAGCTAACGCCTTCGTTTTATTAAGCTTTTGCTCTCCTAACTCAGTTGATTTTAACGGCCTTCCAATTAAAAACCTTTTGATTGATGAAACCACTGCTGTCCACTCTCCAATAATTTTGTACGAACTTTTCTGCTAGTTACAGCGGGTAAACGATTTCTTCAGAAAACAAAAAATGTCTACAAGCCATAACGAAATAGACTTGTAGACATTATTTTTTTTGTCGCACAAGCTCCACCTTCCTTCTCAATATAACGCTTACGAGGTTAGCTGTCGGATTCGGGCCTATGAGTAGCCCTACCTTTTTCAAGGATTCACCCCATTGGATTAAGTACTAATCCATAAGAACGGGTCCCCCGCACCATGCGGTTTCAGCGATTTAGAAAATTGAAACTGTGGATTATAATACTCCTTTATTTTCAAAATGTAAACAAAAATTTTTAAAAAGAAAAAATTTAAATGATTGCGCATAATCCGCTGGTAAATATACATAATGAATACTAAAAAATCGATAAAGGAGACTCATATGTCTAAAGAAAAGAAGCCTATTTTTTCCGATTCCTATTTAGATGCATTAGCAAATGAAATTAATCAATTATACGGTAAACGTGAACAGGAAATAAATTTGACAGATAGAACGAAAAGAAATAAATAATTTGTCATAAAAAAGAAAGCAATACACTTATATATTGCTTTCTTTTTTATTTTTTCATACATCCAATTGTATTGCTGATCTGTTAAAGGTCATTTCTTCATACACTTTCAAATTTTGATATACTGCCCCTAATAATGGTGCTTCTATAGAAAATTGTTCCGCTACATCTAGTAAGTATCCTTGTAAGTGCTCGCCTTCAACGAACGAACCTTTTTCCATATCACGCTGCATCGATGACTTCATATCATACGAAATTTTATCGATTGTTTTCATATGTTCTTGGGCAATTCCATCCTTAACTGGAGCTTTCATAGATCTCATGATTTGCACACATTCTTCAAATAAGTTTTGGATAAAATCGCGTCCACCTTCACTTTCGCGAATCGGTCCTATCGGTGCACGCATTAATGTCGTCACACCCGACATTACAGTAATAAATAAATATTTATGCCACATATCTTGCATAATATTTTCACTTAAAACAAAACTAGATTTCGTACCTGCAAATGCTTTAGAAATATGCTTTATTCTCTCTGAATCTTGAGACTTCATTTCTCCAAATACAATTCTGTTGGCAACACTCGTTTGTACAATCTCTCCTTGATCGTTTAACGTCGTCTCGATAAAGCATAAACCGCCAATTACTTTTTCCACGCCAAATTCCTTTTGTAATAGTGATAAATGAGCAATACCATTTAACAATGGAATGATGACAGTATTTTCACCTACAAACGGCTTCAAATCTTGAATCGCCTCGTTTAAGTGATACGCTTTTGTTGAAAATAAAATAACGTCAAACGGAGAAGTTCGATCTTCTTTCGTTATTAATTTCGGTTGGAAGGAAAAATCCCCGTTAACACTACGAATAACAAGTCCCTTTTCCTCTAATTGTTGTTTTCTTTTACTGCGGACAAGAAACGTAACATCTTCTCCTTTTTCGACTAATCGACCTCCAAAAAAGCCTCCGACGCCACCAGCTCCTAATACTAAAATACGCATACAACATCCCCCTTTTCAAAATACAATTTTATAACATTTAATATACATAACATTATACATGTCCCCTACTAAATAAGCTGAATTTTCATTCTTAATCGAGTATAAAACAGTGGTTATTTTCAAATAAATTTGGGTATGTTGTTTTTATAGCATATATGGAAAGGAAACAATGTAAATGGAGGCAATACAAACAATCGAGGAAAAAGATGTAACAACAGCTATATTTCAATTTATATTCCCGTTTTCTTTTAAAACTGGATATGAACAAAATATGTTCCCTTTCTTACAGAAAAATGATTTCCGCCCTTTTCGACTCGATCATCTTGAAAATGAAAATACATACTACGGAAAGTTTCAAGTTTCACATCAAAATATGGAAGCATACTATCTTTCATTTACAAATAAAATTCTATTTCCTCACTCAGAGCATCAAAAAGGATTACAACGCTATTCTAAAGACCTTAACTTAACTGGACATTTAACAACAAATTTGATTTCTGTTCCATTCAAGATTCATTCTATTGATGTAACTCTTTGCCCTTATGAGCTTGGCTTCTTAACAATTCGGACAGAAGTAGAAACCGCTCCAAACATGACATTATCAGAAGCAATCGAATTCGCCGCCCGCTTCCGTGTACTCGAAACTAAAAATGATACAAACGAGACTATTTGTATTGAATGTAACGGAAAACAATACTCACAAGTGGAAAAACTTATATTCGGTGATTTATTTCATGGTGTAACAGACTTCTTTGAGAAAAAGAGATTGAGGAGCTCTTACTTTCAAACCTTTCCTTTCTTTGAAGACCAAAGAATGTATGTACAAACTTTATTATCCGTGAATAAAGAGTCAGACCTTCATATAATCGATGTATACCGAACTTCCAGTCTTTCCGGATTAACAGACGATGGCAATCCGTATATTAGCGCAAATAACATCCCTTATATTCAAGATTATTTAACAAAACATTCTTATCAAAGATGGGCTCCTAATCGCTACTTTGTTATGGAAGAACATATTTTTACATGTATAACAAATGAAGGTGAACACGAATTCGCTAAACTTGCTAGTCAAATGTACGGGGAGTTTTATTACGCTTTATTATTAAACTTATTTCATAAAGTTGTTTTATTAAAGATGGCCAACGCTTATGCCGAGTTAAATATTGAACAAGATACAAATGAAATAGAGAAATTAATTTATTCAATCAATTCATTTACAGCAAATTACTTCTCTTTAGAGTTAGTATCCCAATCACAGAGTGAAGATATTTTCTTCCGCTTAAGAAAACTATTTAACATTGAGGTACTATACTCGAATGCAAAACAAAATCTTGATAGTTTGTTTAAATATCAAGAAAATGTCGCTTCTAAAAAAGATAGTCTTTTACTATTAATTTTAACGCTCTACTCTGTAGTAGGCCAAATGTTAGGGTTTACTATGATTGATCTTTTAAGAAACACCGATTCAAACAAAATATCGTCTCCACTTGAATTTTTCGCACTTTTAATAGCAATTAGCGGTATAGTCATTTCACTTATTTTAGGTGCGCAAAGTTTATACCAATGGAGTCTACAACATAAACGAAGAAAATCATGGGTAAAACAAACTGTACTTTCTGCTGTGAAAGAGAAAGATGATAAACATTAAAAAGGGTGGTTTTCAAATTACAAATACGTAGAGAATTTCAGTGAATGAAATTTTTATCAGCGATTTTTAAGATATATCGACTTAACTCAAATTATATCAGCGATTTTTCGAATATATCGGCGCAACTCAAATTATATCAGCGATTTTTAAGATATATCGACTTACCGACAAAACCTGACAAAAACACATAGTAAAAAAAGTACTCCAAAATAAAATTTGGAGTACTTTTTTATTACAATAATTTAGCTTACTTCCCTGCTTCGATTTTCTCTAATGCAGCAGCTACTTGCTCTTCAGTTAATTCGTGTTGAACGATATAACGATTACGTGGGTGTACACGACATTCATGAGAACATGCACGTAAATGTTTCGCTTCGTTTTCTTCAGAACATAAAATTTTCTTATTACATTCTGGATTTGCACAGTTTACATAGCGCTCACAAGGTTCACCTGTAAAGTGGTCTTTACCAACGATAACATGCTCTTTTTGGTTTACTGGTACAGAGATACGCTCATCGAACACGTAACATTGTCCATCCCAAAGCTCACCTTGTACTTCTGGGTCTTTTCCGTACGTTACAATACCGCCGTGAAGCTGACCTACATCTTCGTAACCTTCACGAACTAACCAACCAGAAAACTTCTCACAACGAATTCCGCCTGTACAGTATGTTAAAATCTTTTTACCTTCAAGTGTTTCTTTGTTTTCTCTAATCCAATCTGGCAACTCACGGAATGATTCAATATCCGGTTTAATCGCACCTTTAAAGTGACCTAGATCAAACTCATAATCATTTCGTGCATCAATGATAACTGTATCTTCTTGTTTCATGGCCTCATAGAATTCTGTTGGCTCTAAATATTTACCAGTTATTTCTTTCGGATTAATGTCGTCTTCTAGACGAAGTGTAACTAACTCTGGACGAGGGCGTACGTGCATTTTCTTAAATGCATGTTCATCTGCCTCATCAATTTTAAAAACGATTCCAGCAAAACGTGGATCATTGTTCATTGCTTCCATGTATTTCTCTGTTTGCTCAACAGTTCCAGAACAAGTTCCATTAATTCCTTCTGTCGCTACAAGAATTCTTCCTTTTAACTCAAGTGATTTACAAAATTCTAAATGCTGTTCAGCAAATTCTTCTGGATTTTCAATTGTTGTGTACATGTAATATAGTAATACTCTATATGGTTTTGTAGTTGCCAATTTATTTCTACCACCTATCTAAATTTTAAAATCATGTATAAGTTAACGTTCATATCAAAACATATATAATAAGAAAATACATACTAAATTGTACTTAGCCTATTTTCTTCTATTTACAATTTTTTCTATAAGTTAACAAAAATAAAAACAAGATTACATCACAAAACACTATGGTTATGTTGTAATCCCAATATATTATATATCATACAATTTCATTTCCATCAATTAATATGCTGTAATATAGGCTCTATGTTCACATAAATTTCAAAATTAGTCCTTTAATTCATTATGTTTCCCCATGTGATCACACCATAAACTCCCATTTTTTTATAACACGACACCATCTATTGCGGCAAGGCATATAATTTGCACTAAGGAAACATTTGTGTTCAAATAAAAATATCATCTCATACATTTAAATGTATTGAAATAAACAATAAGAATACTTACAATAATTTCATCAAGTTAACATTTCAAAGGGGAAAACTACTATGAATAAAGATATATCAAAAGATGAACAAGTCCCTTCTCAAAGTACAACTGTTCAATCAGCACACTTAGCTTTAAGTGGAGAAACGAAAGGCTGGAAAAGACTGTTACCGTTTTTAGGACCCGCTTTTATCGCATCCGTAGCTTATATTGACCCTGGTAACTTTGCTACAAATATCGCAGCTGGTTCACAATATGGATATTTACTATTATGGGTTATATTCGCCTCTAACTTAATGGCAGTATTAATTCAAACTTTATCAGCTAAATTAGGAATTGCTACGGGAAATAATTTACCTGAAATCGCTCGCGAACACTTTCCAAAACCTGTGTCTATTGGCTTATGGATTCAAGGTGAACTCGTTATTATGGCTACAGATTTAGCGGAATTTATCGGGGCAGCACTCGGATTGTATTTATTATTTGGAATTCCGATGTTACCAGCTGCTTTAATTACAGCAGTCGGATCATTTATTATTCTTGAGTTTCAACGCAGAGGATTTCGCCCACTAGAAGCTATTATTACAGGGATGATTTTTATCGTAGTAATAGCATTTGGGATTCAAGTTTTTTATGCAAAACCAGAATTAAGTCCCCTTCTTTCAGGACTATTTATTCCAAAATTCCAAGGTGTAGACAGTATATTACTTGCAGCAGGGATATTAGGTGCGACAGTTATGCCACATGCAATCTATTTACATTCTGCATTGACACAACGCCGCGTGATCGGAACAACTGATGAACAAAAGAAAAAAATTTTCCGTTTCGAGTTTATTGATATCATTATCGCAATGGTTATCGCTGGAGCAATCAATGCGAGTATGTTAATTGTTGCTGCCGCACTATTCTTTAAAAATGGTTTACATGTTGAAGACCTTGATGTTGCTTTTAACCAGTTCAGTACTTTAGTCGGTCCTGTATCAGCTGCTTTATTTGGAATTGGGCTCTTATCAGCAGGACTATCTAGCTCGTCTGTCGGTACAATGTCAGGTGATATTATTATGCAAGGTTTCATTCGAATGCATATTCCGTTATATTTACGACGTTTCATTACAATGATTCCACCATTAGTTATTATCGCTTTAGGTGTAAATCCAACTTACGCACTAGTCATGAGCCAAGTCGTCTTATCATTCGGTATTGCTTTTGCATTAGTGCCACTTATTATGTTTACAAGCAATAAAAAAATTATGGGTGCGCTCGTTAATCACCGCATAACAACCTTTATCGCTTGGATCATCGCTGCACTTGTTATCATTTTAAATATTTTCTTACTTTATCAAACATTTGTAGGGTAATGAGAAAAGGTATTCCAATAAAACTGGAATACCTTTTTTCATTACCACTTATGTATGTACCTCTTTCTGGCATTATCGTACCTTTTTCAGTTCGAAAGTAAAGTGGTAATCCTTCCGAAAGAAATATGCTCACCTTGGATGGATCCTGCCTTTGATAATGAATATGTAAATGCGGCTCACTTGAACTTCCTGAGTTACCAACTTGAGCAAGTACATCTCCTTCATTTACATGTTGGCCTTCCCTCACTTTAATTGATCCTTTTTTAAAATGGGCAAGAATCAAAAATGTCCCTGATTCATCTAGTTGCAAATAAATATGATTCCCCGCCATTGACTCAAAATTATCCTCTCCCGGAACTACATCTTTTTCATCATTATTGATGGATACAACTGTTCCAGAAGCTGGTGCCATTACTTTCGCTCCATATATTCCATAATCTCCCAACTTACGACTTTTCACTTCAGCAGGCGGAATGAGAATATCATATGCCCACCTTTCATTTGGTTTTATAACGTGATAGTTTGTTTCTAACCGATCACCGCCCCAACCTATTAATGCTCGTTCATTCAAAGGAAAACGAACGACTACCTTAGGACTCATAGAATGTACATCTGCTGGGTAAGCAAGTCCCCCTATGTTAGCAAACCACCCTAAGGGCCAAGCTCCAATTATAGAGAAAAGAACGATGAAGAGTAGCTCTCTATCTATTCGCTGTCTGAAAATGCCTTTCCACACAAATAGTAACGTTACCCCTATCAAAATAAAGAGTGATACTATGCTAAAGGCTTGTATACTCCACCAAAAAATGACTGATATAACACCTTTAGCTAAATAAACTACACTCCAACTTATAATTAAAAACGCAACTAAAATTACTAATACATATTTCTTCCACATAATGTATCCTCACTCTCATATCTTTGTTCTACATGATACGAAGTGAAAATTACGACATATAAAAGAAATACTTACGACTTTCTTACAATTCTTTATAATGCGGTAAAACGATAGTGAAAACAGTTTCTTTCTCGTTACTGCGCACAGTGATATCCCCTTTATGAAGCTCTGCTATACTTCTCGCAATTGCAAGTCCCATTCCTTTGCCACCCGTATGAGAGCTACGTGATTTTTCACCACGATAAAACTTCTCAAAAACGTAAGGAAGATTCTCATTCGGAATGCATTGTCCAAAATTTTTAATTTCTATTTCAACATTCATGTCGCTTTTAGAAACTTGAATTAAAAGCTCCTTTCCGTCTTTCCCGTACATAATACTATTACTAATTACATTTTCGAACAGCCTCACCATAAGCGCCACATCCATTTCCACATGTAACTCGTTATCACCTTTAATACGAAAGCTCATATCGGCATCATCTAGTTGTGGCACAAAATCAATCATGATTTGTTCACTGAACGCTTTCATATTTACTACACTTTTATGTAATTCAATTTCCCTATAATTTATTTGACAATAATCTAATAAATCATCTACTTGATTTTTTAATTCATAACTTTTTCGCTTTAATATACTTACATACTGTTCACATTCTTCTCTATTTGTATGAAGCTGACTTCCTAGCAGGTCCGCGTAACCGATTAGAGATGTTACAGGTGTTCGTAAGTCATGAGAAATATTACTAATCATTTCAGTTTTCATTTCCTGTGATTTTTTTTCATTTTCGATAGACTCTTTTAAACTTTTAGCCATTCTATTAACATTCGCTGCTAATTCACCAATCTCGTCATTTTTTGAAATAGGTATATGTATCTCCAAATTACCATTACTTATTTCTTTCACGTTCTTATTTATTTCAGATAACCTTTTCATCATTGTTCTTGTCATGAATGCAAAGTATATTGTAGTAATAATTAAAAAAGCTATTACATATAAAAGTGAATATTTTTCTTCTAACGCAGTAACATGACTATATATATTTCCAATTACAATTTGAAACGCTATTATACTTACAGTTGCTAATAAGATGCTACATATGAATGCGATAAAAAACTTAGCTCTAATACCTTGTAATGATTTAATCTTCAATTTTATATCCGACTCCCCAAACATTCTGTATAAACTTCGGTTCTTTTGGATTCTCTTCAATTTTATTTCTTAATCTTGCGATATGAACCATTACTGTATTATTACTTTCATAGGCTCTTTCTTTCCAAACGCTTTCATATATTTCTTCAATAGTGAACACACGATTCTTTGCAGCTGCCATTAAGTACAAAATATCATATTCAGTTTTCGTAAGATTGATTGTTTCTCCATATAACATTACTGTTCTAGACACTTCATCTATTTCTAAACCCCTACTGTTTATTTTCTTTTCTATTACTTGGACAGTATTTTGATTGAAATATGTATACCTTCTTAATTGAGCCTTCACTCTCGCTATAAATTCAATTGTACTAAACGGTTTCACAATATAATCATCTGCGCCAGTACTAAATCCAATTACTTTATCTACATCCGATGATTTTGCGCTTAAGAACATAATTGGTAAACTATGTTTCTCTCTAATCCTTCTGCACAATTCTATCCCATCCATTTTTGGCATCATAATATCCAAAATAGCAAGTTGAATACTGTTATTATTTATGATTTCTAAAGCCTCTTCTCCGTTATGAGCACTTAAAACTTTAAAACCTTCTTGCATTAAATTCGCGTTAACAAATCGAACAATATCTTGATCATCATCTACAATTAAAATTGAGTTTTTCTCCATATACAAACCTCTTTTTGAAATATATTCCACAATCAATTTTAACACAAATCAAAACCGTACTTACCTCTTGAATAATCTTTATTTTCAGACTAAATTATATAATAACAACACATTCTAGTTTCAAAAGAAATGGAGTGAAAGCATGTTTCCTATATTGAAAACCGACCGACTCATTTTAAGAGAACTTACCGAAGAAGATGCACCGAGTATACTACAATGCTTCTCTAATACTGACGTACTGCGCTATTATGGCCAAAAACCATTACAAGATGTTGATCAAGTGAAACAAGTCATTCATAACTTTAAACTGAGTTACAATGCAAGAAGCGGTATAAAGTGGGGAATTGAATTAAAAAACAAGAAAGAACTCATTGGTACCATCGGTTTTCACGATTGGTCTTCTGAGCATAAACGGGCCAATTTAAGTTATGCCTTTTTCCCTGAATACTGGGGAAAAGGATATGCGACTGAAGCTGTTTCTGAGGTTATATCATACGGTTTCCATACCATTCACTTAAAGCGTATTGGGGCAATTGTATTTCTTGAAAATGAAGCTTCAAATAAAGTGCTATTAAAATTAGGATTTGAAAAAGAAGGTGTTCTAAAAAATTATATGTATCAAGATGATATCCCCTATGACACGAATTTTTATTCTTTATTAAAATCGGTTTAATAGAAATTATGCGTAAAAACTCGTTTCAGCATAATAAATCAGGATAGTGGATCTTTAACGAAAGATGGGAAACCGAGTGTTATTCATTTCTTAGATCATCATACGACTGATGCGAAGTACAATAAATTATATAATTTTAAAAAGGGGCATGAGCATATTCTTACTCATATCCCTTTTTTACGTTCTTTTTCTGTTTTCGCAATGCTTTTGGAATGTATATTCCATATAATCTCCCGTTATTGCATATGTTCTAGAACGAGATCCCCCACAAACATATCGAAACTCACAAACACCACATTTTCCTTTATAATTGTCAGGATTACGAAGGTTTTGAAAAACAGGGGAGTTTCGATAGATTTCAGCTAGCGATTTTGTTCTAATATTCCCGGTTTTAATCGGCAATAACCCACTTGGATATACATCTCCAATATGAGAAATAAATACAAAACCGTTTCCATCATTCACCCCTTTTGGAGCACGCCCAAGCTCATCATTTCGCCCTATATTTCCATTTATCAATACACCCTGATATTGAATTACCTGATTTTTTAATAACTGACTTGTTTCTCAGTATAAAATTAAGAGAACACGCCCTTTAGCTAAAGATTCTTAAAGTTTTTCAACATCATTACCTCTTTTCTAAAACTATAAAAAACGTACTATCCGGTAGCGCAACAGCACTCCCAGACTCATCTTTAAACTCGATTTTCTCGCTAAGATGTTGTGTATATCCATCCTGTAAATAGTTCATAGCTTGAACGATGTTTATTTTATCTCCAAAGATACCCTTTACGAAATCCTTATATTCGTTTGGCGTAAATATTCCAAACTGCTCTTGCACCTCATGAACGAAGGAATCCTCGCCCCATGTATACGTATATAAGAACTCCATTGCATCGTTAACAGGCATTTTGACTGTATCGTCTGCAAGTACCTCATACTGGATTATACGTCCCTTAAATTCACGGACATACTGCTCTAAGAACTTCATTCCGCCTGCATCTTTAAAACGAATCAACCGTATTAACGTTTTATCTTCGGTCATGATGCCATCACGAATGATAATACGGCCTCCTGGCTTTAACACCTCATAGGCACTCTGCAGCCCTTTTTTAATTACTTCATGATTGAATTTCTTACCTTCATACTCTATATAAGAGAACAGCTCATGAAGGATAGAAGAATATACAATCGTATCAACCGATTCTTTTTCAAATGAGCTGCTTAAATTGACTGCATCCCCTTTAATGACGTCCCAAGAACGCCCCTCGTTCTGCTTCTTCTTTTTCAACGTATCAATCACGTTTTCGGAAATATCTATACCGTAGATTCGTTTGTCCTCTGTCTCTTCTTCGATCATGTCTAACATGACACCACCACCGGCTCCGACATCTACAATCGTATCTCCCTTTATATAATCAAGAATAATTCGTTTATCATCAGCTGAGCTATTCATATGTTCCAGATACACTTCTTCATTATGGAATCTATCATATGCATCCTTACGTAACCCGAAGAAATCAAACAGCAGCACATTTGCCCGAGCATGCATCATATCTATCTTTTCTGCCTCTACACAGAAGGTAATTAACGCCTCACCTACAGCAGAAAACTGAAACGATACATACGCAGTCTTCATATCTTCATCGACTTTAACCTTAAAAGAAACATGCGTTGTATTCGGCTTCTCGTTCTCACGGTACTCCCGTAGATACTTCTCAATAACCCGCTTACGATACACGTTGTCCTTTTTCTCACCTTTGAAATCATAGTGCAACTGTTGCATCAATTTTTCGAAATGTATATGCTGAACTTTTCTAGAGCCTATCTCGTTCTTTAACATAACAAAAACTGTCCAAATATCCTCAAAGCTAAGAGCATGCATAGACGGTTCTACATACCACAAATCCTTATCAGATAAAAATGTTTGAACGTCTCTCTTCTCGCTCCCCATAATTATATCTTTTTCAAATACTGACTCCTTATGTTTTGGCGTGAGTCTATGTATGCGAGAAGTAAATGGCTCCATATAACCATCAAACAGGCCATCAATTGTAATCTTCACATCGTTCTTCACTTCACTCCACAAAGCTTTTGATACGCCTTCAATAATGCATTGGTTAAGATAGTATAGAATCTCCTTTAACCTAACGTCTCCGTATTCTTCTTTATATGTGTTAATTAAATCAACATGAGAGTCCAAACGAGCCTCCCCGCGTATATACTGCCCGATTAATCCATGTGTTCTAATTAAATCTCGAATAAACAAATACTCAGTAGAATTTAAGTTTGTCTCTACACGTCCAATAAACTGAATATCACTAAAAATATCAGCAGAACCCTCGTTATGTACGAATAGATTAATCCCGTTTTTCTTCCATTGCTCCCGCTGTTTTAAAGACCCTACCTTTGCAAGCTCACTATACGTTAGTACCTTTTCAATAATACGATACGCTTCTTCATCTAAAGGCAGTCCATCTAACACTTGTAGCGTACGGTGCACATAGTACAACACCGCATCTGTTTTTAATGTTTCAAGTACTTGTACATTCTCATAGTTTTGATGTATCTCCTCTGCCTCAATTAAATACTTTAACCACGTAGGGAGAGTATCGGAAAACCCTTCAATGTATTTATTTAGAATCTCAATGTTTTTCAACTTATTTACCCCCATATATAATCAATATCTGTAGTAAAGTCTGAGACACCTTCTTTAAAAAGATCATCACCCTATGTCCCCCTTTACCATCTAGAACTCTTTCAAATACAAACGCTTCAAACCCAGTCTTTTGCTCTTGTAAAAAAGAGTTATCAGGTTTGTAACACATTCTTTTATTCATCTCTTATTGTAACTTCATCAAGAATTTCGGCGGAATAAACAGTAGGACTCAGCGGATCACTTCTTACATTGATAAACATATGTTGCGATAGAATCAACCGAAAATGGAAACGGCAAGCGGGTGCACTCCACTTGCCGTTTTTTCATAGCTTAGTATGTATTTGAATTTCTTTTGCTTTCTCTTTTTCACCCTTCACTCGTACAATTAAATCATATGATCCGGATTTTGGCGCTTCAAAAGAAAGCAGACCTTCTTTTTGAGAAGTAACTTCTTCTTCATAAATAACCTTATCATCTTTTGTAACTTGCAATAAAATTGTACCTTCCTCAACGGATGCTTCATAAGGAATTTCCACATTTCCTTTTTCAGCTTTAACCGTTTGCACATCGTAATACCCTTGCAACGAACCAATTTTTAAAGTCGTTTCGCCATTTTTTTGAACCTTTGTGACTTGTGTTGCTGTATTGCATGCACTTAACAATACAACAAGAGTGAGAACCATAAATAAACGTAGTAATTTCATAAAAATTCTCCTTTTTTATGTACATGAATTAAAATTCTAACTCTAAATTTTGTCCCATCTTATTTCCCACCTCTTAAAATAGCTTTTTTTACAATAAAATACATAATAGAGAATAGTAAACAAGCTCCCATTGTACCAAAAACTACAATTGAAATTTTACCTGCTAATGTTTCATTTGGATCTAATGCATTAGGTAAGATTGTACCAAAAATTGCAATACAGGCTAATACAACCATAAAATATTTAAATCTTTTTACTTTCTTATTCATACTAATTATCCCCTTTATTCCTTAAACCAAATCCCCATAAACCTACACCAGGACCTAATAGTACATGGAATTTGACTCTACTTTTTCTAGCTTCAAAGCATCCCCCGAGATTCCCAAATTAATATCGCCCAAGTATTATACATACCAATTCATTCATTTAGAAAAAGCCCCGCTCAAATCACACACTTAAGACCCTCTTTTTTTACAATACTCAAATAATTCTATACAAATATCTCTATCAATTCATCTTAATACCTTAATTACCTTTTAAGTATATCAATGACAAAATATATAATCTATTATTTTTTATATAATTAAAAACAAACATAATTACAACAAGAGATTGTTTGTATGCTTCTTTGTACTGTATTCCCTTATTCCATGTACTCTTAAAAAAACCTTACTTTTTAAAAAGTAAGGTTTTTTGTATTTATTCATTAGCAATATAAGCATTCTTATAAGTATAAACACCACCAAATTGATGCTTTTCAATTCCTTTTACATAATCTTTTTGTACGTAAGCTGAGCCCATTTGATAAAGCGGTGCGACCGCAGCATCCTCTAATAGAATACGCTCGGCCTCTTGCAATGCTTCCCATCTTTTCTTCTGATCTAGTACTAGATCGCTTTTCGCTTTCTTTATTAATTCATCGTATTGACGGTTAGAATAATTCATTTTGTTATTCTGATTATCCGTCGTAAAGAGTTCTAAATAACTAACTGGGTCTTTATAATCCGGTCCCCAATTTGCCATAGATATATCGTAATCTCCCGTTTGTTCTAACTGTAATTTTTGCTTAAATGGCTGTTGTTTAATTTGGATTGCGAGTCCCTGCAAATGCTTTTCTAAGTCACCTTTTATATATTCTGCCATACGTTTTGCATTATCTTGTTCAAATGTTAAAAACTCGAGATTTACTTGTTCTACTCCAAGCTCCTTTTTCGCTTCTTCCCAAATCTTTTTCGCATTTTGCAAATCATATGGAGAAAGATCTCCATTTTCTTTTCTAAAATCTTTACCAGTCTCTTCATTTACATGACCAACTGGTACAAGTACACTTGCAGGTTTTGCTCCGTTATTAATAAAATGAGCAACGAAATCCTCTTTATTTAACGCGAATGAAATAGCTTGACGCACTTTCTTATTTGCTAACGCACTATTTTTTTCATTAAAACGTAGCATAGCAATTGCAGGTTCGCTCGACATATGCAATTCCTTACTTCCTTTATACTTGTCTACAAATTGAGAATTAATAGGCACCCGGTCCAAATTACCAGCTTCGTATAAATTAACAGCGGTCATTGTATCCTTTACAATTTGAAAGTTTATCTCGTCTAATTTCACTTTCTTTTCATCCCAATATGTAGCATTCTTCTTTAATTGAAACTCTTGTTCATGCTTCCATTTCTCTAATACAAATGGGCCGTTATATATGAGATTACTAGGTTCCAATGCATAATTCTTTCCTTGTTCTTTCAAAAATGACTCATGCTGTGGCAAGTAAATCGGCAGTGCTAACAACTGTAAAAAATACGGAATTGGCTGTTCGAGTTCCACTTCTAACTTATAATCATTTATAACTTTAACCCCAAGTTCATCAAGAGGCATTGTTCCCTTATTTATCTCTTTCGCATTTTTCACATGAAAGAGCATGTACGCATATTGAGACGCTGTTTCAGGTTTAATTGCACGTTTCCACGCAAACATAAAATCATTTGCTGTCACACTGTCTCCATTTGACCATTTTGCATCTTTACGCAAATCAAATGTATATTTTTTACCATCTTCACTTCTTTTAAACGATTTTGCTACTGCTGGAATAGGCTGATCTTGATCATCTAATACATACAAACCTTCAAATATGTTTTGCATAACATGTGCTGATGTACCATCCATCGTTTTCGCAGTATCAAGAGAAGGGATTTCTTCCGATACCGTTACATGTAATACTTGTTTTTTTGCCTCTATGTCACTTTTATTCGCTTTATTATTACAAGCTGTTAATAATAAAGATGTAACAAGTGCCATTACCATTAAATGGCTCTTTTTTCGCTTCATGAGTTGTTCTCCTTAAGTATAATATATTATAAAGCGTAATATATTATAGCAGAAATACTAACAGAAAGATGCGACATTCTTTTGAATATTTATTCGTCCAAGAAAAAAGCTATCCTTTTAAAAAAGGATAGCTTTTTCAACTACATATAATTACCTATCTTTGCAAACCTCGTTTATAACGACTCGCTTCAAATATAATACGCTCTTCATCTAACGTTTTACATTCGCCATTCCAAACGACACGTTTTCCGTTAATAATTACATCGCTTATATCTTTTCCACTAGCAGCATATACAAGGTGCGATAACACTTCATCTGCTGGTTGTAAATGCGGCTTATTAGATGGATCAATTGTGATAAAATCGGCACACTTTCCGACCTCAAGTGATCCTGTTTGTTTCATGCCGATTACTTCAGCAGCTCCTTTAGTCGCAAGTGTAAGAGCTGTTTCAACTGGTAGTGCTGTTGCATCTTGATGAATGCCCTTTTGTAATAATGTTGCTATACGCATTTCTTCAAACATATCTAAATTGTTGTTAGATGCCACACTATCTGTTGCAATTCCTACTTTCATTCCTGCTTCTAACATTGCTTTTACATTCGCTATACCAGATCCTAGTTTTAAATTACTATTCGGGTTATGAGCTACTCGAACATCATGTTCTGCTAAAAATGCACGTTCATTTTCATTTAATACTACACCGTGTGCAATAACTGTTGGGCGTTTAAACAACCCGCAACTTGCTGCATATTCTACTGGACGTTTTCCGTACTGTGCTTCAATATCACGTACTTCACGCTCTGTTTCCGAAAGATGAATATGAACCATCGTTTGATTTTCTATTGCAATTCGTGCGCATTCTTCTAACAGTTCTGTGGAACATGTATATGGACTATGCGGTGCAACCATCGTAGTTAACATACCACTTTCATTATAGTAACGCTTCACATATTTTTCAGCTTCTTCAATTGCTTTCTTTTCATCGTCTTTCGTTCCGAAGCTAAATAAAGTTCTTGAAACTGCAGCTCGAATTCCACTCTTTGATACCGTTTCCATAATTGCATCTTGATCTACTCCAATTGGATTAAACATATCAGAGAATGATGTTGTACCACTTTTCACCATTTCAAGTAATCCTAATTCCGTGCTAGCGACCGCAAGCTCTGGCGTAAACTGACTTTCAAGTGGCCAAATTCTCGTCTCAAGCCATGGCTGTAATAACATATCATCGCCAATACCTCTTAAGAGACTCATTACAACATGTGTATGTGTATTTACAAGCCCTGGTAAAACCCACTTTCCTTTCATATCAATTACTTCATCTACTTCAAAATCATTAGCGAATTCTCCGCTCTTTACATCTATAATTTGATCATTTTCTACAATGATATATCCATTTTCTATCACTTCATTTTGTTCATTCATCGTTACGATTGTAGCGTTTACATAAGTTGTTTTCAAAAGTATTTCCCCTTTCAACTCTATGAAGTTCCCTTTAATAAGTTACCACCATTATAGTAACTTATTAAAGATTAAGAGTCAAAAGATAATTTGAATTCTTTCATTATCTTTTCCTTCAAAATGCTATATTGTTTTTCATTTGTATCTGCAAATGCTTCTTCTCGATTTGATTCCACATCCAAATAATTCAATCTTCCATTGAACTGAGTCTCTGTAAAATCAAACCTTTGTCCAACTATACAGTTATAAAAATGCCACACCTCCCCTACTTTTGTCTTTTTGATTTTTCCTCCGTATATATCTTGAACGACTAAAGCCGTTATACCACACTGTCCCTTTGCCGGATTCTCAATAGTCCACTTTAAACTTGTTTCAATCGACCATGATTTTACTAGTGCTTCATATATCCTCTTTATCTTTACATCATCCATTCTAATCTTCTCCTACTATTAATTGTTTTACACATCATGTTGCAAAAGAGGCAGTAAACGATCCTCAAAAACCGTTGATGGTGTCTCTCCTATTAACTTTGCTCCCATCTTCAAGTAAAACCCTTTTGCATTCGGATCACTATCAATTGTAAAACTTTTTATTCCTAGCTCATTTGCTTTTTCTAATACATACTCCCAAAGTATTTTCCCGTACCCTTTTCCTTTGTAACGAGGATGAATGTACAAGAAATCAAGAGCGTTATCATTACGTAAAAATGAGAAAAAACCAATCTTCGTATTATCGTTTTCTAAAACATATACAAAATTATTTTTTATGTACTCATCAGTAATTGTTAAATCTTCCTTACAAGCAAGTATGAATGCTTCGCTATAGTTCCACGTTGCTTTTGAATGTAGTGCAAGTTCACTTAATTCATTTGCTTCACTTAATAACGCATTTCTTATCTTCATGATTCTTTCTCCTCACCTTTGATATATAAACTATTAAAATGATTCGAAAAGTAATTAAAAAAACCTCTTATTTCCGTAAATAAGAGATTACTTTTATAATTCCTCATAATAGGTAACAATTTTTTAAAAGAAAAAAACGCCATTCCTGAAAATTGGCGTTCTTTTTCTTTTAACCTTTATGGCATATTATATTAAGAATCATTTTTGCACTTCTAAACAGTTTCTACTACCGCTTCAAGCATTGTTCCATTTTTAGCATAGTTTGTATGCCAAGAAAAAGCTTTTTCTAAAATATGAGGAGTTTGTCCACCTCTTGTTTTTGCTTCCTCGTAATAAGCTCGTAGCTGTTCACGATACATTGGATGTACGCAATTCTCAATAATTAGTTCCACTCTTTCTCTTGGCGCAAGCCCCCTTAAGTCAGCATACCCCTGTTCCGTGACGATAACATCTACATCATGTTCAGTATGGTCTACATGAGAAACGAAAGGAACGATGCTTGATATGTTGCCACCTTTTGCAATCGATTTAGTAACAAAAATAGCTAGGCGTGCATTTCTCGCAAAATCACCCGAACCACCAATACCATTCATCATTTTTGTACCTAAAACATGAGTAGAATTAACATTTCCGTATATATCTAATTCTAAAGCAGTATTAATCGAGATTAATCCAAGGCGACGAATGATTTCAGGATGATTAGAAATCTCTTGCGGGCGCATCATTAATTTGTCACGATATTTTTCAAAGTTAGAAAATACTTGTTGCATTTTCTCTTCAGAAAGCGTGATGGAGCAGCAGGAAGCAAAATTGACTTTCCCAGCATCCATTAGATCAAAGACCGCATCTTGTAAAACTTCAGAATATACTTCTAAATCTTCAAACTCCGAATCTAGCATGCCGTGCAATACTGCATTAGCAACTGAACCAATTCCCGATTGTAACGGTGCTAAACGATTTGTTAATCGGCCTACTTTAACCTCTTCTCGAAGGAACTCTATTAAATGCTGTGCCATAATAACAGTTTCTTCATCTGGAGGAACAATTGTCGATGGCGAATCCAGTTGATTCGTAAACACAATTCCCTTCACTTTTTCAGCATCAATTGGGATACCGATTGTTCCAATTCGATCATCCGTTTTTACGAGCGGAATAGGGAGTCTTTCCCCTTGTTTACCTGGTTCATATAAATCATGCAGCCCCTCTAATTGCGTAGATTGAGCCATATTCATTTCAATAATAATGGACTTAGCATTTAAGGAGAATGCTAAGGAATTTCCAATTGAAGTGGTTGGAATAATCATTCCATCTTCAGTAATCGCAACCGCTTCCAAGATAGCGAAATCTATATCCATAACGTCAGCACGAAGTAACTCTGCTGTATGAGATAAGTGCTGATCCACAAATAAAAAGTCCCCGTTATTAATTCCTTTTCGCATAGTTGCATCTGCTTGGAAAGGCAATCTTTTCCCTAAAATTCCTGCCTCAGCAAATAATTTATCTACATCCGAACCTAAGGAAGCCCCTGTATAAACATTTACTTTAAAAGATTTATCATTCTTAACTCGGTTTACAAGTGCAAATGGGACTGCTTTTACATCACCAGCACGTGTAAATCCACTTAATCCTAAAGTCATTCCACTTTCAATCCATGAAGCTGCTTCTTCAGGTGTAACTACTCGATCTTTTAATCGTTGATCCCTAATTCTATCTAAATTATTCTCCATATGTAATCCCTCTCCCAATGAATATTCATAATTATTTTACACATTAACACCATCAAAATAGGGATTTTCTTACACAATGCCGAAAATTCAGACAAAACAGCGAATCTAGGTTCTAAAGCAGAAAAATTTAGAATCCTAGAAGCTTACGAAAATAGCTAGCGTATGACTGACTCACTGGTACCCCCTCTCCGTTATCCATAGAAAGTACAAAAGTAGAATGCGTATCAGGGTAAATCGCTTTAATATGATTAACATTTACAATAAAGGAACGGTGGCATCTAATAAAGGAATCTTTCGGCAACAAGTATTCGAATTCTTGTAGCGAGTACTTATGTGTTCCTGTTAACTCTTCTGAATTCACATACGTCTTTTTATCTTTAGCTTCTAAATACATGACCTTTGAAAAAGGAACCGGAACCCATCCGTCTGTTGTTTTTAAAGTAACGACTGACTTTCCATCCGTTAAAGCGGGATAAATCGCCGTCACGCAACCTTCAATCTTTCCATTATTTGAAAATGGTACGGCCATTCCATGATAAGGAATACCGAAAACATCTCGGTTAATAAACTCAGAGGCTTTTTGCTTCGTTACCATTGCTTTATGAGCAATCGTCCCTTCCTTAATAGGATCCCCGGCGCTAATCTTTAAATCAATTCGTTTACTTGGCCGATAGTAAATATATTCTTTCGTATTCGAAACGGCAATTGATATTTCATCTGAAAATAATTCCCCAACTACATCTAGTAGTATACCTAACGTTTTATCTTCCATAGTATGAACACCTCATTTACTATTATACTACTATTATGATTTAAAAAACCGTTCAGCATTTTGAACGGTTTTACAAACTATTTAGTTCACCTTAGCCCCATAACATCTTGCTACTGCAACTGCCTGTGTTATATCTAATTTTACATTTTTCAAATCAAAACTTGTAAAATCAATTCTATCAACTATCGCCCCTTTTAAATTTGCACCGCTAAGTTTCGCCTTACCTAATTGTGCACCGGTTAAATCCGCGTCACGTAAATCTGCTTTTTCTAAATTACATTCATATAGGTCCGCTTCAATTAAACGTATTCCCTTTAACATTTGTTTACTTAAGTTCGCGAACCTTAAATTCGTATATGACCAATCACCCGATATGATAGTTATTCCGTCTAAATTCGCTTCTTCAAAATCAGAGCCGGTCATTTTACATTCTTCAAACTTCGATACGAATAAATTCGCACCAACAAACTTACAATTCGCAAATGTAGTTCCTTTATGGATAGAAGCGTTAAAAAGAGCACCGGTAAAATCACATTCTATGAAATTACAATTTTCAGTAGAAACTTCCGATGCATCTATCTCTCTAAAACGGCATTTTATGAACGTACAATTTTTCAATTCCTCTTCTTTAATCAAAACATCTTGAAAATCTATTTCTACATATTCTTTATTTACAAATTCACACATAACTACTCCTCCATCTCCTTAAAGAAACCTCACTTCAAAAAAGTGAGGTTCCTTCTCATACAATATGCTTATCTAACCAAGAAATCAAATCTTGAAATACTTCATCTCGATTTACTTCATGGAACATTTCATGTCTTCCATTTTCATATAAACGCAGTGTTACATCTTTCACATCACATTTTTTATAGTTTTCATATACTTCTTTTACACCTTTCCCCATATCCCCAACAGGATCACGATCTCCTGAAAAAATATGTATTGGAAGGTTTTTCGGTGTTTTTTTGAACTCTTCTAGCTTATTTACTTCTAATACACCAGAAAACAATTCACGATAAAAACTCGTCGTACAAATGAATCCACATAACGGATCCGCAATATATTTATCAACTTGATTATTATCTGAAGATAACCAATCAAATTTCGTACGATTTGGTTTAAAGTGCGAATTGAAATTTCCGAATGATAAAAAGTTTAACATAGGACTTTTCGTTTTTTCTCCGCGTAATTTCATCTCAATTGTCGCTACTTTATGACCGATACTTCCTAATAACCCTGGATTTCCACCAGTTCCTGAAATAAGGAATCCATCATATAATTCACCTTTCAGTTGTACAGCACGTCTTGATAAAAAAGAACCCATGCTATGGCCAAGTAAAAATAACGGGCATGTCTGCTCTTTTCTTATCGTTTCTGATACAAAAATAACATCAGACACAGCCTCATTCCAACCTACATTTGGTTTAAAATGACCATAATCTTCTTCTCTTTTCACTGTTTTCCCATGACCTTTATGATCATGTGCATAAACACCATACCCTGCTTTTAATAACGCAGCAATAAAGTCTGTATAAACACCTGCATGTTCTGTCATACCATGTGCAATTTGAATAATCCCTCGCGGATCTCTTTCTGGTAGCCACTTACGTAAATAAATTTCCGATCCATCCAATGCCGTAACGAAACTTTCCTGTACGTTCATTTCGTCAGCCCCCAACTCTATTATGTATATCAAAAAATGAATATCCATTCATTATTCTTATTATGTATTATATGCAATTGCCTTCATTATGACAAATGACCCACTTTTCCAATTAGCTCTTAAACTAATATATTGACGAACAGAAAATGAAATTATATAGTTACTTACATAAAGTAATTATTATATTTTGGGGAGGTTTCTATTATGATGCCATCATTATTTTTAGCACACGGCTCACCGATGCTTGCTATTCAAGATACAGACTATACAAGGTTTTTAAAAACTCTTGGCGAAACATACAAACCGAAAGCAATTGTTATTTTCACCGCTCACTGGGAAAGCGAAGTATTAACGATTTCTTCATCAGATAACGAATATGAAACAATTTATGATTTTGGAGGTTTTCCTCCTGAGTTATACGAAATCAAATATCGTGCGAAAGGCTCTTCTAACATTGCATCTATGTTAGAAACAAAATTTAAAAACAAAGGTATTCCAGTCCATCATAATATGACGAGAGGTTTAGATCATGGCTCATGGACTCTTCTGCATCGCATGTATCCAGAAGCAAATATTCCTGTTGTCCAAATATCAGTCAATCCATTCCTTGCTGCAAAAGAGCAATTTAAGATTGGCGAAGCACTAAAAGGACTTGGACAAGAAGATATTTTAGTAATCGGGAGCGGTGTTACCGTTCATAACTTACGAGCTTTAAAATGGAATCAAACTACACCCGAACAATGGGCAATTGAATTTGATGATTGGATTATTAAACATATGCAGACTACTGATAAAGATGCATTATTTAATTGGGAGAACAATGCCCCTCATGCACAATTAGCAGTACCAAGAGCAGAGCATTTTGTTCCTTTATTTATCGCTATGGGAAGCGGTGAAAATAACGGTGAAGTCATTCACCGCAGTTACGGGCTTGGTACATTAAGTTATCTTTGTCTTCAATTTTAAAGAAAAGGATGAAGCAATCGTCGCTTCATCCTTTTTCTTTTTCATTCACTTAGTTAACTAACTTCCAAATGTCGTTTCTCTGATACCTCTTCGTTCTTATTGTGAAAATAAACCCAAATGCACGCAATAAATAATAGTGATGAAGTAGAAAAGAAAACATATTGGAAGCCCGCATGTGCTGCAATTTGTCCACCAAGTACTGGTCCAATCATATTTCCTAAAAACTGAAACGATTGATTATACCCAAATATTCTTCCCGTTACATGGGTTGGTGTATGTTGTTTTAGTAGAGTTTGTACGGAAGGTAATAGTCCTGCTTGTGCAATACCTAATAAAAAGCGAAGAATTAATAGTTGCCAAGCCGAGGTTACAAATGCTTGCGGAATAAAAATAATTCCTGCCGCAAACAACGCCACAACTAACGTTTTTTGAGGTCCAATACGATCTGATAATCTCCCTAACTTAGGAGCTGCCATAATAATAGCTAAACCTGTCGCAGACATGACTGCGCCTGCAATCATTTCAATATGAGCCGTTCCTGGGCCTTCTAAATTCTTTACATACAATGTAATAATAGGTTGAATTGACATGTTCGCAAGTTGAATAATAAATGTTGTTACAAATAAACTAATAATTAAATGCTTTGCTGGAACCATCGTCCATACTTTTTTCGGTTGTGCTTTTTTTGCTTGAGCGGAGTGATTCTCTTCATGTAGGAAGAAAAAAACGATGAGAAAAGAAAGGAATAAAAAAGCTCCTGTAACAAGAAAAACATGGCGCATTCCAATTAACTCAGACAAGTATCCTCCAAGTAACGGGCCAAGTAAAGAACCGCTCACGCCCCCAGTTGAAATTGTGGAAATTGCCCAACCTGAATGCTCTTTCGGAGTTTCTGCTGCAATAAATGTCATCGCCGTTGAAAGGAAACCAGATACTGCTCCCATCAAAAACCTTAGTGCGACTAGTTGATACACATCCGTTACAAACCCCATAAGCGTCATAATAATCGCCATACCAAGGCTCGCACGAATCAGCATCAATTTCCGTCCATGTATATCACCAAGCTTTCCCCATATTGGTGATACGATCGCACCCATTAAAAATGTTATACCAAATGCAAGTCCCGACCACTGTGCAATACTAGAAGTGCCAGTTACTCCTAATTCCTCAATATAAAAAGATAAAAAAGGAATTACTAAACTCATACCGGCTGCAGTGGTAAAACAACCTAGCCAACAAATCATTAAATTTCGTTTCCAGCTGGCCATTTTCACACCTTCTTTCTTTAGATACCCATTCTACACCCTTTCTTGTAAAAAGTTTAGTAATTTGCTTTATTTGTAAGATTTACTACAAAACCCGCTATTTTCTAGTGAAAACCACTACATCTCTACATTATTTTCATAAAAAAACCAACTCCCATATATGGAGTTGGTTACTTATTCTCTAACGGTATTAAACGCGCATCACAATTTCGCTCATAAAACTCAATCGGACCTGCTTGTCCAATAATTGCGTATTCATATCCTTCTTGCTTCATACTATGTAAACAACGATGTAACAATTCCTTACCTACACCTTTCACGCGATTTTGTTTCGCTGTGCCCATTGGACCAAACAATCCCTTCTTTCCTCTCACTACATCATAACAAGCGAAACCTACTATCACTTCTTCTTGTTCTGCTATATAAATAGGGACATTTTCTTTATATGTACGAAATCCATACTCTATTGAATGTAACCAACGTTCACCAAATTCCTCATTAACAAAACTTGCTAATTTTTCAAAATCAGAAGGGCTAGCCTTTCTAACAGTAAAAGTTAAATGATTATAAGTAGGAACAAAACATTTTAGGTCGACCGCTAAATCTCTTGGCTCAGCTATAATACGTAATATATCTTTTTGTATTTGTGCATTTCCAATAAACGTATCCATGCGGAATAGCGCATATATAACATGCCCTTCATTTATTATTACTTGCTGGAAACGTTCCATACGTTTCTTCGCTATTTGTAAAATTTCTAGCACCTTATAAGATACCTTATATTGTCCTATTTTTTTATACTCTTGATACGGTGAATCGTATTGTTTTCGTATTGAAAATTTTTCTAAAAAATCCGTACCCAAGTTACGAAACAAATACATATACAACTCGCTACAAACTCCAGTGCCTTCTTTACTCATTCCGATAAACAGATGAATTGATTGAATAATATTATTTTCCGCCTCTTCTGCTGCAATCTTCAATATGTTATGCACACGTTTTGTATATTGAAATTCCTCCATATATATATCCATCCCCTACTACTTTACTATTAAACCGTAAATAAGTGAAACAATTATTCCAACTACCAATATACCTGGCAGTAAATTTGCCACTTTAATTTTAATAATACCAAGTAAGTTCAATCCAATAGCGGCTATCATAATACCACCTGTAGCTGTCATTTCCACTATAAATTGATTCATTAATTCTTTCGGGACCAAACTATTAATTTGTGTTGCAAAAACCGCAATCCCTCCTTCATATAAAATAACTGGAATCGCCGAAAATACTACACCAATTCCTAAAGTTGTCGTTAATATAATAGAAATAAATCCATCGATAATCGCCTTTGTAAATAAAATGTCATGATTGCCGCGAATCCCGCTGTCGAGTGCACCAAGTATCCCCATCGCACCAATTGCAAAAATTAAAGTAGCTGTTACAAAACCTTCTGATATGCTCCCTTTCCCTTTCGATCCAACTTTATTTTCTAGCCAATCTCCTAACTGTTTTAATTTCCCCTCTAATTGTAGCCATTCCCCGATGACGGTACCAATAACTAAACTTAGTATGACAACAAGAAAATTTTCACTTTTCAATGCCATTTGAAGTCCAAGCACAGTAACCGCTAAACCGATTGCATGCATAATTGTTCCCTTCATACTTTCTGGAATCCTACTAAATAATTTACCTAGTAAAGTACCAAATATAATACAAATCCCATTTACAACTGCTCCTAATATAACCATCTCTCGTTCTTCACCCTTCGAATTCTTTATTTCTATATTTTGGTTTATACATTGATTTACAGGTTATCTATATGTTAACTTAATATTGAGAATATTAACAAATGTTTTCACTACATAAACTGCATTTGTAGTTATACATAAAGTGAAACTTTAACTAGCGCGAGTTTTATTGCCCACAAATTGCGGTATAAACTCAAAAGGGAAGGTATTTATGAAAACTTTACTAAAACGATTTCTGTTAATAGCCTTTTGCATTACACCAATTGTTTTATTAGTTAACTACTCTTTTATTTCAAAAGCGAAAGACAAACCCGATTTGCAAAACAAATCTAGTAAAACAGCTTCAACAAGTGAAAAGAAAATAGAAGACAAGGAAATCACACTCACCTTCTCTGGTGATACAATGTTCGATTGGCAATTACGTCCTGTAATCGAAAAAAACGGGGCTGATTATCCATTCCAACATGTAAAAGAAGAAATAACAAAAGCTGATATTTCTTTCGTTAATTTAGAGTCAGCATTTACAACGAGAGAAAAGAAAGCTCCTGGACAACTATTTTGGATTAAAAGTGATCCATCTACACTAAAAGCTATTAAAAACACGGGATATGACATCGTAAATATTGGGAATAACCATACACTTGATTATGGGCAAGATGGATTATTAGACACGATTTCTCACGTTGAAAAATTAAAGTTCCCTTACATTGGAGCCGGAAAGAATGCAAAGGATGCATATACTGCACGAGAAATGACTGTAAAAGGGAAAAAGTTCAAATTTCTTTCCTTCGTTCGATTTATGCCTGATACGAATTGGGTAGCTGGTGACAATAAACCTGGCGTTGCGAACGGATATGATTTAAATCTTGTAACAAAAACAATTAAAGAGCAAAAGAAAGATGCAGACTATTTAATCATCTATATGCATTGGGGCGTTGAAAAATCAAATCGTCCGGTAGAATACCAAAAACAATATGTACCTAAAATGGTTGAAGCAGGAGCTGACGCGATTGTCGGGAGTCACCCGCATTGGTTACAAGGATTTGAGTATTATAATAACGTTCCTATCGCTTATTCATTAGGTAACTTTTTATTCCCAAGTTATGTAAGCGGGAAAAGCGCCGAAACTGGCGTATTAACTTTAACTTTTAAAGGAAAGGATGTCCAAATGTCATTCAATCCTTACATCATTCGCAACAACCAAATCTCCCCTGTAAATGAGGACGAAAAGAAAAAAGCTCTACAATATTTACAAACAATTTCAACTGACATAGAAATTGATGATACAGGGAACATAAAAAACAAACGAAACTAGACAACGCAAGATTTATTTCTCTGTAACATACTTTACAGAATAGGTGATGAACATGCTGAAAGACTTATTAGAAAATGTAAGTTTGTTAGAGAATATTTATAAAATATCTATAGCCGTTCTACTTTTATGTTCATTTTTTTCTGTTAGACTTCTAAAAAAAATAAAACGTGAACGAAAGCTTACTACCTTTGAATTTACTATGTATGTAATCATTCGTATTGCGATATTCTTTTGGTTAACTAGCTTTATCCTTCTTGAATATGGAAAATATATTGTTTAATTATAAAAAGATAGATACAAGCAGCATTTCCGCTGTTTGCATCTATCTTTTTTATTTCAGGTACAACTGTATGTTTCCTCTTTCCTTCTATTAAATAAGTAGATCAAACAAAACAGGATTTTTATTAAGCTCCATAATTTGAATATTATTTTCTTTAAAACGAGTAATTAATTGCTCATAATCCTCTTTATGTTTTAATTCTACGCCGACTAATGCTGGACCATTTTCTTTATTATGTTTCTTAATGTATTCAAAGCGAGTAATATCATCTCCTGGACCTAATCCTTTATCAAGAAATTCTCTTAGCGCACCTGAACGCTGCGGGAATTCAATGATGAAGTAATGTTTTAGTCCTTCATAAATGAGCGAACGTTCTTTCATTTCTTGCATTCTATCAATATCATTATTTCCACCACTTAGCGTACATACAACCGTTTTACCTTTTATTTCATCTTTGTATAAATCAAGCGCTGCAATAGATAGTGCACCAGCAGGCTCAGCTACAATTGCATTTTTCTTATACAGTTCTAAAATCGTCGTACAAACCTTCCCCTCTGGTACTAAAACAATGTCATCAATTACATCTTTACACGTTTCAAATGTTAACTTTCCTACCTTTTTAACAGCTGCCCCATCAACAAAACTATCTATTTTCTCCAATGCGACATTATCATTTTGAAGAAAAGCCTCTTTCATAGATGCAGCTCCCATTGGCTCTACACCAATAATCTTTGTAGCAGGACTAACACCTTTAACATATGTACCAACACCTGATGCTAATCCACCACCGCCGATTGCTGTAAAAATAAAGTCAACCGATTTCTCCATATCATGCATAATTTCAACTGCCACTGTTCCTTGACCAGCAATAACATACGGATCATCAAACGGATGAACGAACGTCATTCTATTTTCCTCACAATAGCGCTGTGCTTCTTGGAACGAGCTATCAAATGTATCACCAACTAATACAATTTCCGCAAAATCACCACCGAAAAATTGTACTTGCGATACTTTTTGTTTAGGTGTCGTTGTTGGCATGAAGATTTTTGACGGAATCTTCAATAAATTACACGTATAAGCAACTCCTTGTGCATGATTGCCAGCACTTGCACAAACAACGCCGTTTTGTAATTGTTCTTCCGATAAGCTTTGAATCAAATTGTACGCACCACGAATTTTGAAAGAGCGAATCAATTGTAAGTCTTCTCGTTTTACATAAACGTCACAATCATATTTCTCAGATAGAACTGTATCACGTTGTAACGGTGTTTTAATAACGATATCTTTCATGCAATTATGAGCCATTAAGATATCTTCAATTTTCACTCTCTCCTTTACCTTCTGCACCATCTCATATCATCCTTATCTCTTTTAAATTGGCTCAATCAAAATCCGGGATTTTTAGAACTGCACCTGTATTCGCCGATGTTACCATTTGTGCATAACGCCCAAGCCAGCCAGTTTTCACTTTCGGTTCTGGTCGTTTCCATTCTTTTTTACGCTGATCTAATTCTTCATCACTAACTCTTACTTCTAACAATCTTTCCTCAACATCGATACAAACGATATCCCCTTGCTTGAGAAGTGCAATCGTTCCCCCCGCAGCTGCTTCTGGCGAAATATGTCCTACCGAAATACCACGTGAAGCTCCAGAAAAACGTCCATCCGTTAATAGCGCAACATCTGCACCTAATCCCATACCAGCAATCGCTGACGTTGGTGCTAACATTTCTGGCATACCAGGACCGCCTCTTGGTCCTTCATAGCGAATAACAACTACATCGCCTTTCTTAACCTTTCCAAGCATAATGCCCGCAAGTGCCTCATCTTGTGAATTAAAAATAACGCAAGGTCCTTCAAATCGTTTTACTTCTGTTGCCCCACTTTTAATAACTGCCCCATCTTTCGCAAGGTTTCCTTTTAATATACGTAATCCCCCTTCTTCACTATGAGGGTTTTCGAGAGAATAAATAACTTCCCTATCTTTAATCTCTGCATGAGCAATGTTTTCTCTTAATGTTTGCCCAGTAGCAGTAATACGGTCTAAATGAAGCACCCCTTCTTTTCGGCTCATCTCTTTCAAAATTGCACTAATTCCGCCTGCTCGATCAATATCCTCCATATGCCAATTGGAGGCAGGACTTACTTTACATAAATGTGGTACACGTCTTGAAACGGCATCAATGCGGTTCATATCGTAATCTAAACCCGCTTCTTGTGCGAGCGCCAATGTGTGCAACACTGTATTTGTTGAACCGCCCATCGCCATATCAAGCGCGAACGCATCATCAATTGCTTCTTCCGTTACAATGTCTCTCGGTTTAATATCTCTTTCAATTAAAATCTTTAATTTCTCTGCTGCTTGTTTAATTAATTCTTCACGTCTTGGATCAATAGCTAAAATACTTCCGTTACCAGGAAGAGCTAAACCTAATACTTCACATAAACAGTTCATAGAGTTCGCTGTAAACATACCAGAACAAGAACCACAAGATGGACAGCCATGATCTTCAATATCCTTTAATTCTTCTTCTGAAATTTTCCCAGATTGATAAGCTCCTACTCCTTCGAAAACAGAACTTAAATCGACAACCTCCCCTTTAGAAGTCTTCCCAGCTGCCATCGGTCCACCTGAAACAAAAACAGTTGGAATGTTAATACGAAGTGCAGCCATCATCATACCGGGGGTAATTTTGTCACAGTTTGGAATACAAATCATGCCATCAAACCAATGTGCATTTACAACCGTTTCTACTGAATCTGCAATGATTTCACGACTCGGAAGCGAATAACGCATACCGATATGCCCCATCGCAATACCGTCATCTACTCCAATTGTATTAAATTCAAATGGAACCATACCTGCTGCACGCACTGCTTCTTTAACAAGTTTTCCAAACTCATTTAAGTGCTTATGACCTGGAATAATTTCAATAAAAGAATTACAGATAGCTATAAACGGTTTATCAAAATCTTCATCTTTCAAACCAGTTGCTTTTAATAAACTACGGTGCGGTGCTTTATCAAAACCTTTTTTAATCATGTCACTTCTCATCTTGTCAAATCCCCTCTTACGTATTTTTCACTTACAATCTCTTTCTCTATTTCTTTACTAATTCTTTCGGTGCATGAATCCAGCTCATCATTTCACGAAGCTCTGCCCCCACTTTTTCTAACTGATGATTTTTCTCTGCTTTTTTCATGGCATTATACGTTGGACGCCCAGCTTGATTTTCTAAAATCCATTTCTTCGCGAATTCACCTTGCTGAATTTCTGTAAGAACACGTTTCATTTCTTTCTTCGTTTCATCTGTAACAATTCTCGATCCTGTTACATAATCTCCAAACTCAGCCGTATCTGAAATAGAATGGCGCATGTTCGTTAAACCACCTTCGTACATTAAATCAACAATTAACTTTAATTCATGCAAACATTCAAAGTATGCAATTTCAGGACGATATCCGCCTTCTGTTAACGTTTCAAAACCAGCTTTCACAAGTGCAGTTACCCCGCCGCAAAGTACCGCTTGCTCACCAAACAAATCTGTTTCTGTTTCTTCTTGGAATGTCGTTTCAATTACACCTGCACGTGTACAACCTACACCTTTTGCATACGCAAGCGCTACACTTAATGCCGTGCCTGTTGCATCTTGATGTACAGCGACTAATGCCGGAACACCATTTCCTTCTTGAAATACACGGCGAACGAGATGACCTGGACTTTTTGGCGCGACCATTGCTACATCTACGTAACTTGGCGGATTAATTTGTCCGAAGTGAATATTAAATCCATGTGAGAAAAGTAACATTTGTCCTTCACGGAGATTCTCTTCTACTTCTGCTCTATACACATGTGCTTGCTGTTCATCCGGTAATAGCATTTGTACAACTTGCGCGGTTCGAACCGCTTCTGAAACAGACATTACTTCAAACCCATCTGCTTTTGCTACTTCAAAAGACTTACCAGGTCGAACACCGACTACAACTTCCACACCAGAATCACGTAAATTTTGCGCCTGTGCATGACCTTGAGATCCATAACCAATTACCGCAACTGTTTTCCCTTGTAATAACTCTAATTTTGCATCTTTCTCATAATACGTTTTCATATTCCATACACTCCTTATAATTTATTTACTTGCAGTACATCAATTAATTTTTTCAACTGACCGACAAGTAATGTCGCTTCATTTTCAGTACAAACTGCTGTGAGTTTCATTTCAGAAACGCCACTAGTATCTCTTTCGTTTAAATGTAAAGAAGAAATATAATAACCACGCCGAGCAAAAATCCCACTTATACGTAATAAGACGCTTGGCTCGTTATGAATAACGAGTGAAAAAGTATGACTCATTCTTCCCACCTCTTCATAATCATTTCGTTATTCCCTTTGTTTGGCGGAACCATCGGAAATACGTTTTCACCTTCTTCTACACAAAAATCAACTACGACAGGACCATCATGAGCAAATGCTTCTAACATCACTTGTTTCGCCTCTGTTGAATTTGTCGCCCTTAATCCCTTCACTCCATAAGCTTCTGCCACTTTCACAAAATCTGGTGATCCGATTTTTGACTCTGATAAACGATTTTCATAAAACATCTCTTGCCATTGCCTTACCATCCCTAAAAATTTATTATTTATAATAAATACTTTTACAGGAATATTATTTTCAGCAATTGTTTGTAATTCTTGAATGTTCATTTGAAAAGAAGCATCGCCCCCAATACAAATGACGAGTTCTTCTTCTTTCGCAAGCTGAGCACCAACTGCCGCTGGGAAACCAAATCCCATCGTTCCTAGTCCGCCAGATGTTAGAAACGTCCGTGGGTTTTTCGCTTTATAAAAATGAGCAGCCCACATTTGATGCTGTCCTACTTCTGTCGTAACAATCGCTTCACCATTCGTTAATTCACTTACTAGACTAATAACATGCTGTGGTTTTAACTCACATTCTTTTTGATTGTAGGAAAGAGGATATTCCGCTTTCCATTCCTCTATTTTCGTAAGCCATTCATTTGTTTGTGTACGAATTGGCATATGTAACAACATATGTAACGCTTTTTTCACATCTCCAACAATCGGATATTCCACAGTTACATTTTTATGGAACTCCGAAGGATCTATATCAATATGTACCTTTTTTGAATGCGGAGAAAAGAGTTCTAATTTTCCTGTTACACGATCATCAAAGCGAACACCTAACGCAAGTAATAAATCACATTCTGTTACTGCCATATTTGCAGCGTACGTTCCATGCATGCCGAGCATTCCTAAAAATAACGAATCTCCCGGCGGATATGCACCAAGTCCCATTAAAGTGGAAACGACAGGAATACGATTTTCCCTCGCAAACTGAATAAGTTCATCAGAACCACCCGAATGAATGATCCCTCCTCCAATATAAAGAAGGGGACGTTTTGCTTCGGAAATTGCTTTAGCTACCTCTTTAAGCTTCCTACCGTCTGGCATAGGCTCTAATTTGTACCCTGGAATCTCAATTACTTCATTATAAAAACTTGTTACATTTTCATTTTGAACATCTTTTGGAATATCAATTAATACTGGTCCTGGTCGCCCGCTTTCGGCGATGTAAAAAGCTTCTTGTACAATGCGTGATAAATGATTCACATCACGAACTTGGTAATTATGCTTCGTAACAGGTACTGTAATCCCGACAACATCTGCTTCTTGAAATCCATCTTTTCCGATGAGAGGTTTTGCAACTTGCCCTGTAATGACAACTAAAGGAATCGAATCCATATAAGCATCTGCTAAACCCGTAACTAAATTTGTCGCCCCTGGGCCAGAGGTAGCAAAGACTAACCCGACCTTTCCAGAAGCTCTCGCATATCCTTCTGCCGCATGAATGGCAGCTTGTTCATGACGAGTTAAAACGTGCTTCAAACCACTTCCATATAACGCGTCGTACACTGGCAAAATCGCTCCGCCTGGATAACCGAAAACAGTCGTTACACCTATTTTTTTCAAGCATTGAATAACATGTCCGGCACCTGTCACATCTTCACACTGTAATTTCTCACGTGTTGTATGTTGTTCCATTTTAATTAACTCCTCTCCCCTACCTACAGTAAGCTCTCCGCCAGTCCTGGAACACGTACTCCTCTTTCTCTCGTTAACTTTTTAAATTCCTCTGTCAATTGTTTCGTTACACTTCCTGGTTTTCCATCTCCAATCTCTCTTGAATCAACTTTTACAACTGGAATTAATTCTGCTGCCGTTCCTGTTAAAAACACTTCATCTGCTACATATACGTCATGGCGAGTAAATGGCCTTTCCTCACATGGAATATTAAGTCGTTCACATAGCTCGATAACACTATTTCTCGTAATACCTTCTAGCGCCCCTAAGTAAGAAGGAGGTGTTAACACTTTTCCATCTTTCACAACGAAAACATTGTCTCCAGATCCTTCACAAACATATCCTTGTTGATTTAACATAAGGGCCTCTAACACTCCTGCTTGTGCCGCTTCAATTTTCACAAGTACGTTATTTAAATAGTTCATTGACTTAATACGTGGATCTAATGCATCTGGCGTATTACGTCTCGATGCAACAGATACAACGCTTAGTCCATTATCGTAAAATTCCTGTGGGAATAACTTTAATTGTTCTGCAATGATAATAACGCTCGGTTTCACACAACTTCTAGGGTCGAGCCCTAAGTCACCTTTTCCCCTTGAAACAATTAATCGAATGTAGGCATCAGCATATTCATTTTTTTGCAATGTTTGTAAAACTGCTTCTTCCATTTCGTTAACTGTCAGTGGGATTGTAAGTAAAATAGATTTTGCCGATTCGTATAATCGTTTTACATGTTCTTTTAAACAAAATACATTTCCACCGTAACTACGAATCCCTTCAAATACACCATCTCCGTATAAAAAACCGTGATCATATACTGAAACAACTGCCTTTTCTTTTTCTACAAATTCCCCATTCATATAAATATACTGGTTTCCCATCTCACATCGCTCCTCTTTTTTCTCTCTATTTTTGCAATCTATTTCTATATCGATTGCTGAGATGAGTTGTTTTAACAGAATATTCAGTATATAAACCTTAAAAATATACTCGTCTCAACAATCGATTACATACATACTTGTAGCAATCCATTGCTGAGACGAGGGAATCGTGGTACCACTCAGCTTCCTTACACTTCTCACGAAATATAAGCTCTGCAAGTCCAATTAGACTTTTGTTTTTCTATCGGAAACAACTCCGCTACTTTTTACTAGTTTTCAAAAGTAGTACTCCGAGGTGATTTTCAATGATGAAATTGTTACCACCCTCACAGCTTCTGGGCAGCTCTCTGAAACAATTTTCTTCATTTACTCTCCTCTTCTACGCATTATCGTATTCTATTTTTTAAAATAAAAACTCTCGCCTCAGCAATCAACTACTACAATTTAGTAGCTTTGATTGCTGAGGCGAGAGTTTCGCGGTACCACTCAGCTTCCTTATACTTCTCGCGAAATATAAGCTTTGTAGGTCCAATTAGACCCCCGTCCTTTTACCGGAGACGATGCCGTCGCCCTCTACTCAGTTTCCCTTTCGCAAGCGATGCTCCGAGGTGATATTCAATGATTCGATTGTTACTACTCTCACAGCCTAGGAGCAGCTCTCTGAAACGATCATAACCATCTACTTTCCTCTTCTTTGCATATGTAACATATAAAGTTGAAAGATTCTTAATTAACTTTTATTTGTTAAACGTATTATAGGACGTTGTTCTTTTCATTGTCAACATGTTTTTCCAAAAAAAAATAAAATTCAATCAATTCAAGAGAAGTCTATTTATTTTTTCTCAAAACAAAATCGGAATGAACTTCTTACACATACTCATATATTACTTAAGTATGTTCGCATTACTACATAAAGAAAAACAACTTAATAACATAAAAATTTTTTTGAGGAGATGAGAAAACTATGTTAAAAGGAAAAGTGGCATTAGTTACAGGAGCAAGCCGAGGAATTGGACGTGCTATTGCAAAACGTTTAGCGAACGACGGTGCATTAGTTGCTATTCATTACGGAAATCGAAAAGAAGATGCTGAAGAAACTGTTTATGAAATTCAATCAAATGGCGGATCAGCTTTTTCTATCGGTGCAAACCTTGAATCTTTACATGGTGTAGAAACCCTTTATAGTTCTTTAGATAGCGAATTACAAAAAAGAACTGGTAGTACTAAATTTGATATTTTAATAAACAACGCTGGAATTGGTCCTGGTGCTTTTATTGAAGAAACGACTGAACAATTTTTTGATAGAATGGTTTCTGTTAATGCAAAAGCACCATTCTTTATCATCCAACAAGCTCTATCTCGTTTACGTGACAATAGCCGAATTATTAATATTTCATCCGCTGCCACTCGTATTTCTTTACCTGATTTCGTTGCATATAGTATGACGAAAGGCGCTATTAATACGATGACTTTCACGCTAGCAAAACAGCTCGGAGCACAAGGAATAACAGTGAATGCAATACTTCCTGGATTTATTAAAACCGATATGAATGCAGAACTCTTGAGCGATCCAATGATGAAACAGTATGCCACTACCATTTCCGCTTTTAATCGCTTAGGTGAAGTAGAAGATATTGCCGATACCGCGGCATTTCTCGCTTCTCCAGACAGCCGCTGGGTTACTGGACAATTAATTGATGTGAGCGGAGGATCTTGTTTGTAATTTCTTAATCTACTTACGCAAAAAAAGCCAGCATTTTTGCTGGCCTTTTTCACTGTGTAAAACGATACCCTACTCCCCAAATTGTTTCGATATATGATTTATCAAATGGATCGAGTTCAATTTTGTGACGAATATTTTTCACATGGACAGCAACCGTTGCTGCATCACCAATTACATCCATCCCCCATACAGTTTCAAAGAGACGATCTTTACTAAATACTTGATTTGGATGTTCTGCCATACAAGTTAATAAATCAAATTCTTTTCCTGTTAACATGATTTCAGTTCCATTTACAAATACACGTCGGGCCGATTTATCAATAAGTAATCCTCGAATACGAATTTCATCTTTTATTTGTTCTCGTTTTCCTGTTAAACGATCATAACGAGCTAGATGAGCATTTACACGTGCCACCATTTCACTCGGGCTAAACGGTTTTATAATATAATCATCTGCTCCAAAACCTAACCCTTTAATTTTATCAATTTCCTCTTGTTTTGCGGACACCATAAGTATTGGTATGTCCTTTTCCAATCGAACTTGTTTACAAATTTCATATCCATCTATTCCCGGTAACATTATGTCTAAAATTAACAAGTCATAATCCTCCAGCAGAACTCTTTGTAACCCTTTTTCGCCAGAGTAATCAATATCTACTGTATACCCAGCAACCTCTAAATAATCCTTTTCTAACTCTGCTATAATAGCTTCATCTTCAATAATTAAAATTCTTTTCAAGATGCTCTCCTTTTTCTAATTGATTTTTTGTAATGTAAATGCCAGCGTCGTTCCTTTACCTTTTTTGCTTTCTACCCAAATATCACCACCATGTTGTGTGATAATCTGATGTGCAATTGACAAACCAAGTCCGCTTCCACCTGTTTTAGAATTTCTAGAATGATCTGCACGATAAAACCTTTCAAATATATGAGGCAACGCCTTCTCTTCTATTCCTACCCCATTATCTTTTATGTAAATCGTTACATAATCAATAGATTCGGTCATGCGAATTCCTATATATCCTTCTTCTTTATCCATATACTTCACACTATTCCAAATGATATTTGTAATAACACGACGTAATTTTTCACGATCACCTTTTACCAAAATAGAAGTATCCTTTTGAGTATCCCATCTCACTGTAATTCCCTTATCTTGCAATTCAAGCTGTAGTTCTTCTATGCAATCAGATAAGTATTGGTTAATTTCAACCTCTTCAAATTGAAATGGTTCCTCTTTCAAATCAAGTTTTGAAAAGAGAAAAAGCTCGTCAATTAATTGATCCATATCAAACACTTTATGATAAATAATCGTTAAATATTTATCTAATTGTTCTGGAGTTCGAGCGATACCTTCTTTAATTCCTTGTACATAACCTTTAATAGCCGTTATTGGCGTCCGTAAATCATGAGAAATATTTGAAAGCAACTCTTTACGATTCTTTTCATATTGCATTTGCAACTCGACCGATTCCTTCAATCTGCCACGCATCTCTTCAAACGATAAACTTAATTCACCTATTTCATCTTTCGCAAGTGGCTTTACTTGAAAATCTAAATCACCCTTTTGAATTCTTTCCGTTGCCTGCTTTAATGAATGCAATGGTTTAATAATACTCCGTGATATAAAATATGTTAATATTCCATTCGTAATAATTAACCCAAGTATTAAAGAGAATACGAAATACGGGAAAAATTCTCTAATCATTTCTTCTAAAGGATTTACATACTCAAATACAAAAATACTGACCTTATCCTTCTCTTCATCGTAGTAATCAAATTGCTTATAGTAAAAAGAATTACCCTCTATTTTCACATCCATTCCCTTTCTTTGTCCTTCCGTTTCAAATGCGGGTAGGTATTTATCAAAAGAAGAGATTTTAAAATATGGGGATGAATATGTAAGCTCATCATTTTTTCGAATTAGTAATCCTGCTTGATTATCGTTTAATTCTTTATCAGTTTCCTTTAAAAAATTTATATCCTCCAATTTATCTGGAGCATACGATGAAAGAATTTTCAACCTACTGAAAATATCATCTTCATCTTCTTTTGTACGAATAGCTCCCTCCTGCTCTTTATCAATGAGAGAATGACTATTTTGATTAAGACCAATGATTGCTTTTGCAATACGAATATCACCAAATAAAGTAACACTAATTAACATAACTGCTATACCGCAAAAAACGATTGGAATAATTACCATCGCAACATACGACAACAGCAATCTAATACGGATTGACATTACAGAACTCCTATGAACATTATAATTTTAGCTTGTTACAGAATTCACCGGAAACGAAACTTGACTCATCCAAATACCAGCTAACAATACGAGTATAGCTAGAACAATTTCTAAGAGCAATAAACGGCGATTAACTGTTCCAATATCGATACCCCATGTTTTCGTTTGTCTCCATGCTACAATTGTAATTATACATACAGTAAGAATCTTTATATTTAAAAGGTTCGTCCATATTGAATTTAAATTAAAAAGTACCCAATTCCTTGTCTGTAGAAACACAATTAATTCCCCAGAAAGAAATGCTAGAATAAATGAAATACCAGCAATAATGCTAAAATGTTTACGGAAACGCTTTTGATCAAATGTAATTTTGTATAATGTTGTCCACGCTATAACAAGAACTAAATAAATAAGTGCTCCTAGCCACACTGCAATACTCATAACATGGACCATTCTAATTATAACTGCTGCCCAATTTGGATTAGTAATCCATACATGACCTGTGAAAGAAAAACTCGCAACAAGAAATCCCCAAACTAGCGCATACCATTCGTTCCCCATATGTTGCAAAGACATAAGAACTAATAATAGCAGTTGAATCATAATAATAACTGAAAATGGCGAATGAATAAGTAAACTTCCCTTCGGAATAACTGACTTATATACTATTAATTCAGCTATTAATCCTACTACAAGTATAGAGAAGAAAATCTTTTTCATATTCTTCATTCTTTGCAATATGCACGGTAATCTATAACGTTTAACAAACATATCGAGCCACTTTACTCCTGCTCCAATTAAAATCATTCCCTCTACAATATAGCGTAGTGTTACTATCATAACATCTGAAAATACTGAGCCACTCCCACTCGCATTTCCCTCTACCACTACATTAGTTTGTACTTCTTCTCCAATTGAAAAGGGATAGCTGCCCTCACTCGGATGTCCGTCTGCAGAAATCATAGACCACCTTACTGTGTAAGTACCATTATTTAAGTTTGGTAATTTCACTTTTATTTTTGTTGGGTTATCTAATATTTCAACCTTTGATACTTGCACTCTCTTTGCACTTGGATCTAGCAGTTCAATATTGACTACATTTCCTGTAACTGGTTCACTAAATTCAAGAATAATCTGTTCCGGTTGTACTGTAAGAACCTCCCCCTCTTTAGGGGTGGCTCCTACAACACTTGTATGAGCAAATACACTACTATGAGAAAATAAAAATATACTTACACTTGTTAAAATAAATACTATCATTCTATAAAGCATGAAAACCTCCGTATTATTATTCTGGATGATTACCTGAGTGATCTCCGGTAGAAAATGGAGTAGTTACCCCCTCATAATTCATCATCGTATGCATTCCTTTTTCCGCATGAACGAGATGATGACAATGAACCATCCATAGTCCACTATTATTTGCCTCTAAAGCAATTTCATATTCTTCTCCCGGAAAAACATTAACTGTATCTAAGTAAATCGGACTTCCCTCCATTGGTTTACCATTTTTAGAAATAACTTGGAATGTATGTCCATGCAAGTGCATTGGATGAATTTCTTCTCCCTTATTTTTAAAGCGAATCTTAACTTTATCTCCTTTCTCTACTTTAATGGGTGGAATGTCAGGTGATGTCTTTCCATTAATCGTATACACCCATTTTTCTTGTCCATTTACATCTTTCACACCTTCTGCCAAATCCATATCATAGACCTTTGTAAACTTTGAATCTATCGTAAACTTGCCAACTTCTTTTTCTCCATATTTCGTAAAATCAAACCATGGATAACTCTTTATATCAATAGGTTTTTTCGGCAAAGAACCGTTCCCAATAGTCGCCGTTAACATTCGATTCATTTTCTTAGATGGATCCACATTAATAAGTTTTACACTCGTTGTTTCCGGCATTTTAAAAACAAGGTCATAACGTTGTGCAGCTCCCATCGGAAGAATTGCTTTATCTAGCTCGTCCCCACCTTTTATATCACGACCATCTAATGCGATAATTTGAAATGGCGCCCCAACTAATGTCATTAAATGCGTATTATTCCCAGCATTAATTAAGCGAAGGCGTACTGTTTCACCTGGTTTTGCATCCAATCGTAGTCCCTCACTTGTATCATTTAATGTAAATACATCGTAATCATCTCCATCAGATAAATCTTTGAGTTGATCATTACTTGGCATCATTAACGGGCCTTCTAAAGTTTGCGCCTTTTCATTTCGAATATGATTGCTAGGGTAGCTATCCCAATCTTTATCTTGTTCGCCATTATGCTTACGGGTTTTTATGGCTCCTGTTTTCCATTCATGGATCGCCACTGTATAATCCTTTTCATATTTTACAGCTGGTTTATTCGGTTCAATAACGATGGTTCCAAATAGTCCCCGCTCCGTTTGTATTGCACTTTTTTGATGTGAATGATACCAATATGTCCCCACCTGATCAGCATTAAATGCGTATGTATATGTTTCACCTGGTTTTATAGCATTTTGCGTAACACCTGGAACACCGTCTACCGCCGCAGGAACATCTAATCCGTGCCAATGGATTGTAACTGGTTCTGGCAATTCATTTTTCAAATTTACAACAATACGTTCACCTTGTTTAACTCGAATTTGAGTACCCGGTGATGTTCCATCAAAGGTCCATGCATCTACCTTTTTCCCATCTCCCAAATCTAAACTTGCTACTTTCGCCGTAATATTAAAAGTTTTTGTAACCCTTTTTTTGGCATCTGAATTAGCAATAGATGTAATTGATTCTGAAGTAGATGTTGCATCTGTTAACTTCTTTTTTTCATTTGTACCTGGGTAATTATTTATTAAAAAATATCCAAAAATAACTAACCCTAATAGTAAGCATGCCGCAATCAATATATTTCTTAAATCGCTTTGTATAAATTCCTTTTTCATATTAGTCTCTCTTTCATTTTTTGTTGTAAACTATTAATTTTCATACGTGAATTCATTGCCTATCACCTCACATCTTCACTTCGATTTACATCATAACACTCAGAAAAAAAGAAACTTTGAAGGAATTTTAAAGACTTTATAAAGAAATATATTTCAATTTTCCTTTACTTCTAAATCTTTTTTATTGCGTAATAAAAAAGATTGTATAATACTATATAAAACATATATATTTAGGAGGATTACAACAATGTCCAAAAAAACATACGAACTCGCAACCTTCGCAGGCGGTTGCTTTTGGTGCATGGTAAAGCCATTTGATGAACTTCCTGGTATTCATAAAGTACTTTCTGGCTATGCAGGTGGTCATGTAGAAAACCCAACATATGAACAAGTAAAAGCTGGTACATCTGGTCATTTAGAAGTTGTACAAATTACATTCGATCCTTCTATTTTTCCATATGAAAAATTACTAGATTTATATTGGCCACAAATCGATCCAACTGATGATGGCGGACAATTCTTTGACCGCGGTCCCTCTTATCGCACTGCTATTTTTTATCATAATGAAACGCAAAAAGAGCTTGCTGAAAAATCAAAACAAGCTCTTGCAGAAAGCGGTATGTTTAAAGAGCCAATTGTAACTGAAATTCGCCCGGCTGCACCTTTTTATGAGGCTGAAGAATACCATCAACATTTTTATAAAAAAAATCCGGAGAAATATGCTACTGAGCAAAAAGAATCTGGCCGTGAAGACTTTATAAAAGAAAATTGGCAAAAAAAATAATAAAAATGCATCGTACCTTTTAAGTACGATGCATTTTTATCTTTGAAAAAAGTACCATACAATGATGATAACAACCGCTGTCAATGTCCAAAGTGCGATTTCATTTTTCACTCTACTCTTTTTCTTATTCATTTCCTCTCCTCCTAATAGAAATACAACATATTCAAGATTTCCTCTGTTTAATTGTCCACCTTATATACGTGAATACATCCTTACAAATTTTTATAACAAGACCACCGACGATTCCGATTGCAATTGAAATTACTAACATCTGTACAAAACTAAAAGTAGTTGTGTATGTTATGTAGATAACAATGCATACAAGTAAAACATCCGGTAAAGAAAGCAAAAACTTTTTAAGCATTTCTTCAGCTCTCCTATGCTTTATTTGTAATTTATACTTTCTACTGTAGCTTTGAAATAAAGTTTGTTCAAAAATTCCATTTAGACACTCATTTTATGGAAAAAGAATAAGAACCTCTTTTAAAAAGGGGTTCTTATCTACATATCCTATTCCATAATTACTCCTAAAATAGAATAATATTACTAGTGATTTGTTGTGAATTAACTATTTGCTAGGCAATCGGATGTTACGCCAGCTACCTACATCGCATTGACCGTATGTATTATCACCTACTGCTACCACCGTGCCATCTAATTTCAGACCGACCGTATGCGCACAACCCGCCGCTATCGCTACAATATCACGCCAATCGCTTACATTACATTGACCATACTCATTCCAGCCGACTGCCACCACGGTACCGTCTGATTTAAGTCCGATTGTATGATTCGTACCAGCCGCTATTGCCATAATATCTTTCCAGCTGCCTACATCGCATTGACCAAGTTTATTATTACCCACTGCCATCACTTTGCCATCCGATTTCAAACCAACAGTATGAAGATAACCTGCCGTCAACTCCACCATACCACGCCATCCACTTACATTGCATTGGCCATATCGATTATTCCCCACAGTCGTCACTGTTCCGTCCATTTTAAGACCAACTGTATGCCAGTCACCCGCCGTGACCACCACAATATCTCTCCAGCTACTTATATTACATTCTCCTTCTTTATTTCGCCCCACTGCTACTACTGTGCCATCCGGTTTAAGGCCAATGGTACGACGCCACCCCGCCGCAACCGATACAATATTATGCCAGTCGTTTACATCACATTGATCATGCTTATTCCATCCCACCGCTTCCACAGTATTATCACTTTTAAGAGCGATTGTATGAGCATTACCCGTGTTCGTCGCCATATGAACATTGCCCACTGCGACTGCTTCAATATCACACCAACCGCTTACATTGCATTCTCCTTCTTTATTTCGCCCCACTGCCACAACTGTGCCATCCGATTTAAGAGCAACTGTATGACCACGACCTGCCGCTATCGTATCTTTAGGCCACCGTTTCACTTTTAACATTTCTTCTTTCGGTGAAATGTAATTCATGTTTTACCTCCTTGCATATAAGCAAATGTATCCAAATAGATATTTTTTATCTAATTTCATTATAAATGACCCGACTTTTTTTATAAATTTACAGCTACAAAAGAAGCCTATTACTACTTCTTCAAAAAATAAAAACCTCCAGTTTAAATACTAGAGGTTCCTTCTTTATTTCTTCAATCGTTCAATAAAATCGTTCAATTTATCAAGTGATTTCATATTCTGATTACAAGCTACACCATCTTTGCAAATATAGTTTCCCTTTTTAACGAACGTTCCTTGTATATCACCTTTAATTTCAACTAAAAACATTCCTACTTCTTCATGTCCATGACATAATGAACAAATGCTCTTTTTATTTAAACTTTGGAACGTTCCTTGCAGACCAACAAACTTATTTTTATCATTTTTCGCTATAATAAATTTCCTGCTTGACCCTTTATCAATCCAGCTTAAATAAGATAATTCTTTCATGTTCAGTTCTTCCATATCAGGAAGTTTTAATTTTTTCGCTTTAGGGAATAATTTTTTTAATGTTTGCGCTGTAACTTCCTGAAACGGAATGACATACGGATTTATTTTCAGTAAAAACGATTCTGCATCTTCTCTATTTTGAACTGTTAATACGGTATCAATTAACTCTTTCTGTTCATCCGTTAAATTCTCAAATACATGTATTATCTTTTCAATCGCTAGTGATTTTAACGCTTGAATTACACCTCTATCATTTGCCGTTGCGTGCCCATTTGCTAAAATATAAGCTTGTGATTTTATAAAATTATATTGATCACTTCTAATAAAAGCTTCCATCTTTATCACTCCATACAAATTGTTGATCTAGTCTTATTGTATACAATGATTCAGCTTTTTGATATGTAAAAGATAACTTAGAAACGAATATTACATACATCGATTATATTTTACCGCTCCATTTCCTGACAAAAGAAACCATCGTCTGTTTTCCATTCAGCATATAATACATCCTCAAATTTAGTAATCCCTCTTTGCTTTATTTGCTTATACAGCCATCCTTCATCAAAACCAGCTTCCCTCAAATTATCTTTCACTACTTTTCCATCACTAATTAATGAAATTGGTAAGTATACAGGCTTATGTTTTAAACTTAAATCATTTATAGTAGGAGATTCATATTTGCTCTTTTTCAGAACGCTTATGTTTCCGTTAGGTTCCAAAATCATATATTCAACTTCTCGAATTGAAAAAATATCTTTTTGCTGCCTAAGCATTTGTTGTAATTGATTAATATCTAAATGATTTGAACTTAATTGTTCTCGGTCAATTTTTCCATTACGGATAATAATTGAAGGATACCCTTCAAAAAACCTTCTTGTTCCTCTTATTTTTTGTGTTATCACTTCTATTGAATAAATTAAAATTACCCAAACAAATACTGAATATAAAATAGACCACACTTTAATTTTAGGATCATATATTGAATTTCCAACGAGCTCACCAAGGACGATAGCTGAAATAAAATCAAAGGGGGTTAGCTGAGATATTTGTGTTTTCCCTAGTATTTTTGTAGCAATTAATAGAACAAAGAAACCAATTAAAAGCTCTATCGTTATTTGTCCAATATGATTCATAAATGCTCACCTTTCTGCTTTTCACTCAAATGTTCTATATTCTATTTAGTAAAAAAACGACACATTTTTCTATTATTTTGTCCATTCATACGCAATATATCCAATAGATACAAAGCAAAAAAAGAGTCTAGTTCAATTTAATAATTGAACTAGACTCTTTTATTTTCATTTAGAATACACGATCTTTTTAATCGTTTCTCCGGAAAGAAAATGCTCCTCCGCAAGTTGATGAATGGAAATTCCGCTTTTAAACGCTTCTTTAATAGCTTTATTTCTTTCATCTAATTGTTTTCTTCCTCCAGATCGTGTACCCCATTTATAATGTTTCGTTTCTTGTTTTGGAATGTAAATTGTTTCACCTTGTATATACTTTTGAATTTCAGTAATTAAACTTTCTGGTAAAACTGTCGCAGCTTTAACGTATTTCATTTCTGCTCGCCCCTTATTTTTTATGGTTCATTTCAATAAGGTGCAAAGCCAAATATAAAAAATGATACGAGCTCATTTAGGCGATTGTATATTACTTGTCTACCTCACGCAAAGTATCGCCATTTCCATACTTGGCTTTGCATGAGACGCTGCAGTGTCCGGCAATTGAATTGTAATCGCCATATAAACACCTCCTAATATACCTTTTGCATTTTATTATATGATAAATTCCTCCCCCTTGCATCCACATCCTTTTTAAAGCATGAAATTACTTAGTTTGATATAATACTTTTTAGTCCAATTCAAAAATATAGTGAGGTTGCTTTATGAAAAAGAAAATAATTATTACAATCGTTACATTATTCATTATTACTGTAGCATTATTTGGAACATACAAATTGATGAACGCAAGAAGTTTTCAATTGTTTGGAAATTTAACAAACCGATTAGAAACAAATGAAAAAGTGATTGCTTTAACTTTTGATGATGGTCCTACGAACAATGTAAAACAAATATTACCGCTACTAGATACATACAATGCAAAAGCTACTTTCTTTTTAATCGGAAATGAATTAGAAAAAAACCTATCGTTAGGAGAATCTATCGTACAATCTGGACACCAAGTTGGAAACCATACATATTCTCATAACAGAATGGTTTTTAAAACACCTTCTTTTATTAAAGAAGAAATAGAAAAAACGAATTCATTAATCCGCCAAACAGGATATACAGGCGAAATTGATTTTAGACCACCTAACGGAAAAAAGCTAATTGGTCTGCCCTATTATTTAAATAAAAATAATATCGAAACAATCACATGGGACCTTGAACCTGATACTTTTTATAAATCTGCTGCTGATAAAATTGAATATGTTAATAAAAATGTACAACCAGGTTCTATCATTTTATTACACTCTATGTACGATGAGTCTAATGAAAATTTACAGACCATTGAAGGTATTTTAGACTCATTATCTAAGAAGGGCTATCAGTTCGTAACAGTAAACGAACTCCAAAAAAGAGCAAAGTAAAAAGGTAGCGTATCATAGAGCGATACGCTACCTTTCTTTTTAAATAATGCCAAGTACATTTAAGAATACGATAATAATCGCAATTGGTGCGATAAAGCGAAGTAAGAATAACCATAATACGAACAGTTTATAGCCTTTATTTTTACTTACACCAAGCTCTTTCATTAATACATCTTTCTTCATTTTTAAAGGAACAAAGATGGAAACTAATAAAACACCAAGTGGCATTAGTACGTTACTCACTGCATAATCCGCTAAATCAAAGACTGTCTTTCCGAAAATCTTCAGATCACTTAATATACCAAATGATAATGCTGATGGTACTCCAACAACGAAGATTAATAATCCTACGATTAAAGCCATTTTTTCACGTTTCCCTTTTCCTTTTGCAGTTAAAGATGCAACGCTAATTTCTAACATCGAAATTGCTGATGTAATAGTAGCAAAGAAGAATAGTAATAAGAAAACGATGAAGAATAATTTTCCGAATGCCATTTTACTGAAAATAGCAGGTAATACGATAAATAATAGCCCCGGCCCTTGAGATGGTTCCATTCCAAATGCGAACACTACTGGGAAAATTGCAAGCCCTGCAAGTAATGTAATAACAAGCGTTAAAGCTACGATAGAAAATGCTGAACGCGGTAAACTTTCTTCTTTCGGTAAGTAAGAACTATATGTTACCATAACGGCTACCCCGACAGATAACGAGAAGAACGATTGTCCCATTGCATATAAAATGACTTCTGATGTTACGTTTGAGAAGTCAGGTTGTAAGAAGAAACGAACTCCCTCTCCAGCACCATCTAACGTAAGTGCACGAACGATTAAAACAAAGAATAAAACGAATAATGCTGGCATGAAATATTTATTTACTTTTTCAACACCATTTTGTACACCTTTACTTACGATGAAAATAGTAATAAGGATGAATAATAGCTGTGATCCAACTGCTAAATACGGATTGGAAATGATTTCACCAAACGTAGCTTCGTATGCCCCATTTCCTTCCCATAGTCTACCTGTAATTGCATTCCATAAGTATAATAAAATCCAGCCTCCTACAACACTGTAGAAAGAAAGTAATATGAAACAAGTTACAATCCCTAATTTCCCTAGCCATGGCCATAATGTTTTTGGTGCGATTTCTCTATATGCATCAACAGCCTCTTTTTGTGTACTTCTTCCAATAACGAATTCAGCTAGTAATAGCGGTAAACCAATTAATAATGTGAAACCGATGAAAATAAGGAAGAACGCCCCGCCCCCTCCGATGCCGGCCATATATGGGAATTTCCAAATCGCCCCAAGACCAATTGCTGAACCTGCTGCAGCTAATACGAAACCTAATTTCGATGTCCATTGCTGTGAATTCATTTGTTAATCTCCTCTCTGTCTCTTTTTCTTTGTTTCAGTTCAGTATTTATATTGTTCTATCAATACTCTTTTCTAATACGTTCACTTCCTCCCTAATAATAAAAAAACGCCCCTACGTAAATACGTAGGGACGACAAAAATATCGCGGTACCACCCTAGTTATGAAGATACAACAAAGTTAGGACCTAAATAAAAAACGTCCCTACGCAAATACGTAGGGACGATAAATTATCGCGGTACCACCCTAGTTATGAAGCCACAACAAAGTTAGGAACTAAACAAAAAACGTCCCTACGTAAATACGTAGGGACGATAAATATCGCGGTACCACCCTAGTTGTGAAACAATCTTCACCACTTTATTTGATAACGGTATAAACTACCGTCTTTCATTTCCTCAAAATATGAGATTTATGAAAGATGCTCCAGGACGAACTTCATGAATAATCTATATACTGATTCACACCAACCATCAGCTCTCTGAAATAGGGAGATATTCACTACTATACCCTTTCATTGCCCAAATATTATTTTCCGAATTGATTACTATCATTTTTATCACACATTAAAAATAGTGTCAACTTATATTTTGAATTTTTATGTATTACATTCTATTTAAAAAATGTAAAATATGACTTTTAAATGAATAATATTAGAATATTTATGTTCCATACTATATTAACTTCTCTAACAGGTTTATAGTAGTATACGATAAATGCAAGACAGCACGAGTAGGAGGAAAGAATTTTGTCTACTTCAAAAGTTTTAAAAGGTACTGCTTTATTAAGTGGTGCAACAATGATTTCACGTATATTAGGTTTTATATACTTCTTCCCTTTTCAACTATTAGTCGGAACACAAGGGGTCGCTTTATATGGATATGCATACTCTTGGTACGGTATTTTATTAAGCTTTTCAACAGCTGGTATTCCTATTGCTGTTTCCAAATTTGTTGCAAAGCATAATGCGCTCGGTGATTATAGTACAAGCAAAAAATTATACAACTCTAGCGTAAAATTAATGTTGTTTATGGGCTTTTTAGGGTTTTTAACTTTATTTATTGGAGCACCATACATATCACAATTTATTATTCGCTCGAAAACGCCAGATCCACAATTTATCGCCGACGTAACACTTACGATGCGAGCATTAAGTTTCGCACTTATTATCGTACCAGCTATGAGTGTTACACGTGGCTATTTCCAAGGTTTTCAACATATGAAACCAAGTGCCGTTTCTCAAGTCGTAGAACAAATTGCGCGCGTGGTTTTCATTTTAGTTGGTAGTTTTATCGTTTCAAAACTATTAGGGGGGGCAGTCGCCTCTTCTGTTGCAGTTGCTACGTTTGGCGCTGTTATCGGAGCGCTTGCCAGCGTTTCGATTTTAATGCTGTACTGGAAAAAATATAATGGATTAAAGCCTCCCGAAGGAGAATTAAAGTCAAGGGCATCGAATATTCCATTAAAAAATATTTATATGGAATTACTTCGATATGCAATCCCAATTGTATTTGTCGGCATTGCAATTCCACTCTACACGTTAGTAGATCAATATACTGTAGCTGATGTCCTTAGGGCGATGGGCGAGCCGTTAGAAACAGCGAATGCAGTTTTCGCTTATATAACGAACTATGCCCAAAAGTTAATTATGATTCCAGCTTCTCTTGCAACTGGATTCTCATTAACGATCATTCCGGCTATAACGAAATCGTATACAAGCGGGAAACTAGAAGAACTACAAGAACAAATTGCAAAGATATTTCAAGTCTTATTATTCTTCACTATCCCAGCTGCATTCGGTCTTGCTAGCATCGCTTACGATGCCTTCCGTATGGTTTATGTAAATCCTGAAATTGCACTTGGGGGATCACAATATTTAATTTCATTTGCACCTTCTGCTATATTAAGTGCGATTTTCACAGTTTCAGCAGCTATATTACAAGGAATCGATTATCAAAGAAAAACGATGATCGCTTTCTCAGTCGGTATTCTCGTTAAAGTTTTAGTAAATACACCGCTCTTACATTTATTTGGCGGACACGGTGCTGTACTTGGAACAATTCTTGGATACCTCGTTTCCAATGTTATTATGTTGTACTGCATCATTAAGTTTGCGAAATTTAAAATTGGTGAGACAGCAAAAACAGTACTTCTTATTACAATTTACTCCGCTGCAATGTCTGCTGTTGTAATTGCATTAAAAGCGATTTTAAAATGGATGATTCCTGGACAATCCTATATGGAATCACTTCTCATTGTCTTTATATGCGGCGCTGTAGGAGGGATTGTTTATCTTTTATTCGTCCTAACGAGCGGACTTGCTTCACATATTCTCGGTGATAGACTTCAACGATTACCCATACTAGGTAAATTAGTCAAATAAAAAGAAGGGAGGTAACTCATTGTTACATCCCTTCTTTTTTACTTCGCATATTGTATACGTTTTTGTTGTTCAGTAATATGTAATTCTGGAGCATATTGTTGTACTAAATGTAATAGCTCTTCAATTAACACTTCTAACTCCTGTACACTATACTCCGGTTTCCCTATTAACGTATTTGCCATACGCTCGTATAGATTTTCAGGCTTAATAATCATTCGTTCCACATTATGTGGCATCCATTTAAATGCCGGATGATGTACATACATTTTATTCAAACCAAATAAGACCCCAAATATATTTCTTTGCACTTCACAAATAACATCATATAACATAAGCCAGTCTTTTCGTTTTAAAAGCGCCTCTCGATTATGCCAGCGATTACTTAACCAAAGATTTTCTGAAATCATCCGTTTCGCTAGGTCTTCTGGATATGCCACCACTCTATCTTTTAATTCATGTACTTTCTCTTCTCCATACAAACTAACACCATCATGAACGGATGATACGATACATTGTTTTTCATAACTTATATCATATTGATCCACCACATCCGAAATAACTTTCTCTACAGTTCCAGTTAAAAAGTTACTAATCTCTAATTTAATTCCCTCTTTTGTCAAATACGTTTCCGACCATTCTTCTTCCTCGTAAGGGTGATATGACAAAATTGTTCCACCAATATAGTTAATTGGCCCTTTGCGATCCTCATCCTCTGGTGGCATTGACCATAAAATATGCAATTCTATATCTGAATGTTCATCTTCTAGTTTTCTAGCTACTGAACCCGCTAAAATAATAGTCTCTACTTTCGGATTTCTCCTATAAATCTCCGACATTTCTATCGCTTTCTCTTTTAATCCCACTTCATTTCCCCCTATAATTGCAGTACACAGTTACCTTTTTATTTATCTATTTCGATATTATGCATTGTATTCCCTTTTCAATATCCCACTAAATCATATTTCTATCCAATAACGCTGAACAATTTCCCCCGTATGAACAGAAACTACTTCATCTTCTAACATACCGCCAACCTTTTGAATCGTTTTAGCCGAAGCGATATTAACTTTATCGCAAGTTATTAACACTTTCTGTAACCCTAACTTTTGTGCTTCATCTAATGCAAGTTGTAGTTGTTTCGTAGCGTAACCTTGACGACGTTTATTTGGATGTACACTATAACCGATATGACCGCTTTCCAGTAATAATTCTTGGTTTAATCTATGTCTAATATTCACAAAACCTATAAGTTCCCCTTTTTCAAAACTTAAAAATTGACTAGACGGTACTCGATTACCTTGTAAGTTTTCTTCCACTTCTTGTATACTCACTTTTTCAAACCATTTATCGAGAGAATCAAAATTTTGTAAAGAACTACTACCATGTGGTTTTTCATCCGTATGTAAAAATGCCTCCCGATACTCTATAATTTGTTCGCTATATTCATTTGTTGGTTTTAATAGTTTCATTGTCATTCTCCCCCTCTTTACAACCTAAAACAAACAGCTTAATCGTGACAATTTCACGATTAAGCTGTTTCTATCAATTTCATTCAAATAATCCCATACTCAAATAACGTTCTCCTGTATCAGGTGCAATACATAAAACTTTTTTACCTGCGCCTAGACGTTTCGCTATCATAATTGCTGCGTAAACAGATGCTCCAGACGATGGCCCAACTAATAAACCTTCTTGTCTAGCTAAGTTTCTCATTGTCGTTAAAGCCTCTTCGTCTGCAATTTGAATAATTTCGTTATACACTTCTGTATTTAAGTTTTTCGGGATAAACCCTGGACTTGTTCCTACTAGTTTATGAGGACCTGGAACACCGCCTGATAAAACGGGAGATCCTTTCGGTTCTACTACTGCAATATATAAGTTTGGTAGCTTCTCTTTTAACGTTTCCCCAGTACCTGTAATAGTTCCACCAGTTCCAGCCGTTGCTACGAATGCATCAAGCTCGCCATCCATTTGTTCATAAATTTCAAGTGCAGTCGTATAACGATGAATATTCGGGTTTGCTGGATTTTCAAATTGTTGCGGAATAAAACTATTTGGAATTTGCTTTTGCAGTTCTAATGCCTTCGCAATTGCTCCTGGCATTCTTTGTTCTGCCGGTGTTAAAACTACTTCCGCTCCGTATGCTTTCAATAAATTTATACGCTCTTTTGACATATTGTCTGGCATAATTAAAATTGCTTTATACCCTTTCGCAGCTGCATTCATTGCTAAGCCTATTCCTGTATTTCCGCTTGTCGGTTCAATAATTGTATCTCCTGGTTTGATGAGACCATTCTCTTCTGCAACGTGCAGTAAATTATAGGCAGCGCGGTCTTTCACACTACGTGATGGATTAAACATTTCTAGTTTTACATACACATCCGCTGCGTCTTCTGGAATAAATTTAGATAATCGGACGACAGGTGTATCTCCTATTAATTCTGTAACATTTTCACATAATTTCATAGTGCATCCCCTATTCTATCGTTTTCTTATCACTTGGTAATAACCAAGAAGTAAGTCCAATTAATGGTAGACAACTACATAGTAACATAATGAATTGTAGACTATATATGTCAGCCAATTTCCCAAGTACTACAGATCCTAAAGCTCCGAGTCCAAACGCAAGCCCTACAATTAATCCAGATACCATCCCTACTTTTCCAGGAACAAGCTCTTGCGCATAAACAACAATTACACTAAAACTACTTGAACTAATAAAACCGATACATAAAAATAGCGGTACGACCCACATGAGCGAAACGTGAGGTAATAAAAGGGCAAGTGGCGCCGAACCTAGCATTGAAAATACAATAATTGTTTTCTTTCCAAATCGATCTGCTAACGGTCCACCAAAGAAAGTTCCTAATACACCGGCAATCATAAATGCGAATACGAAATACTGGGCATCTTTTATAGATAAACCGTAATGCTCAATTAAGTAAAATTGATAAAAATTCCCTATACCAGCACCGTACCAAGAACGTACAAAAGTAAGAAAAACAAGAAGTAGAATAACAAATTTAATATGTGTACTTACAATCGCATTTTCCGCCTCAAGCGCAGCCCTCTTTTTTCTTCTCACAGCGCCAGTTGCTAATTCATTTCTATACCAATTTGATACGAAAATTAATAATACAATTCCTACTGCTGCAAAGGCTGTAAAACCTAAAGAACCAATTTGGCCGAGCGGAACGAAAATTAGCGCTGTAAAAATAGGAGCTAAGGAATTCCCTGTATTTCCTCCTACTTGATAAATCGCTTGCGCTAAACCTCGTTTTGCACCGGCTGCCATATATGCAACTCGAGCCCCTTCTGGATGAAAGACTGCGGAACCTAATCCGATAAATAAAACAGAAATAATAACAATAATAAAGTTCGGTGCAAATGCAAGTCCAATCATCCCAAGCATACTCGAAAACATACCGAGCGGTAATAAAAATGGTGACGGCTTCTTATCAGAATACATACCAAAAACCGGCTGCATAATCGATGACGTCATATTTAATGCAAACGCAATCCATCCTACTTGCATATAGGATAAATTCATCGTTTTTTCCAAAATAGGAAACAACGCCGGCACAACTGCTTGCATCGAGTCATTTAAAAAATGACCAAAGCTAATCGCAAATAGTATTCGATATATCGTCGGTGTTTCCATTGTATTTTTTTTCGAAACTGCCTGCATATATGAATCTCTCCTTCCTGTACAAAATATATATTTATTACAGTAGGTGTAATAAATTCTGACTTTTGAAACATTTCTATTCTATACTGGTTTCATTTCTTTTTCCAGAAATATCACTTCTTACATAATATATTTTTTCTATACGTTTTATCGGATTTATTTATAGAAATTTTCTATATTTTCTTTTATACTAGGACAGAGATGAAGGGAAGGATGACCGCTATGAAGAAAAAAACTAAAGGAATCGTTGCACTCTCAATCACATTATCTATGTTTTTAACAGCATGTGGTCAAAAACAAGAGGCAACAACTACCGGAGAAAAGAAAAAAGAATCTTCAAAACAAGTATTAAACATTGTAGAAGCTGGGGAAATTTCTACCCTTGATTCATCTATCGCAACTGATGGGTTTTCTTACGCTGCATTAAACAACGTAATGGAAGGATTATATATGCCTGGCCCTGACAATAAACCTGTTCCTGCAGCAGCTGAATCATACAAGCTGAGCGAAGACGGAAAAACATATACATTTACATTACACGATTCAAAATGGTCAAATGGTGATCCAGTTACTGCACATGATTTTGAATATGCATGGAAACGTGCTGTTAACCCAGAAACTGCTTCTGAATACGCACATATTATGTTCGATATTAAAAACGCAGAAAAAATAAATAAAAAAGAATTACCAATTGACTCATTTGGTGTAAAAGCAATTGACGATAAAACGCTTGAAGTACAGTTAGAACACCCTGTTCCATACTTTTTAGGGTTAATGGGATTTGCAACATTTTATCCTCAAAACAAAAAAGTTGCAGAAGCGCAAGGGAAAAATTACGGACTTGAAGCTGCAAATGTAGTTTATAACGGGCCGTTTCAATTAAGTGAATGGAAACATGATACAAGTTATAAAATGTCAAAAAACCCGAAATACTGGGATAATAAAAATGTGAAGCTAAATGAAATCAATGTAAATATCGTAAAAGATACTTCCACAGCCGTTAATTTATTTGAAAGCAAACAAGTAGACCGAATTACGATTAATTCAGAGTTTGTCGATAAATATCAAAAAGATCCGAGCTTAAAGAAAATGGAACGTCCTTCTATGACATTTTTCCGATTTAGCCAAAAGAATCCTTTATTAGCAAACAAGAATGCTCGAAAAGCTATTTCGCTCGCTTTTGATAAACAAGGAATCGCAACAACGATTTTAAATAATGGTTCTATACCTGCGAATGCATTTGTTCCGAAAGGATTCGTAAAAGGACCTGATAATAAAGATTTTCGCAGTACAAGTAATATAAAAGTAGGAACAAATGTGAAAGAAGCTAAAACACTATGGGAAACTGCAAAAAAAGAAACAAACTTACAAAACGCTTCACTTTCAATCATAACAACTGATGAGTCTAACGATAAAAAAATTAGCGAGTTTTTAAAAGGTGAATTGGAGAAAAACTTACCTGGCTTAAAAATCACATTACAGCCCCTTCCAGTAAAAGCATTTTTAGATCGTGAAGGAAATGGTGACTATGAAATTTCACTTTCTACATGGGGACCAGATTATCCTGATCCTACAACATTCTTAAATATGTTTGTCACTGACGGACCGTTTAATAAGATGAGCTATTCAAACAAACAATACGACGAATTAATTGAGAAAACGAGCTCTACTTTAGCAACTGACTTACCAGCACGTTGGAAAGCGTTCCAAGATGCAGAGAAAGTCTTACTGGAAGATGATGCAGCTATCGCTCCAATCTTCCAATCAGGCCTGGTATATTTAGAACGTCCAACAGTAAAAGGTGTTGTTATTCGTCCATTTGCAGGAATTTATTCTTATAAGTGGGCTTCTATTACAGAATAAGAAAAAGGCGATCCTAACATATATTAGGGTCGCCTTTTTTATTAAATTGCAAAACGCTTATACTTTTCGTAATCACTCGTCTTACATTCTACTTCTAGTTTCGTACCTTCGTTTTCATAACTCGTAGATAAAACGTGCGCATGATTATTGAAATAAGAAACTACCTGTCCTTGATCATACGGAATTAACATTTCGCACTTCGTATACTCTTTATAGATGTGTGAGCGAATCATTTCGACAAGCTCTTCTATTCCAACATGTTTCTTCGCTGATAAATAAACGCGTTCTTCTTGTACTTTCGGAATTTCAACATCTACCATATCTGATTTATTATAAGCATAAATGGTTGGAATATTTTCTACTCCAATTTTCTTTAACGTTTCATTTGTAATGTCAATTAACTGTTCGTAATTTGGGTTCGCGTAATCTACAACGTGAATAAGTAGGTCTGCTTCCGCTACTTCTTCTAACGTTGAACGGAATGCTTTCACAAGGTGATGCGGTAATTTGCTTACAAATCCAACTGTATCTGTTAATAGGAATGATTTGTTATCTGGCAAATCAATATTTCGTACAGATGTTTCTAACGTCGCGAATAACATATCTTTTTCAAATACTTGTTTCTCTTCTGTACCATTGTAAATTTCAAGCATCGCATTCATCGTCGTTGATTTTCCTGCGTTCGTATAACCTACTAAAGCTACAACAGGAACTTCATTTTTCTTACGCTGCTTTCGCTGCGTTTGACGCTGGGCAACAAGTGCTTCTAGGTCTTTATTTAAAACTGAAATCTGTTCTTCAATTTTACGACGATCTAACTCTAATTTCTTCTCACCGACACCTTTATTTTTCGTACCAACTCCGCCACTCTGTCTTCCTAACGATTCACGAAGCCCGATTAAACGAGGCATCATATACTGAAGATGCGCTACCTCAACTTGCAACTGCGCTTCTTTCGTTTTCGCACGTTGCGCAAAAATATCTAAAATTAATATGGTACGGTCAATTACTTTGCAATCTAAATCCGCTTCTAAATTTCGAATTTGAGAAGGAGATAATTCGTCATTAAAGATTACCATATTCGCATCTACTTCATTTACATAGGCTGCTACTTCTTCAATTTTTCCTTTTCCAATATAATGTGACGGATTTACTCGTTGTAAATTTTGCGTCACTTGCCCAATTACCTCTACATCACAAGCTTCTGCAAGATTTGTTAACTCTTCCATCGAATACGCAAAATCATCTTCATTACCTAAATTTACTCCAACTAAAACAGCTCTTTGTAATAATTCTTCCATATATTTATTCCTCCATTTCGATTACGTAAAATAAAAAACACAGGTTACTGCCTGTGTTTTCGTAAACGGATAAGGGTTCACCAAAGAAATAGGAGAAAGCTATACTTTCATCCTATCTCATAGTCAATAAGTCCCAAAATCATATACGCATCCACAATAAGTGTTCACCTATACGATCCCATTCTATTTATAAAGGCAAAACAAAAAGAGGGCGTATTCGTCCCTCCCTCTTTTTCACATATAAGCTTAATAAAGGGTTCCTTTAAAATAGGCAGACCAATCCCGTTCACTCTGCACACAGACAGAGCCTTTGAGCGCTATTCAATTATTGGCACAAAGTATTGAGACGTAATCTGATTAAGATCAAAGGAAGCCCCTCCGTTCATTTTAAGTTACATAAAGTGTAGCATAAGTAATTCGCTTTCACAAGATTAAACCACCTATAGAAATAGAAAGAAAATCTTTATATATTTACTTTAATCGTCATTTTTTGCGCGTTCTTCTTACAATAGAAATCACAACAGCTACTATCAATAACAGGCCTATAGAAAGAGTAACAACTTGCCACCAGCTTAAACCGTTCAACTTGCCACCTTTTAAATCGACTTTCTTCGTCGGAACAGATTCTTTTGCAATTTGACTTAAAACCACTTTGTCCGCCCCTGCCTCATCTAATCTCTTCGTTCCACTGCACATAGATGTCTCTAACTTCCCTTCTCCTCTATTAGAAGCAAAGACTAAATACTCTCCTCCCTCCCCAAAAAGAAACGTACAGCTACTAAAACTTGTATATATAATAATTTGCGAAGAGCTTGTCCCTTTCCAAATTTTCTTCACTTCAAATAACATTTCCATTTTTCCATCCTTCTCTTGAACCTCTAATACCTTACCTTCAAACACTACATCCGTTTTTTGTAACCTCTCTTCCGGTGATGCTTTCATACACTCACAAGCGTAAGACTTCTCTGGTAAAATAAAATAAATAAAGCTACAAATTAAAACTAGAGACAATACATATACGATTCTTTTCAAGAATCTCAAACCCCTTTATGATCAATTTTAGAAGCTTTCCGTATATTATTTGGACATCACTCCTCAAATTCCTTTTCTTTTTATTAAAATATATCGATCTTAATAAAACGAAAAATCTTAATTGACATTTTTATAACCTGATAATAGTATCAGGTTATAAAAATAAGTTAGGAGATGTTCCTATGCATTCTAAATCTCGTATTACTGCAATTGGTACTTATGTTCCAAATCAAATATTATCTAATAACGATTTAGAGAAAATGATTGATACGAACGATGAATGGATTGTACAAAGAACAGGAATGAAGGAAAGACGAATTGCGAGCAAAGACGAATACTCTTCACACTTAGCCATTCAAGCAATTGAAAATTTATGTACAACTTTTAAAAAGAACTTAGAAGATATAGACTGTATCATCGTCGCTACAACAACCGCTGACTATGTTTTTCCTAGTGTCGCGTGTCAAATACAACAACATTTCAGCATACCTCATACAATAGCATTTGATTTAAATGCAACTTGCGCTGGTTTCACATATGGCTTGCACGTTGGGAATAGCTTAATCACTTCTGGATCACACGAAAAAGTACTTGTCGTAGCAACAGAGACATTATCTAAAGTTACTGATTACACCGATAGAACGACTTGCATTTTATTTGGCGATGGTGCTGGAGCTATTTTATTAGAAAGAGATGAAAACAAACCGAGCTTTATTGCTGCTCACATGGGAACAAATGGTGCTGGTGGCATTCATCTATACAGAACAAACTTATCTACTACTATGAATGGCACACCACTGCAAACAAATGAAAAAATCGTACAAAATGGAAGAGAAGTATATAAATGGGCAACACGCACGGTACCAGCAGGTATAAAAGAACTATTACATACTGCAAATATGCAAATGGATGATATAGACTGGTTCATTCCCCATAGCGCTAACTTACGAATGATCGAATCTATTTGTGAGAAATCTCAAATTCCAACACAAAAAACATTAACGAGTGTGGAATTTATGGGGAATACATCTTCCGTCTCTATTCCACTTGCACTAGATTTGGCTAGAAAAGAAGGAAAATTAAATAATGGAGACACACTTTTACTATACGGATTTGGCGGTGGGCTTACTCATTTAGGGCTTATTGTGGAGTGGGATTTAAACTAAAAGTTTTTTATACAATTCACTACAAAAAAGCTGCATTCAAAGATTGGTTACCTCCCTTTGAACGCAGCTTCTTTTATCTTAACTTTATTTACCTGTCCGAGCCCATATCACAACAGGAATGAGCATGAAAGCTAACACTCCTCCAGCTAATGACAATGCCGCATAACTTGAATTCGCCACTACCATACCTGACATCGCTCCACCTGAAGCTCCAGCTAGCGCAATAAACACATCTATTTTCCCTTGTGTTTTTGCACGTGTGGAAGGTATAGTTGCATCAACAATTTGAGCAGTACCACTTATTAAACCGAGGTTCCATCCTAATCCAAGTAAAGACAAAGCAACAATTAATAGTATTAAAGAATCACTCGGCGCTATCGCAGCTATGACACCTGCTGCTAGTAAAATTACTCCACCAGCTATACTCATCGTAGTTCTGCCAATTTTATCAATTAGCATTCCTGTAACGAGAGATGGAAGATACATTGCACCTACATGAAAACCAATCACAAGCCCTACTGCACTTAATCCATGACCGTGATGTCCCATATGGACTGGCGTCATCGTCATAATCGCAACCATCACGATTTGTGTAAGTATCATTACGATGGCTCCAACAGTAATACCTCGTTTGTTTTCTGTAGCTTCTTCTGTTACTGCTTGCCCTTTATATGTATGCTCTTGTTTATATGTTTCTATCATATTAGCAATAAGTAACGGATCTGGACGAAGCATAACAAATAGAACAAGACCAGCTAGTATAAACGCTGCTGCCGATAATATGAACGGACCTGCAAGTTCAGGAATTCCAATTGAATGAGCAAACCTTCCCATTACTCCTACTAAATTTGGACCTGCGACTGCACCAAAAGTCGTCATTACCATCGTAATACTAATAGCAGTTGCTCTTTGCTTCTTATTCGCTAAATCCGTTCCAGCATAACGCGCTTGTAAATTCGTAGCTGTGCCCGCGCCATATATAAGTAAAGAAACTAGTAAAAGAATAATACTATTTGTTAAAGCTGCCCCCACAACTCCGATAGCCCCTAGTCCGCCTACTATAAAACCTGCCGAAAGCCCTATGCGGCGACCATGTTTTTGCGATAATTTTCCAACAAAGAAAGCCGCTACCGCAGATCCCATTGTAAACATAGCTGCCGGTAATCCTGCATATGCATCTGTCCCAAGCATTTGCTGCGCAAGAAGTGCACCTACTGTAATGCCAGCAGCTAACCCTGCTCCGCCGAACATTTGTGAAATACTTACGATTAGTAATGTTCTTTTGTATAATTTTTGTTGCTCTTCTTCTGTGTACATACGATTACTTATTGAAGCATCTGCTGTATCTATCATTCTCTCACCCTCTCTATAAAACTACTACCTCTTGTTAATGTACTATAGAACAACCAAATCCCAAAATTTAAAATGCTGAAATTTATTAATACATGTAAAGAACCCCACGGTTTACATTTTGCCTATTACCGAGGGGTTCCCAAAATTACAGGGTGGATCTACTTTATATTTCATATACAAGCTTTGTACTATTTTACAACTTCATCTTGAATAGTTTCAAAGCCTTCTGTCTTTCCATCTTTTATTTCATAATAATACGAAGGTAATTCTATATTATGTTCTAAGAGGTAATCCTCAATTAATGAAATAATAACTTTCAACGTTTTCAAACGTGCGTATAATTTATCGTTACTTGCGATAATTTGCCATTTCGCATTTGGCTTATTTGTTTTTTCAAACATGTCTTCCATTGCTTCAGCATACTCGTCCCACTTTTCACGATTACGCCAATCTTCGTCTGTAATTTTCCATCTTTTCAAAGGGTTTTTCTCTCTATCTTTAAACCTCTTTAATTGTTCATCTTTACTAATATGATAGAAAAACTTCCCGATTATATAATGATCATCTGTTAATAGTTTTTCAAAATCATTAATCTCATCATACGCTCTCGTCCACTCTTCCTTTGTAGCAAACCCTTCAACACGCTCAACTAACACACGTCCGTACCATGAGCAATCAAAAATAGTAATTTGCCCGTACTGAGGAAGTTTTCGCCAGAAACGTTGCAAGTAATGGTACCGTTTTTCATGAGGTGCTGGTGCTCCAATTGGATTTACTTGAAACCCGCGCGGATCAAGATGTTCCGTCACTCGCTTAATCGCTCCGCCTTTTCCAGCTGCGTCCCAACCTTCCATAACAAGCATAACCGCAATTTTTTCTTCTTTTACAATTTGCTGCAGTGCTAATAAACGTCTTTGGTATTTTTCAAGTTTCTTATTATACTTAGATTTCGATTCTATTCTTTTCATTAAATCCACTTTAGCAAGATATCCATTTTCCATAAAACAAATCCCCCTTGTTGTATGACAATGTTATTTTAACATATTTTTGGAAATTATTTCATAATTATATTCCTTTTGACTTATACTTCAAATCGAAAACCGAAATGATAAATCACATCCGTAAATACTTTATAGTGCATCATTAACGAATGTATCTTCCCCTTAAATCCCAAAATAAAAACAACCATCACCTTCTACATAAACAAGATGATGGTTGTGTGAATTGAATAAAAAAGCTCTACACATGTTAACTATTCTCGATAAATATCTTCTAAGATTATAGATTATATATTCATTGACTTTTCCTCACATCGATTCAACGCTACATAACAAGCTCCATATACACCAGCATCATTATGTAATGATGCTAAAACGATTTTCACCTTATTTTGATAGATTTCCATTATTTTGTCATAGAACCTTTCTTGAATTTGTTTCAAAAATGGTTCACCTTGCCCTGTAATACCTCCCCCAACAATAATTAATTCGGGGTTAAATATATAAGTAATATTTACTAAACCAGCAACAACATACTGTAGAAACTGTTCATATACATTTTTTGCCAACCACTCTCCTCTGTACATACGTTCTATAATTTCTTCACCTGTGATTGTGCCTATCTCTAGCCCTTGAATTTTGGATGCTTCTTTATACTGACGAATCAACGCCGAAGTCGATGCATATCTCTCATAACATCCCTCTCCGCCACAACTACATTTTTCTCCATTATGAACAATTATCATATGACCAAGCTCTCCTGCTAGCCCTTTCACTCCCTGAAGCATTTTGCCATTTGTAATGATTCCACTACCAATCCCGGTTCCAAGTGTGATTAAAACAATATGTTCTTTCCCCTTCCCTGCTCCTTTCCACATTTCACCGAGGCAAGCTGAACGAACATCATTTTCAACTATCGCCACATACCCTGTCTCACTATAAATGTAATCTGCTATTTTTGTACCACTATATCCCGAAATATTGGCAGAATACAGAACTTCCCCTTTGATATTATCGATAATCCCACACGATGATACACCTACAGAATGAATTTTATAGCTCTTTTCAAACTCATATATTACTTCACAAATACGATACAAAATTTCTTTCTTTTGATTTTGTACTGGTGTTGTTATTTTCCCTTGTTCATGTACTATTCCTTGTTCGTCAATCATTGCATATTTTATAAAAGTTCCTCCAATATCAAAACAAGCAACGTACTTCCCCATATTTCTCCCCTTCCTACTTTTAGACAATTATAATTTCATTATAGAAATTCTCTACATTTTTAAGCTGTATGTAACCTGTTATTTCCTCAGCTGCGTTAGCCATTCCACACGCCACTGAAAAACGAAGTGCATCCTTTATCCCATACCCCTTTGCGAGTGCTAACGTTATTCCTGCAACCATTGCGTCACCTGAGCCAACAGCATTGATAGTTTTTATTTCTGAAATAATTGCCCTTATGCTTCCATCTTTCGTAATAAGTATCGCTCCTTCTCTTCCAAGTGATAACAAAACATACTGCACGCCCCTCTCGCAGATTTTAGTTGCTTCCGCAATCATTTCTTCCTGTGACACACGTTTTTTTTGAAGCAACTGGCAAATTTCTTGCCTGTTTGGTTTAATTAAAAATGGTTTTCCTTGTATGCCATGCAATAATGGTTCTCCACTTGTATCTAATATGAATTTTTTACCATTTTCAGCTGCCTTTTGTGCCAACTGCTGATAAAATGAATTTGGAATACCCTTAGGTAAACTTCCCGATGCAACAATAAACTCAAAATCTTTTACTATCCTTTCATATTTTTTTATAAAAAGAGCTATTTCATCCTCTGAAATAGCTGGTCCTGCTTCTAATACTTCAGTAGCTGACGCAGATTTTTTTGTGATTAACGCTATACAATTGCGAGTTTCTTCTTTAACGGAAACAAACTCATCAATAATTGATAAATCTTTCAAGTTTTTTCTTATGAACTCACCATTACTACCACCAAGTAACCCAGCTCCAGTTACTTCTTCTCCTAGCAAACGAAGTACTCTCGATACATTAATGCCTTTTCCACCCGCAGTTTTTTCATAGTCTTTCGTGCGATGTACTTTGTTTAGTTTTAATTCTCCTAATTCATATCGCATATCAACAGATGGATTCAATGTAATTGTCGCAATCATAAGAATATCTCCTTACACACGATTTAAACTTTTGCACATCTTTATTTTATCTGCAACAACCCGTTTCATCGCCATAATTGCATCTGAAAAATATTTACGCGGATCATTTTCTTCTGGATGAGAAAATAAATAATGACGTAATGCTGTTCCGAATGCAATTTTTAACTCTGTTGCGATATTCACTTTACAAATTCCTAAACGAATCGTTTCTTGCACTAAACTGTCCGATAATCCGGAGGCACCATGTAATACAAGGGGAATATCAACTTGCTTTCTAATATTTGTTAATCTTTGTAAATCTAATTTTGGTTTCCCTTTATATAGTCCATGTGCCGTTCCAATTGCAACTGCCAATGAGTCAATATTTGTACGTTCTACAAACTCTTTCGCTTGGTAAGGATCTGTATAAATTGAGTTTTCCACTACTATATCTTCTTCTATTCCTAATAATTGCCCTAACTCAGCCTCTACTGTTACTCCATATTGTTTTGCATACGCCGAAACTTCCTGAACAATCTGAATATTTTTTTCAAATGGATGATGCGATGCATCAATCATAACAGAGCTAACTCCTAAATCGATACAATTTTTAATATCACTTATATCTTCATGATGATCCAAATGTAGACTAATTGGTATATCATATCGCTTTCTCGCTGCTTCAATCATATGCAAAAGATATTCTTTTCCCATATATTTTATCGTGCCTGGTGTAGCAGCTATAATAACAGGTGACCTAAGCTCTACTGCGGATTCAATTACTGCTTTTAAAGTTTCTAAATTATGAATATTAAAAGCCGGAACCGCATAACCCTGTTCTTGTGCATTTCTCAGTATAAATTGAGTTGAAACAAGCATACTCTCAAATCCTCTCTTTATTCTTTTTATATTTCATTTCTCCCCCTACAACTGTTCCTATAAGATCTAAATCCTCTGTTAATATAAGAAAATCAGCTCTTTTCCCTGGTGCTATACTTCCAATTTCATTATCAACTCCAATACTTTTAGCAGGAATTAACGATCCCATATGAACACATTCCCATAACGATGCATTTGTCCATTTCTCCATATTCTTCACACCATCAATAAATCGAAGTGTACTTCCCGCTAAAGAACCCGCCTCTGTTCGGGCAATGCCGTCTTGCACTTGGACAACAAATTCTCCTAAATTATATGTGCCATCCCCTAATAAGCCCGCTCGCATACAGTCACTAACTAAACAAGTTTTGTCGTATCCTTTACATTTATATAAAATATTCACTACGCTTGGATGTACATGATGTCCATCTGCAATGATTTCACCATACACATGCTCAGTTGAGAGTACCGCTCCAACAACGCCAGGTTCACGGTGATGTAATCCTCTCATTCCATTAAACGTATGCACAAAAATCGTCGCTCCTGCTTGAATCGCATTCTGGCATATCTCATAGTTTGCATTCGCATGACCAATTGCTACACGGACATTCTTTTTCACAGCATGACGTATACAAGCAATAGCATCTCTTCTCTCTGGTGCCATTGCAATTTTTTTAATAGTCCCTTCTGATGCAACAATCCACTCCTCTAACATTTCAATGGTTGGATCAATAAAATATTTAGGATTTTGTGCACCTTTATATACCTCCGTAAAACAAGGTCCCTCAAGAAAAGATCCAATAATACTTGCCCCTTCTACCCCTCTTTTTTTTGCATGAGCTATATTTTTCAAAGCTTCCATTATATTTTCCGAAGAATCAGTTAATGTTGTGGGCAAAAAGCTCGTAACACCATTTTCCAATAACTTAATAGAGATATTGTTTAACGATTGATATGTGCTATCCATGACATCATGTCCCGCTACACCATGAATATGTGTATCAACAAATCCTGGAGAAATAATTCTACCTTCAAAATCCATTACTAACGCTCCGTCTACTATTTCTTCAACATGTTTTAGAAAGTATCCATTTACAATATGTAAATATCCACTTTCACGAACACCATCTTCTAGTAGATATATAGATGCTTTGACGTAGTAGTTCATAAATTACTATTCCTTTCCTTTATAAGGATGTACTGTTACCCCTTGAACGATACGATTTACACTTCCACTTGGACAAGGGTTATCTGGAGTAATCCCTAATGCAATTGATTTATATAATGCTAAAATTTGTCCGTATAATATATAAATAAACGTAATATACATGTCATCTTTTAGATTTCGTCCTTCATTGCATAAAAACGTATTACAATGTCTCCTTGCTTCTTGATTATCTTGATGTGCTATAACAATAATCTCGCTCCTTTCTTTCTCTTGAAAAATCTCTTTTAATAAATCAAGATCATATTTTTTCGTATACTCATCATTAGATAAAAATAATACAACAACTGTATCCTTATCTAAAATTGATTTCGGTCCGTGCCTAAACCCAAGGGGGGTGTCAAACATAACTGGGATACGACCAGCAGTTAACTCTAGAAATTTTAAAGCAGCCTCTCGAGAAAGCCCTTCAAATACGCCTGATCCTAAAAATACAATTTTACGAAATTCTTTTTCTGCAATTCGTTGAATTTCCCGTTCTTGTTTTTCGATAACACCTTTTCCTAATCTTACAATTTCCATAATGCTAGGTTCTAAAAGATGGATATGATTATAGTTACATAACATAAGTGCAGTTAACATCATAGAGGTAAAGCTTCCTGTCATTGCGAATCCTTGATCATTTGCCTCCGGCGGCATATACATAACAAAAGCGTTCTCTTTATGTTGAAACTGCTTCGCTAAATTTCCTTCTTCATTACATGTTAAAATAATATGATAAACTGAACGAATAATTTGTTCTCCTAATTGTACTGCCGCTAAACTTTCTGGACTATTGCCAGAGCGAGCAAAAGATACTAAAATTGTTGGGATGTCTGGCTGAAGATAGTAATAAGGACTTGAAACTATATTTGTTGTGGGAATACTTTCAATATGCATTTTCTTTAAATTTGTTATTCTTTTTATATATGGAACAATTGTGTCTCCAACAAAAGCGGATGTCCCTGCACCAGTGAAAATAACTCTCACTTGTTCATGCTTTCTTGAAATACTTGAAAAGAAACCTATAATTTCATGATGCTTGCTTTGAAAATTTAAATATACTTGCTCCCAAAGATCTGGCTGTTGTGCAATCTCTTTCGTTGTAAAACATGCTCCATATATTTCTCTTATTTCATCATTTGCATGTAATAACATTTGAGAACCCCCTTAATATTAGTTCATATCTTATCACGTCATCATTACCAGTTGAATTACAATAAGTATAACCATACTTATTGTAATTCAACTGTGTAAGTAAATTTATCTCCTCTTGCAATGGTCTGCGTGTATTCGATTATATTTTCTTTCGCATATGCAATCCGTTCTAGAGATAAAGATGGTTCATTCTTTTCAACTTGTAGCCATGTTGCATGCTCTTTTTCTGCTGCAATCGCTTTGAAATTTTCCACCGCGCGCGTGATATGGACTTGATATTTTGTACGAAAAATCTCGTACATTGGTGTTTCTTCTAATTCTTTCTTCGTTAAATATGGAAAGAACTTTACAGGAATATAAGATGTTTCAAATAGCATCGGTTCTTTATCAGCTAACCTTAGTCTTGTAATTTGATATACCTCTTCTTCATGATTAAGATTCATAATTTTCGATATTTTTTTATCGCAATGAATTATGGAAAATGATACGACTGTTGATGATGGAACCTTTCCAAATTTTTTCATTTCTTCTGTGAAACTATAAAAACGAACAAGACTTTGATTAAATACACGAGGTGAGACAAAACTCCCTTTACCATGTTTTTTATAAATATATCCTTCTTTTTCCATTTCTTGCATTGTCTGTCTTACTGTCGTTCTACTTACATCATGAATCTCACATAGCTCGCGTTCTGATGGAAGCTTATCATGTTCTTGTAAATTCCCAGCTTCAATTTGCTCCACAATAATATCCATTAATTGGTAGTATAATGGTGTTCGATTATCTTTTGCAATCATGTTTTACTCCCTCATCTATAAAGTTGTTATAACCAGTTTATGGCTATTATATCGAATGAAAATAGGAATTACCATCACTTTCTCACATAGAAAGATAAGCTTATTCCAACTGTTAAAATTTACTTTAATCGTACATTTAATTTGTTCCTTTATATGCGCTCTTCTTATTTTGCTGGATTCATCGATTCTTGTAAGTCTGTCACATATTGCTTAAGATTTACTGTTTCACCCGTTATTCTTGATCTTTCAGCGGCAAAGGCAATCAAATGACTATTTGCCGAAATCATTGCAGACGTTAAACTTTCTGTTTTATTGCTTTTTACCTTTTCGATAAAATCAGTCATAATTGCATTATCTGCTCCCATATGTCCACCTTCTATTGTTTCTGGGTAAATCGTTTCAACCTCACCTGAAAAATATTTGACCTTCAATTCATTTAATACATCATGACCATGAATTTCACCATGTGTTCCCATAATTTTAAACGTACGGCAACACTCTTTCGTAAATGCAGACATTGTAAAAGCAACTGTTACATCATTATCAAATAGCAAATTTACCACTTGATGATCTACAACATCATTGTCACAATGGTACACACAACGCCCATAAGGTCCTTTTTTTAGTGCCTCCAGTCTATTTTCAATGCTTGTATCAATAGAAACTACATTCGCTGGCCATTCATCTCTCTCGTGTAAATACCATTTTAAAGCAGAATATTGGCAGTTTTCTTCAACTTCACAACCATCTGTACAACGTAACGTCGAACCCTTAGGTGCATGTTCGGATTTAAAATGAGTCAAACTTCCAAAAGATGAAATCTTTTCACACTCTGCACCCACAAGCCATTGTAGCACATCCATATCATGACAACATTTTTGCAAAATCATTGAACTTGATTCAGATTTATTACGCCAATTCCCTCTTACAAAACTATGCGCTTGATGCCAATGACCAACATTTTCATTCCATTGAATTGAAACGATGTCCCCTATCTTCTTTTGATCAACAATTTCTTTTAAAGTCCTATAAAACGGTGCATACCTTAATACGTGACATACTGTTAATAATGCGTTATATCTCGTGGCAGCCTCTGCAATTTCCAATGTCTCTGTAGGGCTTGGTGACATTGGTTTTTCTAATAAAATTTTGTATCCCTTCTCAATCGCTTGCATAACAGGTTTATAATGAAACCGGTCGGGCGAACAAATAAGCAATACATCACAAAGCTTTTCTTTCGCTAATAACTCTTCCCATGTTTCAAATTGCATATCTTCCGAAACGCTATGCATTTCAGAGAATTTCCGTCTTTTTGCATTATCCAATTCTGCAACCGCAACAAAAGTTATCTCTGTTGGATGTTCTAACGCGTAAGAAGCATAAGCGTACATTCCACGACTTCCTGCCCCAATTAATGCCGCTGTAATCATTTATATCCTCTCCTATTCTATTATTCTTATTTTCCACCTGTAATTGTAATTCCTTCAATAAATTGTTTTTGTAAAAAAACAAACAATAACAACATTGGTAAAATCGCTAAAAATGATCCCGCCATTAGTACCGGATAGTTTGTTGCATATTGCCCTTGTAGTGAAGATAAACCAACTGACAATGTCATCATATCTGGTGAATTATTTACAATCATCGGCCACATCAATTCATTCCAAGACCAGAGTGTTGTAAATATACCAAGCGCAATTAAACCTGGTTTCGCAAGAGGCAGCATAACATACCAATAAATTTGGAAGTGATTGCAACCATCTAATCTTGCTGCTTCTTCTAGTTCCTTTGGAACGCCCATAAAAAACTGACGTAATAAAAAGGTACCAAATGCACTAAATAACCCAGGTACAATTACCGCTTGTAATGTATTCAACCAATCCAGTTTTACCATAATTAAATATTGTGGAAGCAAAAACACTTGAGCCGGAACCATTAGGACGGAAAGAGTTAGTAAAAACAGTACATTTCTACCTGGAAATTGTATTCTAGCAAAAGCATAAGCTGCTAATGAGCATAAAAACAACTGCCCGACCGTTCTAGCTATTGTAACAATTACAGTATTCATCATAAATTTAAAAAATGGTAATAAGTTGAATATTTCCGTATAGTTACTCCACATAAATTGAGATGGGATAATAACTGGTGAAACTTGAACAGATTCTGTATAAGTTTTTAGAGACGTTAATATCATCCAAATAAAAGGACCAATGGTTAATAAGGCACCTATGATAAGTATTGCATGAATCATAATTGTATTTTTATTGACTGCACCTACTCTTTTATTCATCATAATGCACCCACTTTTTCTGTAATATCATTTGAATCGCTGTAATGATTAATATAATAATTAATAATACAACTGCTATGGCTGCCGAATATCCTTTCTCATTTAAAATAAAGGCATTTTGATAAAATAAATAAACAATAGATTGTGTATTTTCAATTACATTACTTGTTCTACCAATCATCATAAAGATGAGATCGAATACTTGAAATGCTCCAATTAAAGACATAATCGTTACGAAGAAAATAACTGGCGATAAAAGTGGCAATGTAATCTTAAAGAAAATTGTAATTGGCCGGGCTCCATCCATAATTGCCGCTTCATAGTATGTTTTAGGGATGTTTTGGAGACCAGATAGAAAAATAACCATGTTATATCCTATCCCCCCCCAAATCGCAACTATAATAATTGAATATAATGCAATGTTAGGGTTGGTAAGCCAATTAGGACCATCAATTCCAAACCATGATAACATGTAATTGAGTAACCCATAGTCAGAATTATAGATCCATTTCCATACCATAGCGATTGCAGCAGGCATTGTAATAACAGGTAAAAAATATAATGTTCTATAAAGGGATTTCCCTTTAATGTTTTGATTTAATAGCACCGCTAATATGATGGATAAAAATATACCGATTGGAACAGTAAGCACGATATAAATAAATGTATTTTGAAAAGCCTTTCCTAAATCTTTATCAGTAAACATCTTTTTATAGTTTTCTAGTCCAATCCATTCATAGCTACCAAACGCATCCCACGCTGTAAAACTAAAATAAATATTTTGCACAATTGGCCACATATAAAAAATGAATAACCCTAACATAGTTGGGGCAATCATGACATATGCCCATATATAATCTAATTTCTTTTTCTTTTTATATTTTTTTTGTATATGTGTGTTTTTTTGCTCCACTACCTTTATTGATAGATCCTCCATCTCTTCACTCCTCCCATAATTTTTGATTTAAAGCAAGGAGAGGATCCCTCTCCTTATTTTTTAGAAAGAACTTCATTTGCTTTCTCTGTTAATTCTTTTGTTGCTTCTTCAACATTCAATTCTCCTCCCCATACCCTTTTTAATACTTTTGTTTCTTGCTCCCATAAAGCTCCTGTATTTTTCACACTCGGTAATGGGTAAGAATATTCAAGACCAGTGATATACGCTTGTAAATTCAAGTTTGGAACGGATTTAACCCACGCTTCTTGTGTTCCATTAAAAGCAGGAATGACTGTTCCAGTTTCTGCAAACACATCTGCTGCCTCTTTAGAACCTAAATATTTCACAAATTCCCAAGCTGCATCCGGATATTTTGTTTTCGCTGAGATGACATTTGCTAGACCATGAATCATAACAGCTCTTTCTTTCCCTTTTGGCATAACAGCAATATTTAAATCAGGATTTTTCTTATATTCTGGTACCATCCAAGGCCCGTCAAAAATCATCGCTACTTTACCTGATAAAAACAAATCAGATGCTGTTGTCTCTGTCATTTGAGCAAATGTTGGTGATAATCCTTCTTTAATAAAACTAATGTTATAATTAATTGCTTCAATTGCTTGTGGTTTATTAAATCCTACTGTTTTTTTATCTTTAGAAAGAACATACCCTTTATTTTGGTAAATGAGATCATAATAACCACCTTGATTTCCCATTGCTGCTGCAAATCCCCAAACACCTTTTTCCTTTTTCGTCAATTGCTTTGCAGCTTCTTTCATTTTCTCCCAATCCCATGAATCATCTGGATATGCTACTCCAGCTTCATCAAATAATTTTTTGTTATACCAAAGTGCCGTTGTATCAAAATCTTTTGGAATACCGTAAGTTTTATTATCTACTGTATATAAATCAACTAAAGATTTTGGGTAATTTTCCAATTTATAATTATCTTTTTTCGCTTTATCATCCAAAGGCATCAATACTTTTCCCGAAGCGTATTTCACGGCATTTGGTCCATTCATCCAAAATACATCCGGCAATGCATTTCCTGTTGCTGCCGTTTCAAGCTTCTGAAAGTACTGTCCGTACGCTGTTAATTCTATTTTCACTTTAATATTCGGATGTTTTTCATTAAACTGTTGAACCACTTTCTCCACTGCTGGTAGTTGTTTCTTATCCCAAAGTGCATACCGTAATTCTATTTTTTCATCTTTAGATGACGTGTTAACTTTTTCGCCACTGTTAGAACATCCTACTATTGCCAATAGCAATGTTGACAAAAAGAAAATAAACCACTTTTTCATCCCTTTTCCTCCTCTAGAAACAATCATCTATATAACAAAATCTTTACTTATGTTTCTTGTAACTCACTGACAACAAATTAAACTAATATAATCAACTTTACAAAAGATTTGGAGCACCTTGTAAATAAAGCGTTTACAAACGAATTTTATTCATTTATAAAAACAATGCTCTTCTCTCCCTTCCTATCAATTTTAGTAGACTTATGTCATTACCAGTTGAAGGAATAAACTATCATTGATATATTATTTATACATATACCAATTCGATCACGACATGATGTTGTCATTACCAGTTGTTATGAAGTATAACACTATCACTTTTTCCTCTGCAATATATTTTCTGAATTTTTTAAATTTTTATCGCAAACTATGTCAATCCATTATCCCTATAGCATTTGTTATTAATAAATAATATAAAGATAAGGAGTGTTCATATGATTCAACAATTAAAAAGATATTACGATAAAGATATAAAAATTAATGAGGCCATACTTTCTGAAGAGTACAGTTGGTTTTTGATTGATGGGAATAGAGTAGGAATTCGTAAATCTCGCTTACATAAACAAGAGTGTCAATTACTTTCATCCCTCTTAACTCCCCTCCATACTGACACATGCTATGAAACAGAAATAGAAAAGTATTGGTACGAAGCGTTATATCAGAGTAAAGATATTCAAATAACATCTGTACGCTTTTTACATTTCTTCACAACGCATCCTATAACGGAACGAGAAGAATTTCATAATGCTTTACATTCAATACTTGGTTTTGATAATCCTACAATATGGGAAACTTCACAAACTGGAGTCCTCATCTTAACAGAAAATATATCTGAATATAGATTGCAAACAGCCCTTGATACGCTGGAAACAGATTTTTTTATATCCTTATCCTTTTTTGTCGGCAGACACTACACCCATACCAATCAAATTTCTCACTTGTATCAATGGGAACGAAATTTATTTTCTTATCTTTCTCCCTATCTATCAAAGAAAATTACATACATTGAACAACTCCTTCCTTATCAATTAATGACCTTATTACCAAAAGAAAAGAGGGAAAAATATACAAATCATTTATTAGCACATGTTTTCAATGATAAAGAGCTAATAGAGAGTATTAAAGTATTCTTCCAATGTAATTTAAATGTATCACTTGCGGCCAAACAATTATATTTACACCGAAATACTTTACAGTATCGAATTGACAAATTTATTGAAAAAACAGGATTGAATATAAAAACATTTGAAGGTGCTGTAGCTGTCTATTTGGCTTTTCTTTCTTTGAACATCTCGTAATTTTGCATAAAAAAATTAACATTTTTTGTGCAACTTGCCAATTCACCTTACAATCAATAAACCTTATAATTCAGTTAATTATAAAAATAGGGGTGATGTATAATGGCCGAACTCGTATTAGATCATATTTTCAAATTATATGATAATAAAACAACTGCTGTTTCTGATTTTAATTTACATATTCAAGATAAAGAATTTATTGTATTTGTTGGTCCTTCTGGTTGTGGAAAATCAACTACTCTACGTATGATTGCAGGTTTAGAAGATATTTCTAATGGCTCATTTTATATTGATGGTAAACTTATGAATGATGTCGCTCCAAAAGATCGTGACATTGCAATGGTATTTCAAAATTATGCACTATACCCACATATGTCTGTTTACGATAATATGGCGTTTGGTTTAAAATTACGAAAACTACCAAAAGATGAAATTAATCATCGCGTAACTGAGGCGGCAAAAATATTAGGTCTTGAAGATTATTTAAAGCGAAAACCAAAAGCATTATCGGGTGGGCAGCGACAGCGTGTTGCATTAGGAAGAGCTATCGTTCGTGACGCAAAAGTATTCTTAATGGACGAGCCTCTATCCAATTTAGATGCTAAATTACGTGTAAGTATGCGTTCAGAAATTTCTAAGCTTCATCGTCGTTTAAACACAACTACTATATATGTAACACATGACCAAACGGAAGCAATGACAATGGCATCACGCCTTGTTGTGATGAAAGATGGTATCATCCAACAAGTTGGTACACCAAAAGAAGTCTATGATACTCCTGAGAATGTTTTTGTTGGCGGATTCATTGGTTCTCCGGCCATGAATTTTTTTACTGGAACATTAAAAGATAACTATTTTCATATAGAAAACATTCGTTTTAAAGTACCAGAAGGACAATTAAAAAAATTGCAGAAAAAGGGATACAACCAAAAAACACTTATACTCGGTATTCGTCCAGAAGACATTCACGATGAACCAATTGTCCTTCAATCTTCTCCCGATTCAACTGTCGAAATTAATATTGAAGTTGCTGAATTATTAGGTGCTGAGACTATGATACATGGAAAACTTGAAAATCAAAGTTTTGTCGCACGAATTAATGCTCGATCAGAACTGAAAGCTGGCGATAAGCTTTCAGTAGCCTTTAGTTTAACAAAAGCACATTTTTTTGATAGTGATACAGAAGTACGTATACGTAACAATTAAACAAGCTTAATTGGTTATCCTAAAGTCAGACGTACGAAAAAAGCTGTGTAGTATGGCCTCTACACAGCTTTTTCCTCTAATCCCCTAAATATATTGAATATACTATTTAACGTTCTAATGAGGGCATTCTACTCTCAAACATTTTGATGTCACTCATTTTATTTTCTCATTATATTCGCAGGGCTAAGGAGTGATTGTCCGTGTACTTAAAAACAAATGAACGCGATTAGTATCACATAACATTGCGATACTAACCATATCAAGCTCGTTACATATCCCTTCAACCAATACTTTGAAACACTCTTCTATAATCATTTATTTCGGAAAAATTAAACAAAAAACCTGAAGAAACTACCTATACTTTGGATACTTAAATTACCACGGACCTTACGATTTTTAGTAGCATTCCGGATCCAGCTTCCCTTTCATTCTATGCCTAAAGGCGATCGGCTTTCTTGTTGGGAAAAAGCTGTACTAACACTAAGTATAAGCGTAACAACTAAGATAATGACTCCTAATCCGATATTCACAAAACAAACTCTTACATTATATGGTATACCCTTTCACAAAAAGAAAATAATAATAAATAAATCCGTTACAGAATGGGAGCTCTCTAAAAATGAAACGAAAAATATTTTCTCTCTTCGCACTAATCTGTTTAACACTACCAATACAAGCTAGTGCATACACATTTCAATCACTACCAATTGCATCAAAGTCAAAACAGTGGTATATCGAAATTGATAAATCCCATAACGCAAACAAGCAAGCAGTGCAGCCAAAACAAGGTGTATACGATACATATCGCTTACTCGTAAAAAACATCGGCAATGATGTGTCAAACGTAGCTGTAGAAATAGTTGATAACACCCCTACCTCTAAAGCTACTTTTAATCCTACTTTGCTAAATAGCAACGTTTCAAAAAATCAGACGAGCTTTGACTACATCGTATTCCCTTTAGATTTTAACAGCCACAATTTCAAAGTCGTCATCACTTGGGAAGAAAAGAATTTCTCTTACAACGGTCATCCGGTAAATGAAGGGAAACAAATGAAACAAACATTTGTATTTAATGAAGAGTAAGCCCTAATTTGATTAGGGCTTACTCTTCATTTACAAAACCAGATTGAATTGCTTCTGTCACTTCTTTTGTGATATCCAGTTTTGTTGCATCGGTGCTAATTTTCTTATGCCAAATATGTACGGAAGGCTTTTCGTTACAAAAATGTTTTATTAATACTAGTTGGTTATATGCTAGCTTATTTTCTCTATGGGTAGCAATATAGACTGTGAAATTTTTTGCTTCAAAGACCTTTTCCTGCAAAGTGTATTGGCTGTCCAATTCCTTTACTACTACATCGTTCAAGTTTTCTATAATCATATAAGTTATTCTCCTTCCCCTTATATCATCAATCAAATCGTCGAATACTTGGTACACATAATACTACTCCAATTGTTACAAGTACTAATATAGCTAGTGTTATAATCGTTATCTCACCACCTATGACAGTAGCTAACCATCCTACAACCACATAACCTAGTGGCAATAAAGCAAATGAACCTAGCATATCAAGGCTTGCCACTCTTCCAAATGCTTCTTCTGGCACAAGCTCTTGTAAACTTGTTTCCCAAATGAGTCCAAATATCATCATACCGAACCCTTCAATTGCCATTAATCCAATTAATGCAGGTGCCCAAGCAATAAACGGCATTATTAAAAGCGCACAACCACTTATTAATACACCACCATAGGCAAGTAATCCCCGCTTATGCCACCGTTCCCTCCCGCCAAATATTAGCGCGACAATTACAGCTCCAACACCAGAAGATGCCATTCCTAATCCATACACGTATGCTTCAAAATGATGATGAACATTAAATAACCATGGAATTAATACGACGATAATTCCTGCATAACAAATATTGATGAAAGAAAAAACTAAAATTGTAATCCATAGCCACGGATGATTTTTTAAAACGAAAACACCTTCCATAAACTCTTGTTTGTAATCGATTTGTCTCTTTTCAATGGATTTTACTTTTTTAAACTTTATTTCTCTTAAAAATATTAAACATAAAAATGATAGCAAATATGTTACTGCATCCAGTCCAAATCCTATTCCAGCAGATGCAACTGACACAATCAATCCTCCAAGAGCCGGTCCAATTAGTCGTATACCTTGATTACTCATTTGCGTTAATGCATTAGCTGCATTTCGAATTTCCGGTACAAATACTTTCGCCCTTACAGCCGCATATGCTGGCTGAAATATCCCTTCCATAAGCCCATATAATGCTACGAGTGCGTATAGAAGTGGAATTGTTAAAACGTCCATAAATATAAGTGTCGCAAGTAAAAGCATTAATATACAGCGAATTATATCTGTAAATAACATTAATTTCACTCGATCAATTCGATCTACTACTAATCCAGCAAACGGTAACGCAAGAATATTAGGAAGCATATACATTGCCATAGTCATTCCCATTACAACTGTTGAACCAGTTAATGAATACACAACGACTGGCAAAATAACCATCGTTATCGAACTGCCTAAAGTCGAAAGTAATTGCCCAATCCATAAAAATTTAAAATGTGGTGACGCTTTAACTGGCAATAACAATTTACCGACATAACTTACATGTTTCTCTGTTCGTATTTCTCCTTGCATACTTCTCTCCTCTTTTCAAATTAAGTTAACACTAAATATAAAACAGAAAATTCAATCTTTAATACTTATAATTATATATGAAACTGTTAAATTATTGGTAAAAATAAAAAAGGTGTTTTCATAAATGAAAACACCTTTTTTTATATTATAATTTTAAGTTCTTCTTCAATGTCCAATATTTTTCTTGAGTATTTTCAAATGAAAATTCTACCCAACCGTTTGGATCTTCACGATATACAGTTACTTTCTTACCATTTTCTAATTTTCCAACTTCATTTTGTGTAATATTTGGTACACTCTTAATTGTATAACCAAATGGATATGGCACTTGATAGTAAGAACCTACTAATTGAACCGTAGCCGTTGCATCTTTTGCATAATCTTTATATGGGATGTCTTTTCCTAATGCCTCTACATTTAATGTATTAGGATTTTTCGGTAATCGTTTTACATTTTCATAATCTTTCTTGTTAAACGGTTTAATACGCTCCATAATATTAGCGATTTTGCCAGCCCATTCTTTATCTGTTGCATACTTTTCATTCATAGCAGGTAATGTGTAACCATTAAAATGATTAGCACCTTCTTCTAAGTAGTTCTTCCTTACATAATCAGCATTGTAAGAAATACTTTCCTTGTATGACGGTAAATATTTTGCATATGCAAATGGGTCACGGTCATATGCTCTTAAGCCAAATAAATTATGTTTACGATATGCAATTTCTGATTTACCGTACGCTGATTCTAAGATTGCATGTGCAGCTAAATATAGTGCGCTCACACCATACTCATTTTGTGCTTGAATAAAATCTTTACCAGTTCCAATAAGTGGACTATCCGAATGAGATTTTTTAATGAAATTATCAATCTCTAGTGCCGTTACGTTAGATGGCAAAGTTACGTCTAGATTAATATACGATGGCTGTTCAACAGGAACATCATTTTTAATTTTCATCGCTTTATATAATAATTGCGCATAGCTTTCACGTGTTAATATACCTGATGGATCAAATCCTCCAAGTCCATTTCCTACCGATACACCATTGGATTGCAATGCACTAATTGCTTCTTTTGCCCACCAGTGTGTTGCATCTATATCATTAAATGTATGTGGTGCTTTTACTTCTAATTTAAATGCTCTTTGCAAAATAACAGACATTTCAGCACGAGTTAATGATTCTTTCGGTCTAAACGTCCCTTTACCATCACCTATGAAAATCCCCATATCTGTTAATGCCAAAATTTCTTTTGGGAACATCGTCGTTCCTGCGCTAATATCAGAGTATGGATTTTTATAATCGCTTTTTAATTCTGGTTTTAATGCGCGATACATTAATGCTGCTACTTGCTCACGAGTTACAACATCTCCAAAGCCAAATTTACCATTATCGTAACCTGCAATAACCCCTTTTGACGTTAAATCAGTAATCGCTTCAAGTGCCCAATGATTTTTCGGAACGTCTGGAAATTCTTTTGTAGATGCAAACGAAGTTGCTGGAGCCAGTACTACTTGAAGTGCGACTGTCACTGCTAACACATTAGAAATAACTTTTTTCATAAATTGTTTAACACGTTTTCTATATGCTTATACCGTGTTAACTTGCCTCCCTTTATCGTATAATTTTCCCTATTAAACTAACAAACTCTTAATTAGTCAACAGTAAAAGTATACGTGATAAAAATAAACTAATCTACCATTATTTTATTCATAATCAGCATAATACGATGTATCTTTCTATTTCGATATAAAATTACAAAAACTTACATAAAAAGCCCACCTCTATATAGACGATGGACTTAACAATCAACATTGTTATTTCGTTAAACGAGATTTTGAAGCATCAAAACCTTTCCACTCATAATAATCTAAAATACCCGCATAAATTGCCTCAGCAGCTATTTGTCTTCCAGATTCTGAAGCTAACTTCTCATAATCCGCGCTGTTATCTAAAAATGCTAGCTCCGTTAGTACTGCTGGCATCTCATTTTCTCTTAGTACATAAAAGTCTTCTGGTTTCACACCACGATTTCTTGTATCTAGAGCTTTAACTAATCGCTTTTGTATTTTATCAGCTAACATATAACTATCTTTTTCACGCTCAGTTAATTCTTTCTTTTCAGATCCTTTATAATAAAAAGTTTCTGTTCCATGTCCATCATGTTTTTGAGAAGCATTTGCATGGATACTTACAAAAATATCTCCATTATGTTCTTTCGCGAAATCCACACGATTTTTAAGGTCTTCTCCTTGTTTTTCACCAAGACGAATATCTGTTTCACGTGTTAACATCACACGGAATGGAGTATGTTTCTCTATTAAACTTTGTAATCTTTTAGATGTATCTAATACAATATCACTCTCATGTAATCCTTGTGTTGCTTTCCCAGGATCTGTTCCTCCATGACCTGGATCAATAATAATCATCTGTTCTACTAAAGGATTGCCTATTTTAAGTGAATCAGCCTTTGCAATAAACTGTGCTGCTTCTGCTTTCGTTACAGTTTTCTTAGGCTCCCACTTCTCACCAGTACCAAGAGAGATGCCTAATTCAACTAGGATGTTCGCTTTTTCTTTACCCCAGTTTAGTGTTTCTAAATCTTTGAATTTAGTTTCTGGAGTACCGTTTACTTTAGACTCTAATTTGTAAGCTTCTACAAGAAGAGATGCCATTGAAACACGGTCGATTTTCCCGTCTGGCTCGAATCCATTGCCTGTACCTTTAACAACGCCAGCTTTTTCTACAGCTGCGATGATTGGAGTAGCCCAATGTTTTTGAGAATCAGCGTAAGATGGCTTAGCATTTGTATCGATTCTTAAGTTTAATATTCGAGCCATCATTGTAGCTGCTTCGGCACGAGTAATTTCTTTTCCAGGCTCGAACATTCCTTTATCGTTACCTGTAACTGCACCTTTCTCTACTAAATAGTAAATAGAATCTTCTGCCCAATGTTTAGCTGGGACATCTGGAAATTTTTTTGTTTGTGCGAAACTACTAGATGAATAAGATAATATACTAGCTGCGATTAATCCTGCTGCGATTATTCTATTTTTCATAGAATATATTCCCCTCTCAAGTACAATGTATTTATGTAACAGACTAATTATAGTTCTGAAAATTAGTAATAGTCAATTGAAATTTGTATAATTTTGTATTATTATTGTATTTTTTGTCATATATAACTATAGTTAAAAACTATAAGATTTTATAAGAGGAGAGATTCGTATGAGCAACAATTGGAAAGATATAGAGCACCGTATTTATACAATGTGTATGATTCAGCGTAATAACAAAATATTGCTAATACAGCGCCCCGATCATCTAGGCTTCCCTGGTTACATCGCTCCTGGCGGAAAAGTAGATTTCCCAGAAAGTATCGTTCAAGCTGCTATACGAGAATCGAAAGAGGAAACTGGACTTCACGTTTCTAATTTAATTTTCAAGGGGTTAGACGAATATGTAAATCCGAAAGAAAATGTTCGATATATGGTATTCAATTATTGGACAGATTCGTTTGATCGTGAACTTCTTATAAACCCTCCTGAGGGCGAATTATTATGGGTGCCAATTGATGAGGCACTAAATCTTCCTATGCAAAATTGGTTTAAAGAGAGATTCCCATTATTTTTTGAAAAAGGTACGTTTGAAATTCAACGTGTTTGGGGTCGGGACTTAGATAAACAAGTTGCTATGACAATTACGCATACGTAAAAAAGCTTGGTATCTCTCCAAGCTTTTTTTACTTTCCTTCTATTTTCTTAATCTCATAATCAATTTCTAAAAACTTAACTCCAAATATCCACATTCTATGGTTAGCTTTTAATATGTGATTCGTGTTCTCTTTTATAATAAAAGTCTCTGCTAACGGTAAACGAATTGTAAAGAAACGAGTATGTAAATAAATCCCCTCATCTCCTTTACCGTTTCTTCTCAGCTTACTAGTAATGATTAAATCATTACTCTTATTACATAATTTTAAAACCCCCGTCATATTCGAATATGGTAAAGGTAATGCAATATTCATATATGTCTCGCTCTTATATGTGTGCTTTGAGTAAAGAGCTACAAAAATAGATTCTCCTGCTTCATTTTTTCTTAGCCAAGCCCTTACATTCTCCCTTCCATCTTTCTCATCTATTATCCCAACGATAGAGCCATGCATCGTTTCCCACTTACCGCCCATTCCTAAATGTATTTGTCCTACACGCTTACTCATTTTCTCATAGCAAAATGCAACCGGACGAAACCAACGAGCCCACTTAATATGCGATTGTAACTCATACTCTTTTGTATTTTCATAAAAACGAGTAATACTTAAAGGAATCTTTGCCATGTCAAATCCCTCACTATGAAAATCGTTCATATTATCAACTAAACCTTTGTATTCCTTGCTATCTATTAAACTTCTGTTATGTAAAAATGCTTCACCAACTGTCGTATTTCCTCTTAACCTGCTCATTGGTTTCCCGTAATATTTATAATTCGGAGCAGTCTTTTCAATCATCCAGCCGACAAATGCGGGTAACGCTACTCCAATTCCATTGGCAACACCGTGAATCCAAACCATTTGAGCAATTGTAATCGTCAGTACATGTTTCAAATTCCCATATGAATATATAAGCGAAAACATAATTGTTACCATGAGTGTACTAGACGATATGATCAGAAGAACCTTTGCACTAATAGCATTAAATGTCGTACGCCAAACATAAATCCCATAACTATAAATAGCGCATAAATATAGGAACACTGCAAAAAATTCAAATACTCTTGAGTACGTAATTCCTATTGCAACTGTCATAGGTGAAATGACGATGACAAACATAATAGCATCATATACTTTACTTCTCTTTTCTCTTTTCCTCCCAATTAAACCAGCTGATAACGGCAATAGAAATGCCGAATAATGAAAGTGTGCAGCTGTAAGCAAAACAATGTCGGAACTAAAGTGCATAATGGAAAACTTTGCTACAGAAGCAAAAAACCAGAAACCACCTAAAAACAAATACATAAACGCACTATCGATAGCTGTCTCCTCTAACGGTTTCCATCCTCTTTCTAGCACTCTACTTACACCGAATAACGCAACGATTCCTGTATATACAAACCAAAGTAATGCAAAGAAATAGTGATTTGTTACGAAAGCTAACATTGCACTAATTGCTGCGATTGGATATAAAAGCGATACTAGTTTATAAAAGGATACATATGATCCACTTCTTGTCTTTTTATCAAGAATGCAAAATGACATCGGTATAAATAACAAAATAGATAATAAAATAATTGCTTCAACTGGGTTTACATTTGTCCACTCACATATTAGAAAAACAATATAACAAGCAAGCCCAACTATTATATTTTTCATATCATTTATTTCCTCTCCACAAATGTTCCCTTATATGAAAATAATGAACCGATTAACGGATTGCGTACTTGTACATGAATTCGAAAGCATCGTCGTGTTTCATCATAACTTTCTACAATGTTGGCCTCTCCGTATAAGAATCTAGGTAACGGGACTTTTCTGCCAAACATGTAAAACCATTGTTTCTTTGAGGAAATATGCATTGCCCCCACCTCATCAATATGAAAATTCAATGTAGAAACAAGTATGTGTGGTTCACCAAAACAATCTACAATTTCATTATTCTCTTCATCCAACTGCATAACGGCGTTAAAATATCTTTTCTTATTGTGAAAATAAAAAGTACGATTCCACCGCACAAGTTCATGTCCATGTTCATCCCGCTCAGCGGTATTATGTATTGTAAATGGCACTTCCTTCCCTCGCTCAGAGAAAAACATACGGAACTTTGATGCAATTTTTAATATGAATTTTACGAAAAAAGAACCACCATAAATCTCATCCATCTTTCCTTCTCCAATAAAACTATTTTCTTCTGTAATTTCATAGCGTTTCTGTAATTTTGGATGTAGTTTTTTATAAGAATCCCCTAATAGTCTTTCATACATATTAGCCATACATTATCCCTTTCTCTTCCTCTTGCAATTTTTTGAGCTTGGCAAGTTCGTGCTATTTATATAACCGACAATTGATAATCCCATGATTAGAACGTTTAATGTAATTGGATTAAACGGCTCTGTAAAACTTGCAATATTCGTAATCCCTGCCGCTATCGTTAAGGCTATTAACATAAAAATATGTACGATAAATACTTTTCGTTTTGGAAATGGCAACAGCCATATGACACCAAAAATAATTTCTAACAATCCAATTATTCTAAGTACAAAAATACTATGTTCAGTTGAACCAATTATCACAGATAGCATTTTTACTTCTTCTGAATGGGTAAACATTAGTTTCGGTACTATTCCTTGATACATCCATACAAATGCAAATAAAAAACATACGAGCCAATATGTCATTGTTCTTCTAATTAGTAACCTAGGGTGCAATCCCTTTTCTAACCATAATTTTAAAGCATCAAAGCTCCAAGCAGTCGCCCAGCCTAATAACGGCCGAAACATATAAAAATCTATTACATTCCCTATACGACCAAACCTCGTATCATAATCATATTGCGTCTCAAAATGAATGTGTTCTTTACGAGGGGTATACTTCCAATAACCACGCCCTGTTTGAATAAGAGATAATTTATTATCCGTCCAAAATTTTAAAGAAGAAATACGTTCTCCCGTTTCTTTTCTTATTTCAGCTATCGATTCTCCTTCCCCAGCTATTTCAAGTCCAAATCCGATCTTTGTTTTATATAAAAACTTCTGTGGTTCTCCTTCTTTTTTCTCTAAATATGAAATTTCAGTAAAGCGAGCATCCCATTCTGTATGTATATGTGGTTCTTGCGTGTATTCCCATAATTTCTCCATTGTTGTGTTCATTTCTGCCGAAACATAAATAGGCTTTTTCCCCTTCATTCTTCCACCTCCAATGCACTATAATTTTAATGTACATGCAATGAATTTATTTTGCTACATTTTTCACAAACTTTCTCAGAAATAGAAAGAATTTTTAAAATATATATAAAACACTTGATTCCCCGAAAAATTTAAATTATTATAAAACAAATGTTACCAACAACTTCATAAATCAAACACTCTCGCCTAAAACGTGAGATAGAGGTTGCGATACTTATGAGTATTCTAATGGAGACACAGAGATGTCTATGAAATTAGATGAAAGGAAGTATTGCCGAAATCGATACATTTCTCTGCATTTATCGATTGGGGCTGTTTTCGAATAGAAACAGAACTGTCATATGTACAGACGTGTATGTATGAAGAGCTATCTACAAAAAAGAGATATCATTTTTATGGTATTCCTTTTTTGGCGGTTTTTTTATTAGCTCCGTTTTCTGTTTCCCTTTTCCTGTAACAGCACCATCCTCACTTATTTGAGATGGTGTTTTTTGTTTTTTCTCTGGTAACTACAGGAATATTGGGATCTATATATGTCCTAATCTATTCTTAAAAATGGATGAAAGAAGGAATTCGTAATGGAAACGATTGTACAAAAATTTGGTGGCACTTCTGTTGGAAGCGTTGAGCGCATTCAACATGTAGCAAATTTAATTATTGAAGAATATAAACGAGGACATAGCATCGTCTCTGTCGTTTCAGCAATGGGAAAAAGCACAGATGAACTCGTAGCACTTGCTAACGCGATTTCAGAAAATCCGAGTAAACGCGAAATGGATATGCTTCTATCAACAGGAGAGCAAGTGACTATTTCATTATTAACGATGGCACTACAAGCAAAAGGCTATAACGCGACTTCATTAACTGGATGGCAAGCTGGTATTACGACAGAATCTGTACATAGTAGTGCACGGATTACTGAAATTAATACTGATCGAATTCAGTCTTATCTTACTGAAGGCACGATTGTTATTGTAGCTGGCTTCCAAGGAGTTAGTGAAAAGCATGAAATTACAACACTTGGCCGCGGTGGTTCTGATACAACTGCTGTTGCATTAGCTGCTGCACTGAAAGCAAAAAAATGTGATATTTACACGGATGTGACCGGTGTTTATTCGACGGACCCACGAGTTGTAAAAAATGCTTATAAATTAGATGAAATTTCTTATGATGAAATGTTGGAACTTGCAAATCTCGGTGCTGGTGTATTACATCCGCGTGCTGTTGAGTTTGCTAAAAATCACAATGTCATGTTAGAAGTTCGCTCAAGTATGGAACGAGAAAACGGAACAATTGTAAAAGGAGAATGTAACATGGAACAACAATCAATCGTTAAAGGTATTGCATTTGAAGATAATATTACACGCGTCACAATGAAAGGATTAGAACAAGGTGCACTTTCAACAGTTTTCTCTACATTAGCAGCGGCACATATTAATGTAGATATCATCATTCAAAGTATTACAAATGAAGGAACTGTTCACCTCTCCTTCTCAATCCATTCTAATGATTTAAAAGAAACATTAGAGGTATTGGAACAAAATCAAGAAACACTTCACTATGAATCTGTAGAATATGAAAATCATTTAGCAAAAGTATCCATTGTAGGATCTGGTATGGTCTCTAATCCAGGTGTTGCTGCAAATATGTTCACTACTTTAAAAGAAGAAGATATTCATATTAAAATGGTAAGTACATCAGAAATTAAAGTGTCTGTCGTTATTGACCGCCTTCATTTAGTAATAGGTGTCGAGGCGCTTCATCAATCATTTATGGCGAAAATTGAGCCTTTAGTGCAGATGAGTTAATTTCCACCAGTAAAACTTAAAATAAATTATATAAATCTATTTCCTTCCTATATTAATAGCAATAGGGTCGGAATATTTTGCGGGCAAGTCGAAGTTATATTATCGAATAGAAACTACATTATTGAATTCTTAAAATGATAGCATTCTCGAAATAAAGTTCGCGCATATTTCAATAGTAGAGGGTTTAAAAAGTGTTGTTCGTTAACAAAATGTTTTATACTATACCCGAAAACACCTTGTCACATTTTCCTACACTGTGACAAGGTGTTTTTTGTTTAGAAGAGATTTTAGTATAATTATGAGGAGAATTAACTAATAAAATTATACATATAAGGAGATAAAGACTATGGCAAACAACAGATTACTAAGAATGGACAATGTCAGCATCGTTGTAGAATCCCTTGATAACGCAATCTCTTTCTTCGAGGAGATTGGACTAAAACTCGAAGGGCGAGCTACTGTCGAAGGTGAATGGGCTGGTCGCGTAACAGGACTCGGTTCTCAGCGCGTAGAGATTGCTATGATGGTTACGCCAGATGGCCATAGCCGAATTGAACTTTCGCGATTTCTCACCCCACCTACTATAGCAGATCACCGGACAGCTCCTGTAAATGCCCTCGGTTATTTGCGCGTCATGTTCACCGTTGAAGACATTGACGAAATGGTATCGAGACTTACAAAGCATGGTGCTCAGCTCGTTGGCGAAGTAGTTCAGTACGAGGACTCATATCGACTCTGCTACATTCGTGGAACCGAAGGTATTTTAATCGGTTTGGCGGAAGAACTCGGTAACAAATAAGTAATGTTTTATATGAAGTCTTTGCCGAAGTAAAAATACTTGAAAGAACTTTACGCTTAATAAAACTTAGATTTTGAACCCCGTCCTAGCTTTAGAACGGGGTTATACTTGTTTGAGCTTTTTAACATACTATCAACATCCCAAAATCATTATAAAACAATTCAATTACTTGTTATACTCTTTCCTAGGAAATATAACGGACTCTTCTCACTTCTTATCATATATATCTTTTCTTTTAAAAAACGATCTGAACTCATTCAAAATAACTTTCTTCACATCAGAGTAAAAAACCATCATGAATAGTGCAATTCCTAATAAAATCTCTTGCATTCCTTCATAATCAATGAAAGCACTCACAATTAGCAAACCAAACCCAATATAAAAACCAAACTCATTCTCTTTCTCAAAATCCTCATCTTCATCAATATGTATTTTCTCTTTTAAATTTCGGTTCCCTTTTATTAACTCATCGAGCGTAACATTATACATTTCGCTAAGCAAAATTAAATTATCAATATCCGGACAGCTTTTATCATGTTCCCACTTATACACAGCTTGCCTTGTCACACCAATTTTCTTAGCAACATCTTCCTGTGAAAACCCTTTTGACTCTCGTAATCTTTTAAGTTGTTGTCCTAAGCTCATAACATCCCCTCCTTTAACAAATTATTACATAAAAGGATCCAAAAAAGAAAGAAACCATTAGTAAAACCCACTGTAAACCATTCGTTTACACAATGAAAAAGAGAGAATAACTCTTTGAGCTATCCTCTCTCTTCTATTAAAACAGATGAATGTTTTCTTTCTTGCAAGCTTCACGTAAATCGTCAGGCCATACAGAAGATTGAACTTCACCAATATGTGCTTTACGTAAGAAGTACATGCACATTCTTGATTGTCCAATACCACCGCCAATTGTTAACGGTAGTACGTCTTCTAAAATACCTTTATGGAAATCGTACTCACGTTTGAAGTCTTCACCTGTTTTCGTTAACTGCTCATCAAGTGATTTACTATCAACACGAATTCCCATTGATGATAATTCGAATGAAGATTGTAATACTGGGTGCCAGAATAAAATGTCACCGTTTAATTTCCAATCATCATAATCAGCTGCGCGTCCATCATGCTTTTCACCTGAACGAAGTGTATCACCAATTCCGATAATGAAGACTGCACCGTGTTCTTTCGCAATTGCATGTTCACGATCTTTCGGTGTTAATTCTGGATATTTATCTTCTAGTTCTTGGGAAGTGATGAAAACAATTTCTTCTGGTAAATACTTTCCAAGGAACGGATACTTTTCAAATAAGTGGTCTTCTAAATCTTTGAATATTCCATAAATTGTTTGTACTGTTTCTTGCAAGTAATCTACAGTACGCCATTCTTTTTGAACGATTTTTTCCCAATCCCATTGGTCAACGTAAATGGAATGTGTTGCATCAAGTTCTTCATCACGACGAATCGCGTTCATGTTTGTATATAAACCTTCACCAGCTTCATATCCGTATTCATGTAATGCGAATCTTTTCCACTTCGCTAGTGAGTGAACAATTTCTAATTCTTCTCCTGAATGTAACATATCAAATTCAATTGGACGTTCTACACCGTTTAAATGATCGTTTAATCCTGATTTTTTCGTTACGAATAATGGTGCAGACACGCGGAATAGTTCAAGGCGTTTTGCTAATTGATCCTCGAAAAATGTTTTAACTTCCTTAATTGCGATTTGAGTCTCTCTTACTGTCATTAATGATTGATACATGGTGGTTTCCTCCTAAAATGTTTGGATGTTGTGAAAAGAAGCCAACAAAAAAAGCCCTTCTTTCCCAAAAAACTGGGACGAAAGACTTTGGTTCCGCGGTACCACCCAAATTAGCAACAGAGGTTGCTCACTTATACAATACGGAGATGAAATATCTCGATACTGTTCTTCTTGTAACGGCGAAGTTCCCGGCTAAGTCTACTTTCCTGTAAAGGATTTCGGTTAGCAACTCCAGGAGGTTCTTCATAATAGGCTTCGTATCAGGCTCACACCACCCCTGACTCGCTTAAACTACTTCCTACTACTACTCGTCCTTTCATAGTCGTTTTGTTGTCACATCTCTGAAACATTTTATTAATGATTATTCTATACAAAAAATAAAGAAAGTCAACAAAAATTTAAAAATATTTTTCAATTCTTTATTTTACGGCTTTATTGATTGTTTTCAATATAACGTCTTCACTTCTTTTGTCTTGTCAATCCAAAAAACGTTTCACTAACCGAAACTAACATATACACAACAAGTAATGTAATCGTTCGAAATATAGAATCCGCAGTATTTCGTATTATTTTCATTTTCTTTGTAATTCCTTTCAGTTTACTTGCAAATTCGTGTTATACTATAACATTCAAGCAGTTTATTTTTACTTAAAGCAATCATAGTCATTTATAAAGAGTATGTTCTAAATCATTGACTATTATCAAATAAGATTTTTATATAACGGAGTGATCATATGAGTAAAACGAAAGCAAAACCGAAAAAAGGTGTAGGGCAAGGTACAGGAAGTAAAGGATGGAATCGTTGGCAATCAAGTGCAAAGAAAAAGGCAGCTGCCAAGCCATATAAAAGTAAAGGGACTAAAAAATAAATTCTGTATTATCTCTTTACTTTGTTCAAAACAAATTATAATTATTACACTAAAAAAGCTATGCTCTCATACATGTGAAAGCATAGCTTTTTATATTAAATCATTAAAATATCTCGTATTTCTTCCTCCGTGATTGATGATAATTTCTCTTCTCCTGGCTCAATCACTTCAGCGATTAAATTTTTCTTACTCTCTTGCAGTTCATGCATTTTTTCCTCAATTGTTCCGTGGGCTACTAATTTTATAACTTGTACTGTATTTTTTTGTCCCATTCGATATGCTCTATCAGCTGCTTGTTGTTCAACAGCTGGATTCCACCATAAATCGTATAATATAACCGTATCGGCACCCGTTAAGTTAAGACCCGTACCACCAGCTTTTAAAGAAATGAGAAATAGATCCCCTTCCCCCTCGTTAAACCGATTACATAGCTCTACACGTTCTTGTGATGGTGTACTCCCGTCTAAATAAAAGTATGGAATCGCTTGACGATTTAACTCACGACCAATAATAGACAGCATCTTCGTAAATTGAGAAAAGATTAAAATTCTCTTACCAGTACTTCTGCATTCCTCTAGTATCTCTAATAGTTGTTCAAATTTAGCTGAACTACCCTTATAATCATCAACGAATAAAGCCGGATGATTACAGATTTGGCGCAGTCTTGTTAAGCCAGCTAAAATTCTAATTTTATTTTTACGTAACGTATCTTTATCTAAATGTTTTAACGTTTCTTCCCTTAATTTCGCTAAATAAGCAGCATAAAGTCTCTTTTGATCTGGTAATAACTCCGATGACTGTAAGTGCTCTATTTTATCTGGAAGCTCCTGTAATACGTCTTCTTTTAATCGTCTTAATACGAAAGGTTTTACGCGCTTCGCTATATCTTCGCGCCTTAAATCACCGAATTCTTTTCTTCCTGGTAATAATTCCGGAAATACGACATGGAAGATAGACCATAGCTCTTCTAATGAATTTTCTACAGGCGTTCCCGTTAGCCCGAAACGAAATTCAGCTTGAATTGTTTTCACTGCTTTTGCAGTTTGGGTTGTAGGATTTTTAAACGCCTGTGCTTCATCAAGAAACAGTGTATGAAACGGCCTCGCATACGATCTTATATCTCTTCTCAGTAATGGATATGACGTAATTACGACATCAAATTCCACTATGTCTTTTAATATTTTTCGCCGCTCTGTTTGATTTCCATCTGCAATAACCGCTCTAATATGCGGGGCGAATTTTTTCAATTCACTAAACCAATTATAAACGAGAGAGGACGGTGAAACGACTACTATAGGTAGTTTCTTTTCTCGAATTTCAGGCAACACAGAATCTATGTAAGCAATACTTTGCAGCGTTTTTCCAAGTCCCATATCATCTGCTAAAATACCGCCAAAACGGTAATAGGCGAGTGTTTTCATCCACTCAAATCCGTATACTTGATACTCTCTCATTACAGCAATTAAAGTTTGCGGCACTGTAAACTTTAATTTTTTCGGATTTTGAATGCTTTCTACTAAATCTTGAACAGACTCATCTAAACTTAAAACATTACCTTCGTGAAGTCCGTTCATCCATTTTACACTCCGGATAAGCGGAACGTTCACTTCTTCTCCGTGTAAAAACTCTTTCCGAATACCCGATTCTTTTACAAACTGATTAATTTCATTAAATTCTTTGCTCTCTAGTGATAATAAAGAACCATTCGCTAATCGGTAATATTTGCGTTTCTCTTCCAGAGCCACTAACACACCTTTAATTTCCGCTTCCGGTATTCCTTTTATATCAAAACGAAATGATAACCAATCAATTCTTTCTTTTCTTCTCACTCTAATAAGAGGTGCGGTATCGCCTTTATGAATGCGTAATTTAATTGCTGTCGTCGCATAAATGTCAACCAAGCCTTTTAACGACGGAACGACGTGATATAAAAAGTTATACTCAGCCTCTTCATTATGCATAAAATAACCGCCTTCTGTTTTTGCAAAGGCACTTTCACTCATAATGTCTAAAATCTCTTTTTCCTTTTTCTCATCACGATTAAAAACAGACGGCTGTCCATCTTCTTCTAACGGATTGATCATGACGTTTCCATAATGAAATTCAAGACCTGCTAACAAACGATTTTTCACTCGATCTAAATACAGCTTTGCTTTTAGCGACGGCGTTTCAACACGATCTGATATTACTTCATCAATGCGTACCGTTCCCAGTTTCATTAATCCTGGCACAACTTTCGCTACGAAATGTTCCATCTTACTTTCAGGAATATAAAACTGATTGCTATTTGAGCGACTCATCATCTTTTGTAATTCAATAAGTCGCATACAATCTTCCATAGGTAAATGATATAATTTCCCATCGTAAAGAGCGTTGTTATACATTTCCATAACTTGAACACGATTTAGGCCGTCTATATGAAGTGTGAATCCACCATTATTTCCTTTCGTAAACTCAAAATGTAATGGCAATAAACCGTTTGAAATTTGTAAGCCCTGAAACTGTTGTTCATTTTGTTTCAGCTGTACATACTCAACTTTAGAAAGTGAAGAGAGCATATCTTTCCACGAAGCTGGCGGTATGAATATCATACTTTCATCTTGTTTCGCATGTACTTCTAACGCATCTTCATACATTTTTTCATTATGATACATTTTAATAAGTTGCTGAATAACCGCATCCGTTTCTTGCCTGAAGCTATGTACATCTGGTGTGTATGTAAATTCATTAGAACAATGAAAAGTCTCTCTTTTTTCCACTTTAGAAAGAAATTCTCTAATATGCTTTATAAAATATGTTTGCGCAAGTTTTAACTGAATTCCAAGAAGGGCCCCACCACTTTTCGTATCCACTGGTGAACATATAAAAGCCACATCTAATATTTCACGTGTATCAAAACGGTGTTGTTTACTTTTTGGCCTAAGTGGTTTGTCTGCAAACAACTGAAACATCCCGCTCGTTAATTGATCATTTCCGCTCATATTTTCGGACATGCCGCCCGTTTGCTGGTTATAATTTATTTGTATTAGTACGGCTGCAACATGTTGACAATACGTTTGAAAAGACGCTAATGAAGGACAACTACATCTCGCAACTACATCACCTTTTTTAACTTTTTCTACTGTAACATGAAAATCCTCATTCCCTTTTACCGTCGCCTCACAAATTTCTTTCGTTTCATCATAATGATTCACGATTACTTTATTTGCTTTATAATAAGCTTCGCCTCTTTTATATGAGGTCTCTCCGCATACTTCTTTTATAATCGATTTATTTAATGTAAAACTCATTGTTTTGACACTTCCTTAATGTAAAACCATTTTCTCTTACTTAACATTTTACATGCTCTACGAGAAAATATAAAATATTGATTGAACAAAAAAAGATGCTTATTTATAAGCACCTTCTTCACTCTATCTCCATCAACCGTTTCGCCTCAAAATATAACACTTGAATAAATTTTTTCGTATTAATTCGTATATGGCCAGAAGTTGCTACTTCATCCTTTGTCATTTCTGTCATCCGTTTTCTAACTACAGTGAAATCAAAAAATTTCGGAGCATAGCTTTCAAATTTTGGATTTGAAAAGTCTGTTAGTCCGAGGGAGGCTAAATGATTCAATGATTGATAAATTGCTCTGCGGACTCTTTGTTCAGATGCTTTTTTCTCTTTATCAATATCCGTATGTAAAGCTTCATCCCCTAATTTTTTTATCGTAATATAGTGAAAAATATCTTTTAACGCAGGAAAGCCAAATTCAAATGTTTGCGCCTTTTCTTGTCCGTATAAATATTCCAGCATACTAAGTAAATCTTTACTTCCGTTCTCTCCCGCAATACCAAGCTCTGCTAGTAAGAAGCGTCCTGAATCTGATATCTTTTTTCCTTCTTGTACTGTTTCACTACGCATTGGCGGCTTTTCCCACTGAAACACATTATTTAATGATTTTTGAATGTCATGTATAGAACGTTCCAAACGAATACGCTCCATCACTTTTCGTACAACAGATACTACTTCTATTTTATTTAGTGGTTTTGTAATATAATATTCCACACCAAGTGTATACGCCTCACCAATGAGCTGTTTCGATTCAACTTGGGAAATCATAATAATTTTCCCAGTAAATGAAGACGCTATATGACGAACTGTTTCAATGCCGTCTCTCATCGGCATTAGTAAATCAATAAATAAAATATCTACTTTTTTATAATTTAGCTGTTCTGCTTCAATAAACGCTCCATCTTCCGATTCTCCAATTACTTCCCCAAGATCGCCATCCTCAATAATTTGCGAAAGCATTGAACGGAAAACTTCATCATCATCTACAATATAATAAAACAAACCTATTCCCCTTCCCGCTTTAAACTGCACTCCGGTAAACAAACGATAAACTTACACCCTTTTTCAGTTTCATTGTCTTCTAACCTTACTTCTCCGCCGAGCTCTGTTACCATTTCGTGTATGTAAGAAAGTCCAATACCTGTTGACGGTGTTCCTGTTTGATCATACTTGGAAGTAAACCCTGGCTTAAATACTAATTTCTTATACTTTTGTGCAATACCAGGGCCATCGTCAATTACTTCAAAGATTACATGTTGCTCTCGTTTATATAACTTAATACGAATGAGACCTCTATCTTCAATTGCTTCCACTGCATTGGCAACTAAGTTATTAAAGATTGATAGCACTGTATACACGTGATATGCAGCGTGTTCACCTTCTATATGTTTTGAAAAACGTATATCTTTCCCTAGCATTTCAGCATATTTCTCATTTATTCTTACGATCATTTCTGTAAGCTCATGTCCTTCTACATACTCAGTCACATTTTTATCTAATAACAGTTTAGATAATCCTGCAAAAATCCTTTGATTATCCTTTTTTATTTCGTGCACTTCTCCTGCTATTTTCAATGCTGTTTTACTACTGGAATCATCGTCTGTCTGTAAATTTCGATATAGTTGATATGCTTCTTGTGTAATCAATTCTGCATTTTGTAACGTTTTTTTCAAGTGAACAGATTCTACATATAAATTTGAAAGGTGCATGAACATTTTTTCATTTTCTTTTCGGACTTGTGACTCTTTTAATTTCGTTTCATATAAAATCATCATATTTAAAAAGCCAAGTGCAAAGAAACTACGAAAAATAGCAATAATAATTAATTTATTCACTTCAGAAACTGTTATTGTTGTACCGAGTACTACCATATGATAAATCGCAAGTTCTGACATACTTGCGATAATTTCAATTGTAATTCCAAGGCACCCAATAACGATTGGTTTCTGATGAAACTTATTCACCCTACAAAGTGAAAAAAGACTTCCATAAATAAAATAATAAAAGAACACAGGATAGCGCAAATAAAATGATTCTGTCATATGAAATGAACCTTGCATGATCCAATCAAGGCATACACGGAATAAAACGACACATATACCGACAAGAATACCTGCAGCCGCTGCTGGTATTCTTCTTAAAAATAATAATAAAAAGAAGAAAAGCGGTGTCCCAAAGCTAACGCGAAACGTATCGTTAAAAGGATGAAAATTAAGCTCTCCAGCAATCGGAACAACAACCATTAATATAATTAAAAGGGATATATCTTTCTTCCATAATTGATTCCAATTCAAAGGTGCCACTTCCTATACTTTTTTCGGTAATAAAAGTGAAAGCCCGCTTATTTTTATAAACGGGCTTTATTTCTATATTCTAACCTTTTCTACCGCTTTTATTTGGCGATACTCTGGTTCCCAGATTGCTTCTTTCACTGCAATCTTAATATCGTTATCACTTAAGTTCTCTCTAACAACACCTTCTGCAACGGCAACTTTCGCTACTTCAATTGCAACCATTTCCGAGATATTACGTAACTCTTCAACCTCTGGCAAAATAGGTGCTCCTGGCTGACTTGTGTCTACCATGCTTGCAACTGCTTCAGCAGCTGCTGCGAACATTCCATCCGTCATGACGCTTGCACGTACAACAATTGTTCCAAGACCAAGACCTGGGAAAATAAGTGCGTTATTTGATTGTCCAATCACATACGTTACACCGTTGTATGTAACTGGTTCAAATGGACTTCCTGTTGCAACTAATGCTCTTCCTTCTGTCCACTCGATTAAATCAGCTGGTTTTGCTTCAGCAAGTGGCGTCGGATTCGACATCGGTAAAATAATTGGTCTTTCTACGTGAGAAGCCATTTCTTTAATAATCTCTTCTTTGAATGCTCCTGCAACAGTTGATGTACCGATTAAAATTGTCGGTTTTACATGCTTCACAACTTCAGCAAGTCCGATCACATCATTTTGTTTCCACTCACTTACTTCCGCTTCTTTTCTTGCATATGGAATTTGGAAATCAAGAAGATCTTCCATATTATCTGTAACTAACCCGTTACGATCAATACACCAGAAACGCTTATATGATTCTTCTTCTGATACGCCAACGCGGACCATTGCATCTCTAACTTGATCTGCGATACCGATTCCAGCCGTACCAGCACCAAACACAACAACGCGGTGTTCACTTAAAGGTACACCCGAAACTTTCACTGCCGATAACACAGCAGCAAGTGAAACTGCACCTGTACCTTGAATATCATCATTAAATGTACAAATATCATGACGATATTTATCTAAAATTTTTCGTGCATTTCGAGAGCTAAAGTCTTCCCAATGTAAAAGTGCTTTCGGGAATTGTTTATTCACTGCTTGTACAAATGTATCAATAAATTCATCGTAAGCTTCACCAGTTATACGAGGGTGACGATTTCCAATATAAAATGGATTGTTTAATAGTTCCTCACGATTTGTACCCACATCTAAAATTACCGGTAATACACGGCTAGGATCGATACCAACTGCGGCCGTATAAACAGCTAATTTCCCGATTGCGATGTTTATACCACCAACACCCCAGTCACCAATTCCAAGTATGCCTTCTCCATCTGTTACAACGACTAAATCAATGTTTTCAGCTGTTGCACCGATATTCGCAAATGCTTCTTCAATACCCGACGGATCGTTAATTGATAAATACACACCACGCGGTTTACGATATTCATGACTATATCTTTGAATCGCTACACCAACAGTTGGTGTATATACGATTGGTAACATTTCACGTAAATGATTTGTTAATATACGATAAAATAACACTTCGTTTCGATCATGTAACGCTGTTAAGTATACATTCTTTAATAAATCGTCCGGCTGAGAACAAAATTGTTCATACGCTCGGCGTGCTTGTTCTTCTAATGTTAAAACCGCTGGCGGTAATAACCCTTTTAAACCTAATTCTTCTCTCTCTTCTTGCGTGAAAGCGACCCCTTTATTTAAAAGTGGTGTTGATAATACTTCTACTCCTCTTAATGTCGTTTCTAATGAACCATTAGAAGCTACTGTAAACTTACTCATAACATCCCTACCTCTATTCATATATAGCATTTCTATATTGTAAACAAAAAAGAGGGGATTGTCCCCCCTCTTCTTTTAATTTTTCTTTAAAAGAGTTGCTCCTGCAATCCCTGGGTGTGTCATTTCGAATGGATCTAGAATTAACTCTAAGTCTTCTTGTGACAGTACACCGTTTTTCACACAAAGTTCTCGAACGGATTGACCTGTTGCAATTGCTTCTTTCGCAACGCGAGCTGCTGCTTCATAACCGATATGAGGGTTCACGGCTGTAATAATTCCTACACTCTTCTCAACATACTCTTTTAAGCGATCTTCATTCGCTTCAATTCCTTTTAAGCAATTATCTGTAAAGGCACGGAAACCGTTATTCATAATGCTAATAGATTGAAGTAAGTTGAAAACAAGTACTGGTTCCATAACGTTTAATTCTAATTGTCCTGCTTCTGAAGCAAGGCAAATTGTATGGTCGTTACCAATTACTTGGAACGCAATTTGATTAATTACTTCTGGCATAACAGGGTTTACTTTCCCTGGCATAATAGAAGAACCTGGTTGACGAGCTGGTAACATAATTTCTGCTAAACCAACACGCGGACCTGATGCCATTAGACGAAGGTCATTCGCAATTTTAGACATATTCATCATACATACTTTAAGTGCTGCTGATACTTCTGTGTATGCATCCGTATTTTGCGTTGCATCTACTAAGTCTTCTGCACCAACAAGTGGTAATTCACTGATTGCAGCTAAATGTTTTACAACTGCTTCAATATATTCTGGATCTGCATTTAAGCCTGTACCAACTGCAGTTGCTCCCATATTTACTTCATATAGATGTTGACGTGATTGCTTGATACGTTTCATATCACGTTCAAGTACGCGGGAATACGCTTTAAATTCTTGTCCAAGACGAATTGGCACAGCGTCTTGTAAATGTGTACGACCCATTTTAATAACATGATCGAACTGCTCTGCTTTTAATTCAAATACATCATGCATATACCCCATCGTTTGTAATAAACCTTCTAATGCGTTTAATGTTGCGATATGAATCGCCGTTGGGAATGCATCGTTTGTTGATTGCGCCATGTTTACATGACTATTTGGACTAATATAATGATAGTCTCCCTTTTCCATTCCTAATAATTCAAGAGCACGATTGGCCATGACTTCATTTGCGTTCATATTCATTGAAGTACCTGCTCCGCCTTGGATTGGATCTACGATGAAATGATCATGCCATTTTCCATCAAGAATTTCTTGAGCAGCTTCTGCGATCGCGCCGCCCTTGCTCAATTCCAATCTTCCTACATCTGTATTAGCAAGCGCTGCAGCTTTTTTTACAATTGCGAACGCTCTAATTAAACCTTCATGGATTTTATATCCTGTAATTGGGAAGTTTTCAACTGCACGCATTGTTTGTACGCCGTAGTATGCATAATTCGGTACTTCTTTTTCACCTAAAAAATCTTTTTCAATTCGAACACCATTTTTAACTTCAGTTAATGTTGCCATGATTATTCACTCCTTAACGATTTCTTATGCTGCTTTTGTTTCTTTGACTGTTTCTACATATTGTTTTGCTTTCTCATCATCGAATTCGCCTTCCCACTTCGACATAACAATGGCCGCTAATGCATTTCCTAATACATTGACAGATGAGCGAATCATATCTAAAATGCGGTCAATTCCCGCAATTAACGCGATACCTTCTAGTGGTAACCCCATTGAACCTAACGTTGCTAATACAACAACGAACGATGCACCTGGAACTCCCGCCATACCCTTGGATGTTAACATGAGAACGAATAATAACGTTATTTGCTCTGTCAGTGACATGTGCACACCATACATTTGTGCAACAAACAATGCCGCTAACGCTTGATAAATAGCCGATCCAGTCAAGTTAAATGTATAACCTGTCGGAATTACGAAAGAGGCAACTGCCTTTGGACAACCGAATTCTTCCATTTTTCTCATTATATTAGGTAAAACAGCTTCTGAACTTGCTGTCGTAAATGAAAGAATGAGTTCTTCTTTTAAAATTTTCATTAATGTAAAAATGTTTACGCCAACCATTCGTGCATTAATACCTAATACAATCACAACGAATAGTATAACAGTTACGTATACAGCTAGCACTAGTTTTCCTAAAGGAAGTAGTGTTGCTACACCAAATTTTGCAACCGTAACCGCAATTAATGCGAATACACCAAATGGTGCAAATTTCATAACTTGATTTGTAACCCAAAACATCGCTTCGAGTACACCTTCAAAGAAGTTAAAGACAGGCTTCCCTTTTTCCCCAATTGCCGCAACTCCTAAACCGAATAATACGGAGAAGAAAATAATCGGTAATAAGTCACCTTGTGAAATCGATTCAAATACGTTTTTCGGTACAATATGAACAATCGTCTCAGCGAATCCTTTCTTCTCTGTAGCATCTGCCGTTTGTTTATAAGAAGAAATATCACTTTGCTGTAAATTACTCATATCAACGCCAGTACCTGGTTGGAATATATTCGCCGCAAGTAATCCCATTAAAATAGCAATCGTCGTAATAATTTCGAAATAAAGAATTGTCTTACCACCCAGTTTCCCAAGCTTCTTCATATCTCCTACACCAGCTACTGCAACAATTAATGCTGAAATAACAATCGGTACTACAATCATTTTAATTAAGTGAATAAATATATCCCCAATTGGTGTGATATAAGAAATCGCCGTTTTATTGCCATAAAAGACTGCCCCTACTACAATCCCTAAAACAAGCGCGACAAAAATTTGTGTTGCCAATCCGAATTTTTTCATTTATGTTCATCCCCTTCATGCGAACGCTTTCAATTTGAATTTATAAAAGCTACTCACACATCTTATAAGCGAACCTACAAAATCATACAAAAACCTACAAGTTCGTCACAAAAAATTCGAAAATTTTTCTTTTCTTTTTCATTGACACCTTTTTATTAAAAAGAGATACAATATACTTGATAAGTAATCAGATTGTTTCGTATAATCAAAAAGATATACACTTACAATAAATCGAAATGAAAAGGAGTGGATGGTATGAAAAATTATGTACAAAAATTCGTCCTATCTTCTTCTTTTCTTTTTCATTTTCTTAAAAAGGAACAAAGGCATTTGCCTTTGTTCCTTTTTTATTGCGATCTATATAGGGGGAATTGTTATGAAGCCATATAAAAGAGTCTTAATTAAATTAAGCGGCGGCGCACTTGCTGATCAATCCGGAAATAGCTTTAACTCCAAAAGATTAGAACATATCGCAAACGAAATTATATCCATTATTGACTTAGGTATCGAAGTATCCATTGTCATCGGCGGCGGTAACATTTTCAGAGGTCATCTAGCTGAAGAATGGGGCATTGATCGAGTAGAAGCTGATAATATCGGTACGTTAGGTACAATCATTAACAGCTTAATGCTTCGCGGCGTCTTAACAAGTAAAACAAATAAAGAAGTACGCGTTATGACTTCCATCCCGTTTAATGCAGTAGCAGAGCCTTATATTCGCCTCAGAGCAGTACATCATTTAGATAACGGTTATGTTGTCATTTTTGGCGGCGGTAACGGGCAGCCGTTCGTTACGACAGATTATCCAAGTGTTCAAAGAGCCATTGAAATGAATAGTGACGCAATATTAGTCGCAAAACAAGGAGTAGATGGCGTCTTTACTAGTGATCCAAAACATAATAAATCAGCAAAAATGTACAGAAAACTAAACTATAACGATGTTGTTAGGCAAAACATTCAAGTCATGGATCAAGCCGCTTTATTACTTGCTCGTGATTACAATTTACCAGCACACGTCTTTAACTTTGATGAGCCTGGTGTAATGAAAAGAATTTGCTTAGGGGAGCATGTGGGGACATTGATTAATGATGATGCTTCATTGCTTGTGCATGAAAACTAATTATCTCTCATTAAAAAAGGGTGTCTATAAAAGACATCCTTTTTCATTAACCTTTATAAATAAAAATCCACTAATCCTGCCACTTTCTCCTTACAACGCTCCCAAAACGATAACTTCTCAAAAAATTGTTTCGTCATCTCTTTCGAATCACGAAAATCTTTTGTTAATGCCTCATTCACTTCTGATACGATAGTCCCACCGTGAATATACAAATTCATCTCATCATTCATATAAAAGCTACGTGCAGTCATGTTCGTTGTACCGATAACAGTTAGTTCATTATCAATCAGCATTAACTTCCCATGAAACATTCCTTTTTTATAACCATATACTTTAATTCCATTATTAACAGCTTGACGAATATAAGGATACGCTGCCTCTTTAATGAGAGGAATATCTGGTTTATATGACCAAAGTATTTTCACTGTAACACCACGTTTTTGCGCTTCAATTAAAGCATTCATAAATTCTTTATTTTTCGCTATAAAATAAGGTGTTGTAATTACGATTGAATGCTTCGCTTGTTTTATTAATTCGATATACTTTTCAGCGACGTAATGTCCATTGTAGCTAGTCATCGTATGTAATGTGTTGCCCTTACTAGCTTTATTCGTACTTCTTTTTATATTTTCTTTCGTATCTCGTTTCCAATCTAAAGCGAATTGCTCTTCTAAATCTTTTGCCCCTTCTCCTCTAAGCCGCACATGATAATCACGCCAATATCCAAATCGCTTATCTTTACCTAAGTACTCATTCCCCATATTAAAACCACCTGTATACCCAATCTCCCCATCAATCGTCGTAATACGGCGATGATTACGATGGTGAAGTGAATAAAATCCGAATGGCAATTCAGGTTTTCTACTATATGTAAAATGTACACCACTTTCCCGCAATTCACTTATCATCTTTCTTTCAAATGATAAATCATTAATGCGATCAACGGATAAATAGACGTTTACTCCTTCTTTTGCCTTCTCTTTTAATAAGTTTAAAAAAGTATGGCTACTTTTATCATCCGACAAAATAAAAAAGTACGTGTAAATAGATTGCTTCGCCTCTCTTATATCAGTAAATAACTGTTTATAAAATGACTTTCCTTCTACAAATAATTGAAAATCACTATAATGAGGTGCATACTCTGTCGGCATGTTTTTCCCGGCTTCCATTTTCCTACCTAAAGTAACATCGATATGCATCCAAATTAAAATAAAAACAACAATAGCAATAATAATAGAAGTAACTCGCAATATTTTTTTAATCATTTTGATTTCCTTCCGCTCATTTTCTTTCCACTCTTCTATTTTGTCATTCAAATTTAGATTTCATGCTCCATACAAAAAAAGGATGCGACTTAACGTCACACCCTTTTCATATTAAACAAAGTTTCTCGCATCATTATTTCTTCCAAATTTATAAATAGCAATTAAGAAGAATGCTATCGCAAAGGCGAATAAGATTAATATATTTAAATACAAATCTGAAATCGGAATTCCTTGTTGTAGTTTTGATACCGTATCTAATAGCCATCTTTGCGGAAGAAAATCAGCTACTTTTTGCACTGCTTTCGGCATAATATCATACGGAAAATAGCATCCAGCGAGTAAACATGTCGGTACAATGATCATATTTTGCAGTGCGTTTGCCGATGCTGAGTTTTTCGAAAAAGCGACAAGCACTAACGATATTCCAATCGCTATTAAAGCAAATAGCATGAGTACGCCAAGCATCACTATGAAAGGCATATTGATATTCGTATGAAAAACATTCGTTAGGAATAGGATTGTAATCAGAATTTGTACTGTTAATATCATCATATTTACCCCGACATTAGATAATATGAATTTCTTCCCATCTATCGGCGTTGATAAGAGTCTAAAATACGTTCTATTTTCTTTTTCTTTTAAAATATAACCTGATAAGTTCGCTGCTGAAAATAGCATAAACATAATAAGATAACCCATCGTTTGGTTTGTCATATCTTTATTTTTCGAAGTATCTTCTAGCGTCTCAGTTTTCATTTTAAATGAACCTTTTTGATATCCTGCGTACATACTATCAAATGCACTTTGATCAGTTCCTGCTACTTTACTAATAGCTGCTACATTATCAATATAATTGTATAAATATGATTTTATAAATCCTGTTACTTGATCACCTTTAATCGATGAAATTTCAATATGATTTGGTTTCCCTTCTCGAACACTTTTTGAAAAACCAGAATCTAATGTAATAACTCCATCAAGTTTTTTGGAAGTGAGTTTATCTTCTACTTCAGATTCTTTAATTTTACTTACCTTTACATGATTTAATCCTTCTAAAAATTTCACCGTATCATTTGCTATAGATTGATTTTCTTTATTTATAACCCCGATATTTAACGTCCCTTGCCCGACATTCCCATACATTGAGAAGGAGATTAATGTTCCAATTATCGGCAAACTAATAATAATGAATAACCCTTTTTTATTTTTCAAAAGTACAGATAACGTTTTTTGTATGAGCCATAAAATATCTTTCATACTATAGCCCCTCCCGTCTACGTAATGCAATAATTGCAATTAATAAAAAGAGTGCCGAAATGCCAAGATTTAAACATATTACTGGCAGCGCTGCTCCTACATCATTTGCATAAATAATTTTCATAATAGCTGTGTTTGCCCACGTTAATGGTGATAAATTCGTAACGAAATTTTCTTCTATTACGAAATATGCACCACCAAAAATAGAGGCTAATTGCACAACTACAAGAATAATCGCTCTCGATGATTCAGCTGTTTTCGTAATATATCCAATCCCTAAACCGAAGCTAATTGCTAGAAAGATTTGTGTTAATAAAATAATAAATATGATTCCAAGATGTTCGCCCCAATTCGCTTGAAAGACAAATTTACTAAATAACATGACAAGTAATACGCAAAGAGCATTTGCTACTAGGCTACCAAGTACTTTTCCAATGAATATTTCAGCCTTACTTATAGGCGCAGCAATGAGGCGATCTCCTGTTTTACGTATTCGTTCTCCACGAATTAAAGAACTCGCTCCCATCGCAGCATATAGTGCAATCATCGTCGTCATTACAACCGCATAGTAATCCATAGAACCTGGCTTTTTCGCAGCTTGTAAAGATGTTTCTTTTATATAATCATTATGATTTCCGCTTGAAATAACCGCGCTCACCTTACTAGGATCAACTTTTGCAACTTCGGCCGCTACATTGTACTTATCAATAAATGTTGTAAGCATGCCTTCCACAATACTTCCCTCAATACTACTTTTGTCACTTCCATAAAATTTCGCACCATCTTTATTTAATTCTACATAAGCAGCATATTTATTTTGCTTCACTTCTTCTTTCCCATCTATACTGCCTGAAGCTTTTTTAAAATGAATACCCGATTTATCGACTTCTTTCGTAAATGCTTCGAACGTTTGAGAAAATGTGCTACTCGCTTCATCTTTGTAGAGCACTTGTATATCTTTAATCGCTTGACTATCGCTATCAAATGCATTCGTTAACGCTGTTCCTAACACAAGCATTAGTACAATCGGAAATGCTAACATAAAAACTAAAGTTCTTACGTCTCTGAAATCTCTTTTTATATGCATAACTGCAATATTGAAGATGTTCAATTGATGAACCTCCCTTTACCTTTTCTTCATTTACCTTTTATTTATCTCGTAAGTTTCTTCCAGTCAACGTAAGGAATACTGTTTCTAAGTTCGGGGCCTGCTCCTCTAATGAACGAATTTCAATGTCATGATTAATGAAATGCTGAATAATTTTATTTAAATTATTTACTCCTGCATCCGAGTTTACCTTGATTACGTTCTCTTCAACTTGAACAGCTTTCACACCGTTTATCTCTTTTAACTTTTCTACATCTAAATTTTCTACTGACTTCACTTCAACCCAAATGTCTTTCGTATCAGTAATAATCGCTTTTAACTGTTCTTTCGTTCCTTCTGCAATCACTTTACCGTGATCTACAATTGCTATTTTCGTACAAATCTCTTCTACTTCTTCCATATAGTGGCTCGTGTAAATAATAGTGCTGCCCATTTCATTTAATTTTCGAACCGACTGGAGAATATAGTTTCTTGACTGTGGATCAATTCCAACTGTCGGCTCATCCATAATAATTAACTTCGGTCTATGAGCAATCGCACAAGCAATATTCAGTCTTCGTTTCATCCCGCCTGAAAAGTTTTTCGGGTAACTTTTATGTTTATCACTAAGTCCCACAAATTGAAGTGCTTCCTCTACTCTCGCTTTTAGTTCAGCTCCTCTTAACCCGTACAGTCCAGCAAAGAATTTCACATTTTCATAGGCAGTTAACTCTTCATAAATCGCAATATCTTGCGGAACGATACCGATATTCATCTTCGCAAATCGATTATGTTTCTTTATATTTTTTCCTAATATGCTAATTTCACCTTCATTACTTCTTAACAACCCAGCAATCACATTTATCGTTGTACTCTTACCAGCACCATTTGATCCTAAAAAGCCAAATATCTCTCCTTCTTTAATAGATAAAGACATATTATCTACCGCGATGAAATCACCAAATTTTTTCGTTAAATTTTTAATTTCTAATGTATTCATCATTTCACCCCTATTTCGGTTTCTCTGCTATTCATTATAAACAAAAAAAATGAACCTGCTCAGTGCAGAAGTTCATTCTTTTCACATGAGATTATTCACTTTTTTCATATGAGATGATTCATCTTCGTCCCATTTTCTTATATCGGCAACAGCATCGTTACTGAAAAGCCACTTGTTCCATCTACAATAATTTTTCCGTTTACTGATGCTGTTCGCTCCTCCATCCCCATAATCCCGAGACCTTTCTTAACGAGAGCTGCACCTTTTCCGTTATCCTTCACTTGTACTTTCACCATCTTGTTAAGTACATGAATATCGATTGAAATGACTGTCGCATCAGCATATTTCATCGCGTTCGTTAGTGCCTCCGTAACATTTTCACCGATAATCTTCCACTGAATCGGTGAGATCATATCTAAATTCCCTTTATATACGAAAGGGATATTTATATCATGCTTACCGGCAAATTCCTCTATGAATAATTTCATACGATGAATGCCAATTTGCTCCGTTGGTGGCTTCATATTTTTTAATGTAACTCGAATACTTTCAATTCCATCTTTCGATATATGAATTGCATTTTGTAATAACTCGGCAGATTTTTCTTTATCTATCCCCATTAATCTCTTTGCTGCTTCCATTTGAATTAGCGCCCCTGTCATCGAGTGGCCAATTTTATCATGAATTTCTTGTGACAACCGATTTCTCTCTTCTAACTTAAATGTGTACTCTGATTGCTTTATGTACTCTTTATTTTCATTTAAGCTTTTCGTCAGCCGCTGCATATCTTTTCGCATCTTATCATTTTGTGATTCAAGCTTTAATACGCGCGATATATACCGTTCTGCCATAGTTAATACGATAAAAGAAAATGCAACAATTAATCCATATGTCATTCGAATACTTTCTTCTGTAAAGATAATAGGAATCATCATAATGATAAAGAGCTGCCATTTCTTCTCTATATAATGAAATATAATTTCATATACGTTCAATGGTAAAAATAAAATAAAAAACGGATGAACCTTCCATGTCAATAACATAACTATGCCAATTGAAACACTAGATAATATGTTTTTGTACGTATCTTTTTTAAATATAGAAATCAGCACATTTACAGAAAGATATAAAAGCAAAGTAAGTATAATCCATGGTAAGTTCGCGACATTTAAATAAATGTAGCTAAACACAATATATATAAAGACAATTAATTTACTTACAATTAACCAAAATTCCATATCTTTAATCTACTTTCCCTGTTAAATAATAAATCGCAATTTGTGTGCGATGTTCAAGTCCAGTTTTCCCTAAAACTGATGTAATATAATTTGCAATCGTTCCTTCTGATATGAAAAGTTGCTTTGAAATTTCTTTATTCGAGAAGCCTTTCGCAATTAATGCGATAATACTAAGTTCTCTTTCTGTAAAAAGACTTGTATCTATTTTACATTCGTCCTCTTTGCTCTCCATTAAATTGCTCTTAATTTTATCAAGCACTACATCTTGCATAACAGTTTGACCGTTATATACTCCTTTTATTGCATCACGAATACGCTCTGGATCATTATTTTTTAATAAATAACCTTTCGCTCCGTTCTTCACTGCGTCCAAAATATATTCATCATCATCGAACGTCGTTAAAATTAGTGGTTTCGTTTCCGTTTCTTCACAAATAAATTTCGTTGCCTCTACCCCGTTCATATTTGGCATGCGGACATCTAAAAGAGCGATATCAACGTCGTTCTTTTTGCAATATTCCACCGCTTCTTTCCCATCATTCACAGTATCTACTACTTCGAACTCTTCATATGTATTTAAAATAATTTTCATGCCTTCTCTAATAAAAGAATTATCATCCGCTATTAATATTTTAATTTTCATGTTTGTTAGTATGGACCTTCCCCTACTAACATTCACATCCTTTCTTCACGTAACATTTCCCACTTGCTCATTATATACTTCTTTTTACCATTTTTTCACACCTTTTTTCATATAGATTCCTTCCTAAAAATATATTATTCTTTTTTTACAACATGTGTAGGGTGCCCAATCATTTCTTACGTCTATATAATAGAATGCGTCAAAAAGGAGGGAGAGACCCATTGAGGAAAAACAATTAATTGAAAAAGCACAACAAGGAAGCGAACATGCTTTTCGTATCCTTGTGCAAACATATCGTCATTATATTTTTCAAGTTATCTTTTCTATTTTAAGACATGAAGAAGATGCGAAAGATGTTACACAAGAAGTATTCTTAAAAATTCACGCCTCTCTCCCAAATTATCAATTTCGCGGATTAAAAACGTGGATGGCACGTATTGCCACCAATCACGCTATTGATTATAAAAGGAAGAAAGCTAGAGAAAACGAAGAACTCTCCTTATGTAAAGAAACTGAGGAAAATATAAAATCCTCTCATAATATTGAGGCTTTACTATTGACGAAAGAGCAAAAATTACTCATTGCTCAAAAACTGAGAGAACTTCCCGAAAACTACCGTGACGTCGTTCTCGCACATTACTTAGAAGAAAAAAGTTATCAAGAAATTTCTTTACAGGAAAACATCGAAGTGAAAACAGTCGAAATGAAACTGTACCGGGCAAGAAAATGGATTAAAAAACATTGGAAGGAGGAAGAGTTTCTATGATGCATTATTCAAAAGAGGATTGGCGCAATTATACTTTAGATTTTATAGAAAGCAATGGACGTGAATCTATGGAAGAACACCTTTATGAATGTGATCATTGTTTAGCACTTTATATGGAAAGTATCGATGAACAACATGAAAACCTTCCAATGATAAATGATGATTCATTTACGAACGAAGTTATGACGCAAATTAATTTTGAAACGCTACAACCTAATGAAAATATAAAAACAAACTCACTAAAGCGCACCATTATTCACTACATAATTGCGACTGCGGCTACAATTATTTTTATGGTAAGTGGTTTATTCCAGTATATTTTCACAGCGACATCAAATTTCGAGAAATCTTCAAAACATAACGAGTCTTCTATCTCACAACAACTTGTAAACAAATCGGTAGACACATCAAAAAAGGACGGAGGTTCAAAGCATGAATAAAAATCCCTTTTTAGCACTTGTATTAGGGCTAATTCCCGGGCTTGGACATTTATATTTAAAGAAATTTGGACGGTTTATTTTATATAGCGGAGGGGCTGTATTTCTATTTATCTTTGCAGCATTTTGTACAATAGCATTAGGTGCGCGTGATATTGCTTTTCTTTCTCTATTTTTACTAGTCGTCTTATGGGCAATCAATTTATTAGATTTAGTTATCACTATTATTAACCAATCAAAAAAACAAGCAGCCGGAGAATTAACAGATTCCTCTAAAGAAAGCGAACGATTTTATATCATTCTCCTATCCATCATACCTGGACTTGGTCATTTCCAATTAGGGCTTATGCAACGTGGACTTACATTTTTAGTAGCTTGCACAGGGATCGGAAGTATGATTATTTTCGTTGCACTTTTAACATCACAAGAAAGTTTCCTTATCTTCCTTATAACATTACCTGTTTTATGGATTTACAATTTCTTCGATGTTGTTCAGCAACTCCAGAAAAAAGAACGTGGCGAGCAACTAGATGACCGTACTATTTTCGAAGAGTTTGAAGAGCATCGTGAACAAGGAAAGAAGAATAAAACATTCGCTTCTATTTTAGCGATGTTCCCTGGAGCGGGACATATGTATTTAGGCTTACAACGCCGCGGTCTTCAGCTTATGGCAGCCTTTTTACTTTCCATCTATTTACTCGACTTATTAAGACTTTCAGCGTTTTTATTTTTAGTACCAATCATTTGGTTCTATAGCTTCTTTGACGCTTTACAGCAAACTGCAAAGTATGGAAAAGAACTTGTACATGACGAACCTATCATTGATTATTTTATCAATCATCAAAGATGGATCGGTATTGGGTTAATTACACTCGGTGGTTATTATTTATTAGATCAAACACTCCTTCCTATTTTGAATGATTACTTTGCAACTATATTTAACATTCATCTTAGCGAGCTATATTATCGCTATTTCCAAACATCTATCGTTGCACTCCTCTTAATTGGTGGCGGCTTTAAATTGTTACTTGGAAATAAAGAAAACAAAGGTGGTACAAAAGAATGAGAACATGGCGCGTTGGAACATTTTCAATGGGGCTTTCTATTATTGCATTAGGTTGCTTCTTACTATTTTCAGTTATAAAAGGTACTGAGGTATTAGATTCCTTAACAGCTTGGTGGCCTGTTTTACTTGTCATACTTGGCGCGGAAATTTTACTATACCTTCTATTTTCTAAGAAGGAACAATCCTTTATTAAATATGATATTTTTAGTATTTTCTTTATCGGCGTTTTAGGAAGCGTTGGAATTGCTTTTTACTGTTTATTATCAACTGGATTACTAGATGAAGTTCGCCATTCTATTCATACCACTCGCCAAACGAGTAATATTCCAAGTGGACAACTTGATATACCTGAATCTATCAAAAAAATTGTAGTGGATGCAGGACCGCACCCTCTAACAATAGAGGGTAATGATACAAATCAAATTCACCTTCTTGGAACATATGTAATGACAACGAAAGCTAATGAAAAACTTAATTTAAAACAAGAAGATTTCCTTTCAGTTCAAACAGCTGGGGAAACGATGTATATCACTTTAAAATCATTACCAGTTCAACATACGTTATGGAATTCAGCACCACAGGTAAAACCAACACTCGTTCTTCCGCAAAATAAAAATGTAGAAGTTCGTGCTTCAAATAACGAACTATCCCTTTATCCTGGTCAATTACAAAATAATTGGTTTGTACAAGAAAGTTCACATGTATCTGTTCATTTAGCAAAAGAAAGCGATGTATCTTTAATCGCCATAACAAACAAAAAAGAATCCCACGGAAACACACCTTGGGAACAAGTTGAAGATTTAACGAAAAAAGAAGAGAATACTTCAGAAGAAAATAAAGAATTCAACGAACAAGAACATTGGTATAAAAATTCGATTAAAACAGGCAATGGGACGTACAAGTTAAATATTGAAAAAGCTTATAATATCAATATGAGTATTATTGAAAAATAAAAACCTTCCACAATTGTGGAAGGTTTTTCTCATATAATCGCTTTAATTCCTTCTAACACTAATCCAATCATAAATCCGCAAACAGCCCCGTTTACTCGGATCCACTGTAAATCTTTACCGACGTTATTTTCAATCATTTCAATTAACGTTTTATCATCTAACTTATCAAGGTTTTCTTGTACAAGTTTTCCGATTTTCGAATGATTCTTTTCCACAAGTGTGACAACTTGTTTTTGTAACCAATCTTCTATTTTTTGAACAGTCTGTTCATCTTCTTTTATTTTATTCATTTGTGTTTGTAAAAATGGAATAACATATTTATCCGTAAACTCTTCGTTTTTCACAAAAGTAATTGCCCTTTGTTGCACTTGCTCCAGCATCTCTTTAATTTTGTCAGTAGCATTCCAATTGGCAATCCATTTTTCTTTCCAATTTTCTAATTCTTGTAGTAAAGCTTCATTTTCTTTTACATTTATAATTTCTTGACGAATTTTCGATAATATAAGTTGTCTCGTACTATTATCTGCATCTTGTAAGCTGTTAATATTGCTAATAATAAATTTCTGCAAAATGCCGCCAATTTTATCTTCATCTACAATATTCATAAACGATTTCAAAGTAAACTGTAAGAATCCATCTACTTTTATGTTTTCCATCGCCTTCATACCTAAGCTTCCGAGCTGGTAACGTGCTTCATCTTGCGCTGTCCAATCTTTCACTTTTACTAATATGTAATCCAGTGTCTTTTCATCGTACTCTTGCACTACCAATTGATCAACAAGCACTTGTAATATGTTACTTGTATTAATTGTATGCAAATACGTTTTTAATTCTTTTTCAATAATAACCGCTAACTTTTCCGTATCTATTGTAACAATCGCCTTCTCAGCAATTTTTACAATTCCCTTTTTCACAGCGTCAGACTGCATTTCTCTCTCAGCGATTTGCAGTACCATTTGCGCTAGCTGCATTTCTTTTACTTTATTCGTAATACTTTCTTTCGTCAGCCACTCATTTTCTAACGTATGAATGAGCCCTTTCGTTACTCGTTTACGATTTTTAGGTAATAACGCTGTATGAGGAATTGGAATTCCCATCGGATGACGGAATAATGCTGTAACTGCGAACCAATCCGCAAGTCCACCAACTAATCCAGCTTCAAATCCCCCTTGTATAATCTCTCCAGCTACCGTTCCTTGAAAAGGGATAGAAGCCGCAAAACCTACTCCCATAACCCCAAGCGAAATACCCGCTATATATTTAGTCTGTAATGACATCGTATACACATCCTCTTATTATGTAAAATAAAGCTTTTTTGTTATGTTTATTTGCTATTCGTTCTTTATATCTATACTATAATGAACTAATGCGAAAATAACAAAGAATTTATAATAATACATTTGTCATATAAATAAAAAATGAGGCCACAATTAGCCTCATTTTTCTAATATTGTTAATGACTCACCTGTTTTATAATATCCACTCATCACATCTTCTGGAACCATACTACCGCCAGTTCCCCACACAATATGAGTACCTTTCTTCATCTTCTCTGTTAACTGTTGTTTTTGTAAATACTCATCTTCTTTGCATACTTTCACTGGCCCTATCATTCCCGCTAGCGCAGAAGGCTCTAAATAAATATTTTCCGTATCAGCTAGTTCTTTTAACAATCTATATAACTCTTCATCACTTACTGTGTAATTTCCACTCAAAAATGGTTCCATCGTTTTACCAACAAATCCAGATGGTCTTCCTACCGCTAGTCCGTCCGCGTCTGTTACATTATCAATCCCGATATCTTGAACGGCAATTTTATCATGAAGTCCTGTCATTAAACCGAGTAACATACATGGAGAGTGCGTTGGCTCCGCAAAGAAACAGTGCACGTTGTCTTTATACAATAACTTTAAACCAAATGCGACTCCGCCAGGTCCGCCCCCTACTCCGCAAGGAAGGTAAACGAATAAAGGGTGCTCTTCATCTACTACGATCTCTAACTCTTTTAATTGCTTTTGTAAACGCGATGCTGCTACTGCGTATCCTAAAAATAAATCATGTGAGTTTTCATCATCTACAAAATAACAGCTAGGATCTGCATCTGCTTGCTGACGCCCCTCTTCTACTGCTTTACTATAATCAGCTTCATATTCAATAACGTTTACACCTTTACTTCTTAATAAATCTTTTTTCCATTCTTTTGCGTCTGCTGACATATGAACAGTTACGTTAAAACCTAGTTTTGCACTCATAATCCCAATGCTTAGTCCTAAATTACCTGTAGAACCTACCGCAATTGAGTATTTTGCAAAAAACTCTCTACATGTATCACTGTCTAAAATGGAATAATCATCTTCTTCTGTTAACATTCCATACTGCAAAGCTAATTTCTCCGCATGCTTCAGCACTTCATAAATGCCGCCTCTAGCTTTAATTGACCCTGATATCGGAAGCCCGCTATCACACTTTAATAGTAATTCACCTAATATAGGTTTCCCGTAATTTTTCTCTAAAGACTGTTTCATAGTAGGTATCTTCACTAAAGGTGATTCTATAATGCCGCCCGTTTCTTTCGTTTCTGGAAAAACTTTCGCAATGTACGGTGCAAAACGCTTTAACCTCTCTTCCGCATCTTTTACATCACCTTCATTCAATGGGGAATCTTTTATTGCCGTTTCATACTTTTCCATGTTCGGATTCACCCAAAACACTTCTTCTGTTGAGATTAATTTATTTAATAGTGGATATTCCTCTTTTAATTTCTCTATTCCCTTCATTTCTCTTCCTCCTCATAACCTTGTAGCTTACGATTCAATAAATTATAATTAAATTAATTTTAATTTAGTTTAACATAAATTATTTACTTTAGTTAATTTTAATTTAATTTATTTAAATATAATTTAATAATTAGTAAGGAGCCTTTCATTATGGAAAATATAGATATTGGTAAAAAGATTGAAAAGCAAAGAAAAGAAAAAGGTTTAACTAGTAAAGAACTAGCAACGATGGCAGGTATTACACCATCTATGTTAAGTCAAATTGAGCGTGGGTCTGCTAACCCTTCTATTCAAACATTAAAAGTACTCGCTAAAGCTCTTGATGTTCCAACATTTAGCTTTTTATTGGAAGATACAAATACAGACGATTTAATTGTACGTTCTCATAAACGAAAAAAAATGATTATCGATAATTTATCATATGAATTGCTATCACCTGATTTTACAGGAAATTTAGCAACAGCAATTATGACTGTTCCACCGAATACAGCTTCATCAGAAAATGTACTAGAACATAAAGGTGAAGAGTTAGCATACGTATTAGACGGGAAAATTACATTACATTTAAATGAAGAAGAATACATATTAGAAACGGGTGATAGCGTAAAAATACCTGCTTATTTAAAACATAAATGGGTAAATCAATTCGAGAAAAATGCCATTGTTTTATTTTCTGTTACTCCGCCGATTTTTTAATATATAATAAAAAGATAGCCACGTACGGACACACTCCATATGTGGCTATCTTTTTATTTTTTCGGCACCAACAAAATCCCTAAACTAATAAAAAAGAAGCTCATTATTTGCTGTATTGATAAACCAAATAAAACCGAATTTTGTTCACTAATAAGCGAAATAATAATATGAGCAAATCCCTCAACCATTAGAAAAACACTTATGTTCTTTCCATTTCCAAGTCTTTCATTTTTCATCCATAACAAGCCGATTATACAAAGGGCGAGGATGATCTCGTATACGAAAATAGGGTGATATAAAAATTTAGATTCATATATTTTCACACCCCAAGGCAATGTCGTTTGTACACCTATTTTGTGGTTGAATAGAAAATAAAAAATAATGCTCATACATAGTCCAATAGGTAATGCATCAAGTAAAATACGAAGCGAAAATTGTCCCTTTTTACTTTTCCAAACAATGTATATACTCGCAATTATGCATCCTACTATCATATGCTTCATACTTCCTATAGCTAATAATGCTTGCACTGGCGCTTTAAAAGCCCATACTGGATTTAAAATTGCCGGTGCAAATTTCCATACAAATACGATGATAAGAAAGGCATTTGTTACTGCATCCATCATTTTTTCATATGGTACACTTTCGTTCTTCATCTTTCGTTTCATCAACATAAATCCAAATAAACTTCCAATTATAAGAGATACGGGTTGTAACCTCACGATCCACTCCATCAATACAAAATCCCCTCTTTAACTCTCAATTAATTTCTTAAATTTCTCTTCTAATTGATCTGGAGGTAATACGCCTCGTACTTGCTCTACGATAATTCCATCTTTATTAACAAAAAATGTCGTTGGTAACGAAAATACTTTATAATCTAATCCAGCTACTCCGTCCATATCTAGTAAAACAGGAAACTTAAATCCGTGACGATCTGCAAATGCACTCGCTTCTTGTACTGGATCTCCAATTGTCGCATTTACCGCAAAAATTTCAACATCCTTTTTATATTTATCATACATACGAACTAAGTCAGGTGCCTCCATTTCACATGGGCCACACCATGATGCCCAAAAATTAATAAGGTATGGCTTGCCTTTTGCATCATTTAACGAATACAGCTTCCCGTCTAACCCTTTTAATGTTATGTTTGGCGCTTTAAATCCTACTTGTGGTAATACTTCTGTTTCTTGTAACTCCGCTTGTTTTGCTTTTCTTTCTTTTTCTTCTTTCTTTGTATTATAAAAATTAACTCCGGCCCAAATTAATGCCCCGGCCAGTATAATCGCAATTAGTTTCTTCACTTTTCTTCCTCCTCATTTTTAAAAGCCTGTAAATCCACCGAATAGACGAATAAAGAATGCGGTAATTTTCGTCATTTGATTTGTATACAATAAAACCCCTGTTACAATCATCATTCCACCGCCAATTTTCATCATGACATTGGCATATGTAACAATCCATTTTACTTTCCCAATAAAGAATGCCATCACGAAAAATGGAACCGCAAACCCAAGAGTATACGCGGTAATATAAAGAAGTGCCCCTTCAGGATTTGTCGCACCAAGCATGAGTACAGCTGAAAATATCGGTCCAACACATGGCGTCCAACCCGCTGCATATGTCATACCGACTAAAATCGAGCGAATATATCCAGTCGATTTACTTCTGTATTGTACTTTTTTCTCTGCCATAAGCCACTTAGGTTGAAACAAACCTGTCATAAACAGTCCCATCAAAACAATAAAAACCCCACCAATTTGTTGAATCAATTTTTGGTTAGATGAAAATGTTATTCCAATCCAACTTACCGATAAACCTAACGCATAAAATATAACCGAAAATCCGATCATAAAAAATACGGTATGTATAATCGCTGATTTTTGCATAATTCCACGATTCTCTTTTAAATCTTGAATAGACACACCTGTAATATATGATAAATAAGATGGATATAGCGGTAAAGAACATGGTGATATAAATGACAATACCCCTGCCCCAGCTACAAGCCAAATTGTTAAATCTGCTGCATTCATTTTACTCCCCCTAAAACACTACAATAAGTAGTGTTAATTCTTAAAAAAAAGAGGCTATATGCACTCTCCGACAATAAGTACAATCGACATACAGAATAAACCTAATGTTACATATACCGAATTCGTATGTAATGGAATATTGAGCTTAACAACTTTTTCATTTAACACTTGCTCGATTCGTAAATTTATTGCTGTTTTTGCAAATGAAGCTGTCACACATCGATTTTCCATTGTCTTTATTTTAATTAATTTTAATAACGCACTACCTAATTCGAATGAAGATTTCATCTTTTGCATTGCATATTTATCTGCTGCTAGCTCCTGATACACATGATAGCGCTGCAATAACCCTTTTAATATCGGAATGTACACCATTCCTTCTGCTAATAACGTAAAACAAAATAATTTTAATGGATCTCGATTAGTTTGATGATATTCTTCATGGAAAATAATCGCATCCATTTCTTCATCTGAAAATGTTTGAAGCATGCCTTCTGACATGACAACTTTCGGACGAAATAACCCAATTGTAAATGCCGCAACTTCTAAGGTCGGCAATATATATATTTGTTTTCCTTTTCGAATGAAAGGGATAAGTACTTTTTGTAATTTTTTACTATAGAAAAATTGTCGCCAAATTCTTTTGCACACTATGAGTACTGTAAGTAATAGTAATCCAGCAATTATAATACGAATGAGCGATAATTCCTTCATATGTTTTTCTAATTGAAACAAGCAAAAATTTGAAAAAAAGAACGCCTTATTTTGAAACAGAAATGGATATGTAACGTAATACACTAACATACTGAAAAAGAGGGTACTAACAATTACTGCTAACAATACGATTTTACGCATTTGCCATTTCATTTCATTGATCCTCTTTTTTTAACTGACTCAATTTGTCTTCTAATTTTTTTATTAAAGTCGGATCAGCCTGCTCTAACTCATCTAGCATATGATTTACTACTAAATCTCCAAATTCCCCCATCAATTCCTGTGTCATTTTCTTCGTTTGATTGGATAAGAATTCTTCTTTTGTTTGTACAGTACGATATATGCCACTTCTTTTCACCGTCTGTTTTTCTAAGTGTAATTTCTCTACTAACCTGTTCATAACTGTCATAACAGTGTTAAAATTCACAGGTGATTCTTCACTTAATTTCTGCTGCACTTCTTTAATCGTAATACCCTCGGTAGACCAAACAATCTCCATAATTTTTGCTTCAAGAGGTCCAAAAAAGTGATTTAATCCTTGCTCATTTAATTTATAGTTTTGAGTAAACATAGTATGGCTCCTTTCACACTACAAATTGTAGTACAAATTAAATGAAAGGTCAAACAAGAATGATATACACTAAAATTCACTACCTATAAATACGTAGGCCATTCCATTCATTTTAAACCTAATTTCTCTCCAAATGTCTCAAAGAGATACTGCTCTAATATTTGTACATTAAACTTCTCATTGCGCCCAAGTGCAAATAATTCCCGATCCTTTGCTACGATAGTATCTAAAGGAATAACGACATTATCCACTATTTTTGTAATTTCAATGATGTTACTTTTTACATTTACCTCTGTTTTAAATTCAACATTTTCTAATACGATATGTGAACGTCTTCCTGATGTAAAAAAAGTAAAATTAGGATTTTTCACAACGCCAATTTCAGCCTCTAACGCATATAAATAGTGAAAAATTATATCTCTATGTCCATCTTTTATTATTTTTTCATCCTTCTCATCATCTAAGTATTCTTTCACCTTCGCTGCAAACTCAAATCGAAAATCCACCTTTTTCACGCTCCCTCTTTGTATTTTTATATTAAATAAATATATTGAAATAATTTTACCATATTGTAATACAAGTTCCTATTAAAAGTAAAAAACGATTTGTAAAATCCCTATTATTTCCGATTCCTTTTTAAAATATAAACACTAATTCAATTTGAATTAATGCTTTGTTATATCCATTTAAACATATTGTTTCCATATTTTAAAACAATAGTATGAAATATTATATATCGATAAAGTGAAACTTTAATCAATGGGAGTTTCGTTCATCCCCCACTGATTATCAGCCCTCACCAATCAAGCTTTTACGGGCAGCCCGCAAATAGCCGGGTAATTTGTTTCAAATTCATTTTTCTATATAGTTATCACTACCTTTACTATTCCGATATACTTAAACTATATTTTCTACTTATTCATTACTTGAGAGAAGGAATGTTACTCTCTTCTATCGAATTTTTATATAACAAAAATGATTAGGTGGTGCTTTACTATGAAATTAGCTGTCATTGGTGGCGGTGATTTACAAGATTCAAATCACTCGCCTATTAATGAGCGACTTATAGAATTAACAAATAAACAGTATCCAAAAGTATTATTCATTCCTACAGCTAGTCATGATGATGAAAGCTATATAAAGCTATTTTTAGAGACGTTTGAAAAACAATTACACTGTGAAGTACAAATTTTACGTACTATAGCTGATACACCTTCTAAATATGAAATAGACGAAATGATTCAGTCTGCTGATTTAATTTATCTCGGTGGCGGGAACTATATTCAAATGGTTACAGAATGGAAAGAACTTAAACTCGATGAAAAATTACTATTGGCTCTGCAACAAGGAACACTCATTGCGGGCAATAGCGCTGGTGCTATGTGTTGGTTCACATCTAGTATCCGATCAGATTATGAAGGTTCTGGTTATATAGAGTGTAACGGTTGGGGGATTGTTAACAAAAGGTTTTGTCCACATTATAATCAATTAAATAGAATGAACGCCTTCCATTCCTTTTTACAAAATCATCAAGGTAATATAGAAGGAATTGCACTAGAGGATAATTGCGCTTTATATATTACAGAAGAATCTTTTGAAATTATCGGTGAACCTGAAAAAGCGTGGGAGTTTTATATGAGCGATAACAAGCTCATTAGACAACATTTTGATATCACTTTAAAAAGCTATTTGTAAACATACACTTACAAAAAATGTCCCTAAGTATAATAGCTTAGGGACATTTGCATGATTTAACTCACTAGTCGTGTAATTCGTTTCTTCTGCCATGAAAGCTTATAATATGCATACTGTAATATTAAGCTGACAATAAATGCTGCTGGGTACCCAATCCATATCCCTTCTATGCCAAGACTTGTATGGTAAGAAAGGTAATACGCTACAGGTACTTCAACAAGCCAAATTGATACAACTCCGATAACAGTTGGCCATAATACTGTACCACTCGCTCGCATTGTCGCACTAATAATTTGCGCATGCCCGAAAATTAAATAACTCCATAACGTAATCATAACTAGACTATGAGCAATTTCAATTGTAGTTTGACTCGTTAAAAATAGTGATAGAATGTCTCTTGAGAACAAGTAAATAAGAGATATTAGCACACCACCGATGACGTAGTTCATAATAATTCCGGCCTTCACAACTTTCTGCAATCTATCAAATTGATTCGCACCAATTGATTGTGCTGCAAAAATGGAAACTGTAATACCAAGGCTAACTGCTGGCATTTGTACATAACTTGCAACCTGGTTCACAACGCCATAAGCTGCTGTTGCATCCGAACCATAACGATTCACAAACGCGATTACCGCAATTTCAGATAATGAAACTAATATCATATTAATACTCGCTGGAATTCCGAGTCGTAACAATAGCTTCAATAATTCCCTATCCATGCGAAGATATTTCCTTACCGTACTATCTAATTGTAGTGGGTGATTTTTCTTCTTTAAATACACCAACATGACAATAAACGTAATAACTGTAGATATAACAGAAGCATAGGCTGCTCCATACACATCTAATTTCGGAGCTCCTAACCATCCAAAAATAAGAATTGGTAATAAGATCATATTTAGCGCTGTACTTACAATTAAAAAGTAAAATGGCGTTTTAGAATCTCCTGTACCTCTCATAAATGTTGTGTATGCAAAATATAAAAATAATACTGGCATCGATATAAATAAAATACGTGCATAATGAACACTTATATCAATAATATTTTCTGGCGTTCCCATTAGGCGCATAATATCCATCGCAAAAATACTACCTATAATCGCCAACACAACTCCAATAATAAATGTAAATGTCAGTGTCGTACCAACGATAGCTTTTAAACGATCTTCGTTTTTAGCACCAAACGCCTGACCAATTAAAATAGAACTCCCTGAACCAATACCAATTACAAATGAAACGAGTAAGAAAAATAGTGGAAAGAATGCTGATATAGCCGCTAAATCATTAACGCCAAGCCATCTTCCTACTACTACCATACCGAATAATTGTCCAATCGATTGTAATACATTACTTAATAGTAACGGCACTAAAAACATGGACATCGATTTCCAAATCGGTTTACTCTCACTTTCTAACTTATGTGACTCCGCACCTTCTTTATTATTATCTGTAGGTGGTTTCAAATTTCATTTCTCCTTTTATTAAAAATCTGTTTTTCAACTTCTATTTCTTTGTATAGTTGTTATAATAATGTGCCTCTATTTATTTTCTTTTCCATATTATCATAACTTTACCCAATATTGGCTTCCATCTGCTGTTCTATCTAAAAACCCATATTCGATTAAATACCTTCTTAAAGTTACAAAATCCGGGTATACTCTTTCTATGATAGTATTTACTTCTTTTTCAGTGTACTTTTTATTACTATCAAACTTCGTCACTAAATGGCGTAATATAATTAATTTGCGCTTTTGCTTTTTCGGAAATGTAGAAAGTGGTCCATCTAATCCTTCTGTAAAATGCGCTTTTAATACTTCATCATTTTCTTCTTCCGTAATATTGTAGCGATCATCTACCATCGTTGCGGTTCTATGAATTGGTACAAATTTCGTTTGTACTTTTGATTTTTCTTCTGACAGTTCCATTAATGCTAAAAACACTTTCGCTTGCTTCATTTTCTCTCGAAGTGTAAATCGATGATTACGAATGGTTGATGTACTTCCGCCATCCATCTCTTTTACAATCTCTTTATCATTCAGCCCCATATGGAAAAACTGAACCATTTTCTTTTGCAAATCCGTTAAACCCGTATACTTTTTATCAAGGTTTAATAAATAATCAAACATAGACGTATGTTCATTTTGCACATGCAATTGCACAAACTTCTCTGCTTCATACAAAACTTGATTATCTTGATAAATAACCCCCTTAATAAACGCTTCTCCACAAGCTAAACAAATATACTCCTCTGCTTCCGCTTCAAATACATACCCTTTCTTCAATTCTTCTACCGAAGCATCCCAAAACTTCTCTGAAATATCACTCATACTAAACACTCCTTTAAAATGTTTATCTAAAAACAGACGTTTCCCAATAACGTTTACTATCTCTTCATCATCTTAACATACAGTAAATAAACATTTCAACATTCCGTTTACCCATTTTACAAACTTTTATAAAAAACGTCTACTAAATAATTTTATAAAAAGAATTAAAGTAACAAAAAAGCGAATGTATTTAATACACTAATGAAGATAGGATGTGAAACAAAACATGACTATTCTGCAAGATCCTTGGTTTACTGTTAATCAAATTTACGGTTCACATCATACTCTTGGTCTCCCCCTACTATACTGAAAGAACTAAAATACGCTATTCAATATTTGAGTGATAACAACCTCGTTCTACACGGAACTGGTACTCACTCATTCCAAAACTTCAGCATTCAATTTTAACTACAAAAAAGGTATTTCCGTATATGGAAACACCTTTTATCCATTATATATTCTATTTATAACCTCGACTAAAGCCTTACTTACCTGTACAAATATATGCTTTCGATTTCCATCCTCAACAAATTTATTTGCACAACTACCCATAACCGTTATACAACTAATTATGACTAGCGCTAACTTTCTATTCTTGTAAGTCACTTCATACCTCTCCACTATTACAAAATTCCATTTAAATTTATCCCACTTTAATGGGCAGTAAGATCCCCACCTCAAAATTCAGCGAAAGCAAAGAAGTTAGGTGGGGGATCAACTGCCCATAAAAGTCCGA